>NZ_CAXAPD010000003.1:0-325561 GCF_963970515.1 Pseudomonas sp. RL_5y_Pfl2_73 | reverse complement strand
CGCGGGTGCTGACACACCAGTGATAGCTACGGCCTCTTTCCCCGCGCGCACCCAATCTTAAGCCGAGCACTTGTTTGCTGCGCGACAGCGCAGCGTCGAAGACGCGGCGGGGACTCCCTCGCCACAAAAAGCTTGAATGTTTATCGCATTCCTCTCGACGTAGGAGCGAACTGCCTCACCTTGCGCCATTGCCTACAACTACGCCAGAATTCGCCGGCTTGTGCGCCTTGGGGCCAGGTTTTATCGTTTCCGGGTCGCTGACGAATCAGCGATCGGGTTTGGTAGCCCGGGTAAAACTAAGGCGCACGGCTCCGGCATATTTATTATGGCGGCTGTGCGCGGGGCGCCCTTGGGCGCGCTGGGTTTGCCTTGGTACCCGGTCTACCAACCTGCGTATAGCCGCCACCTAATGTTTGGTAGCAAAAGGTTGCGGCTCCAATTACCAAGGAGTTTCAATCCATGCTCAAGCCAACACCGAACCCACCGGATACTGATCCATCATCAAAAGCGTTCGACAAAGCCGCCGACCGCGCCCTCGACTACTACCTCAAGCCAAAAGCCACCAAAACCGAGGCTGAGCCAGGCCAACTCTTCACTGTCATCAACGGTGTCGACACCGAAACCCTGCTCGCCAACCTCAGCGAAAACCTGGCCTCGGCCAATGCCATGCTCGGCGACCTGGCCTTCGATCTGGAAGGCTCAAGGCGCCATATTGCCCTGGGCATCCAGCAATTGATCGAATTGAGTGGACAGCTGGCAAACCGAGCGTTGGACAACGTCGAAGCGCGCTAGCCGACTCACCCAAAAAACCTGTGGCGAGGGAGCTTGCTCCCGCTGGGCTGCGCAGCAGCCCCAAATGGGTTGACGCGGCCTTTCAGGCAGACCGCATCAGCCGGTTTTACGACTGCTGCGCAGCCGAGCGGGAGCAAGCTCCCTCGCCACAAGAGCCTGCGTATCCTTAAAGGACGGGCAGCGCTTTACCGCCCAGCCAACTCCATGATCATCCGCGACAACAGGTAAATCCGCGGCACCACACTCTCGACTTCGGCGTATTCCTCAGGGGTGTGAATGTTGCCACCGACAATGCCAAAACCATCCAGCGTCGGCGTGCCAACCCCGGCCGACAGGCTGGCATCCGCCGCTCCACCGCTGCCTTCTTCCGTCAGTTTGCGCCCCAGTTCGCCATAGATGCCTTGGGCCATGGCCATCAACCGGTCCGACTCCGCCGTCTGCGGCATCGGTGGCAGGCCGCGCTTGAGGCTGGTGGTGACTTCGGTGTCGGCGATCAGCTTGTCCTGCGACACCCGGGCCAGGTCTTTTTCGATGCGGTCGAACTCTTCCGGCACCGCCGCACGCACATCCGCCTTGGCGCTCGCCTGGTCGGGGATCACGTTGGTCCGGTCGCCGGCCTTGATCACCGTGAAGTTGATGGTGGTTTTCTTTTCCGCGTCGCCGAGCTTGCCCAGTTGCAGAATCTGGTGCGCGGCTTCCATCGCCGCATTGCGCCCCAGTTCCGGCGCGACACCGGCGTGGGACGCCTTGCCCTTGACCTCCACCAGCGCCGTGGCACTGCCCTTGCGCCACACCACCAAACCATCGGCCGGGCGACCCGGCTCGAGGTTGAGGGTCACGTCATGGGCCTTGGCGGTTCTCTTGATCAGGTCGGTGGCGGCGTCCGAGCCGGTTTCTTCGCTGGCGTCGAGCAGGAAAGTAATCTGCGCGTAGTTCTTGAAGTCCAGGTTCTTGAGCACCTTCAGCGCATAGATCCCGGCAACGATGCCGCCCTTGTCATCCATCACCCCCGGCCCATAGGCCCGGCCATCCTTGATGTGGAAGGGACGCTCGGCGGCCGAGCCTTCCTTGAACACCGTGTCCATGTGGGCCATCAGCAGGATTTTTGCCTTGCCGGTGCCCTTGAGGGTCGCCAGGATGTGCTGGGTGCCGTCCGAGTTAGGCACCTTTTCGATGGTGGCGCCCAACTTCGTCAATTCATCGATCGCAATATCACCGACCTGGGTCAGCCCCGGCACATAGCCTGAGCCAGAGTCGATGTTCACCAACCGTTCGAGCAGTTTCAGGGCCTCGCCCTTGTACTGTCCGGCGTCGTTCAGGACTTGTTGATGGGGCTGCGCGAATGCAACGGGGGCGAAGGCGCCGAGGGCCAGGCTCAGGCCAAGACTGACGGCCAGACGGGAGCGAAGAGCGGTCATCATCATGATTTCATCCTTGTTCCGTATCGAAAGAGTGCCATAGGCACCCTACCCGACAATGGGCCAAGGCTCTAGACCGCAGGTGGCCACCTCAAGGGGAAATGACCGATGCCTCCAACGCCTGCCGATGCCGGTAACACGTGACCCGGTTGCGCCCGCCGGTCTTGGCCTCGTAAAGCGCCTGGTCGGCATCATTGAGCCAATGGGTCGCATCGCCATAGGCCGGGTTGAAGGCCGCCAGGCCAATGCTCAGGCTCACCTTCAGCGCCGGGTTCTGTTCATAGCTGAGCGTCGCAAAGCGCTCGCGCAACCCGTCCATGGCCTGCACGGCGTTGTGAAGCGTCAGGTCCGGCAGAATCACACAGAACTCGTCCCCGCCATAACGCCCGACCACATCGGCGGCGCGCAGGTTTTGCTTGAGCATCTTGCCCAGCTGGCGCAGCACGATGTCGCCGGCGACATGGCCATAGGTGTCATTGATGGCCTTGAAGTGATCGATATCGATCAGCACAAGCGCGCCGCGCCCTGCCCCGTCATCTGGGTGACGCAAACAGCGCTGGAACTCCTCGTTGAGGCGATCTTTCCAGGCGCCATGGTTAAGCAAGCCGGTCAGGCTGTCGGTGCGACTCAGGGCCAGCAACTCGCGCTTTTGCCGGCCCAGTGCGTAGGCTTGGCGATAGCAGAACCAACCCAGCGCCATCGGGTACAGGCACAGCAACGGCAAACAGGCATAGATCTGTGCCGGGCTGGTCATGGGCACGCTGGTCAGCGGGAAGATCAGCACGCCCACGACAATGCCGGCCACTTGGGCCAAGGCCCCAATGAGCAGGAAACGCAGGCCACCAATGGAGACATTGTTCATCGCCATCATCGCCAGCGTGACGGCTGCGGGCAGCGGGTTGAACTGCATTGCCGCGACCCAGAAGCCGCCAAGCACCGCATCGATCAATAAATTGATGTGTTCGACGTGGTACGGCATCGCGCAACGCCGGGCCCACCAGTAGGACAAGTGTGGCCAGAGCAGGCCATGGAATAACATGAAACCCCAGACCCACAGCGCCGGTTCGAGGGGAAAGACGGCAGCACTCACCAACAGCAACCCCAACGTCAGGCCCAGAATGCGCGATATA
This sequence comes from Pseudomonas sp. RL_5y_Pfl2_73, assembly GCF_963970515.1. NCBI lineage: Bacteria > Pseudomonadati > Pseudomonadota > Gammaproteobacteria > Pseudomonadales > Pseudomonadaceae > Pseudomonas > Pseudomonas sp. RL_5y_Pfl2_73. Next base: position 322,221 of record NZ_CAXAPD010000003.1, on the reverse strand, counting down.
TAGAGCCTCCTGGCCAGCGTCCGTCCCTTTTTTCCCGTTTTTTGCATAGGAACCTCTGCACCGCGGGTTTCCCAAGTCATTGGGAAGGGGGGTAGCTTGGAGTCTATCAGGGCGACATCAAATAGCCACCAATGAATGCAGGGCGATTTATTCTTCTTCAAATACGCAACTCTGCTCGGATTTTGGCTATATATGACATGGAAATCCTGTAAGCCTTCAGAAAGGAGGCCTCTGGGCAGCGATGTTCCCGGGTTTCAGCTTCACTTATCACCACCTGATCCGTTCGATCACATTCTGTCATCGCCCATGGAGGGCAAAACATGCTGGTGTTGTGTGTAGTTCTTGCTGTACTTATCGCCTGGAGTTGGTTGACGTATCCCGGCATTGGCCATGTGATCTACGACATGAACATGGCCTTGGAGGCACGCCTTTACCGGTTACGCAAAATCACCGTGCCCATCAGCGAGATGACCGTGTCGACCTGGCAGGGTGGGCCTTATGAAGCGTCCGCCAGCATACTGATGCTGCACGGCTACAGCGGCGACAAGAACCTCTGGCTACGCGTTGCCCGGCATTTTGTCGGTGACTACCGGGTAGTGATCCCCGACCTCCCCGGCCATGGCGAAACCGGCTTCAAGGCCGGTGGCGGCTACGACATCCCGACCCAGGCCCGGCGGATCATCGAGTTGCTCGATGCCTGCGGCCTGGACAAGGTCCATGTGATCGGTAATTCCATGGGTGGGCATCTCGCCGCGTGGCTGGCGGCCACTTCACCCGAACGTGTACTGACCCTGGCGCTGCTCAATCCGGCCGGCGTCACCGCGCCCCAGCCCAGCGACATGGACCGCCAACTGGCCGCCGGTCGTAACCCGTCCCTGGTGCACTCGCAAGAAGAATTCATGCCGTTCTACGCAATGACCATGGCCTCGCCGCCCTGGGTGCCGGGCATGGTGATGGCGGCCGTGGCCGAACGTTATGTACAGCACCGTGAAGAACTGGCGGAGATCTACTCCGACTTTCGCGCCAGCCCATCGATGGAGCCTCTCCTGGCCGACATTCGCGCCCCTTCGCTGCTGCTCTGGGGCCGTCAGGACCGGGTGATCGATGTAAGCAGCGTGCCGGTGTGGAGCAAGGGCATCGCGGACTTACGGGTGGAAATCTGGGACGGTATCGGCCACCTGCCCATGATCGAACAACCGGGAAAAACCGCGGCGCTGTACCGTGGTTTTCTCAAGGAGTTGGGGCAGTGACGGCGATGCAAGGGATGAGTCCGTGGCGAGGGAGCTTGCTCCCGCTGGGTTGCGCTCCGTAGGGGTGCCGCAGGCTCGGGCCGCGTTCGGACGATCTTTTGATCTTGATCTATGGGATCTTTCGCTCAAGGTTCAATCGCCAGGGGAAAGATCGCAGCCTCGTTACACTCGTCAGCTACAGGGTATCGGCTTCATGAACATCCTCTACGACGAACACCTCGACGGCCCCTTGCCCAAGGTGGACAAACAGGCCCTGCTTCAAGCCTTGCAGGCACAGATTCCAGACCTGGACATCCTGCATCAGGAGGAAGACCTCAAGCCCTACGAATGCGATGGCTTGTCGGCCTACCGCACCACGCCCCTGCTGGTGGTCTTGCCCAGGCGGGTCGAGCAGGTCCAGGCGCTGCTCAAGCTCTGCCATGGGCAGAATGTGCCGGTGGTCGCCAGGGGCGCCGGGACCGGTCTGTCCGGCGGCGCCCTGCCCCTGGCAAGCGGCGTGTTGCTGGTGATGGCACGGTTCAACCAGATCCTGCACATCGACCCCGATGCCCGCACCGCACGGCTTCAGCCGGGTGTGCGCAACCTGGCGATCTCCCAGGCGGCGGCGCCGTTCGGGCTGTATTACGCACCGGATCCTTCGTCGCAGATCGCCTGTTCCATCGGCGGCAATGTCGCGGAAAACGCCGGCGGCGTGCACTGCCTCAAGTACGGCCTGACGGTGCACAATCTGTTGAAGCTGGAAATCCTCACCGTCGAAGGCGAACGCCTGACCCTGGGCAGTGAAGCCCTGGATTCGCCGGGCCTGGACCTGCTGGCACTGTTCACCGGTTCCGAAGGTTTGCTGGGGGTGATCACCGAAGTGACCGTCAAACTGTTGCCCCGGCCCCAAGTCGCCAAGGTACTGCTGGCCAGTTTCGATTCGGTGGACAAGGCCGGGCGGGCAGTGGCCGACATTATCGCCGCCGGGATCATCCCCGGTGGCCTGGAAATGATGGACAACCTGGCGATCCGCGCCGCAGAGGACTTCATCCACGCCGGCTATCCGGTGGAGGCCGAAGCGATCCTGCTGTGCGAACTGGACGGGGTCGAGGCCGATGTCCATGACGATTGCGAACGGGTCCGCCAGGTGCTGCAACAGGCCGGTGCCACCGAGGTGCGTCAGGCGCGGGACGAGGCCGAGCGGCTGCGCTTCTGGGCCGGGCGCAAGAACGCCTTTGCGGCGGTGGGCCGCCTGGCGCCGGATTATTACTGCATGGACGGCACCATCCCGCGACGCGCCTTGCCCGAAGTACTGCAGCGCATCGCCAGCCTCGGTGCCGAGCATGGCCTGCGGGTCGCCAACGTCTTTCACGCCGGTGACGGCAATATGCACCCCCTGATCCTGTTCGATTCCAACCAGCCCGGCGAACTGGAGCGCGCCGAAACCCTGGGCGGAAAAATCCTCGAACTGTGTGTCCAGGTGGGCGGCAGCATCACTGGCGAACACGGTGTCGGCCGGGAAAAAATCAATCAGATGTGCACGCAATTCAACAGCGACGAACTGAACCTGTTTCACGCGGTAAAAGCAGCGTTCGATCCCCTAGGCCTGCTCAACCCCGGCAAGAACATCCCCACCCTGCAGCGCTGCGCCGAATTCGGCGCCATGCACATCCATGGCGGGCAACTGCCGTTTCCTGAACTGGAGCGTTTCTGATGAGCCGCGAAGCCGACCAGGACGCCAGCGACCTGCTGCTCGAACAGGTCAATCACGCCCGGGCCAACGCCACGCCGCTACGTATCCAGGGTTCGAATAGCAAGGCTTTCCTGGGGCGCGAAGTGGCCGGCGAAGTGCTGGACACCCGCGTGCACCGTGGCATCGTCCACTACGACCCCACCGAACTGGTCATCACCGCCCGTGCCGGCACCCCGCTGCGGGACCTGCTGGCCGCCCTGGACGCCGCCGGGCAACGGCTGCCCTGCGAACCGCCGGCGTTCGGCGACGACGCCACGGTCGGCGGCATGGTCGCTGCCGGGCTGTCGGGACCGCGTCGCCCATGGGCCGGTTCGGTGCGCGACTTCGTCCTGGGCACACGCCTGATCAGTGGCCATGGCAGGTTGTTGCGTTTCGGCGGCGAGGTGATGAAAAACGTCGCTGGCTACGACCTGTCGCGCCTGTTGACCGGCAGTTTCGGGTGCCTGGGGGTGATCACCGAAGTCTCCTTGAAGGTCCTGCCCAAGCCCCGTCACAGCCTGAGTATCCGCCTGGAACTGGACAGCACCGAGGCCCTGGAAAAACTCGCCGAATGGGGCCGTCAGCCCCTGCCCATCAACGCCGCCAGCCATGACGGCGACTGCCTGCACCTGCGCCTGGAGGGTGGCGAAGGCTCGGTCAGTGCCGCTCATCAGCGTTTCGGTGGCGAGGTGATCGACGATCGATACTGGATGGCACTCAATGAACATCAGTTGGCCTTCTTCGATGAAGGCTTGCCCCTGTGGCGCCTGTCGTTGCCCAACCATACCGGGCCGCTCACCCTGCCCGGCACGCAGTTGATCGACTGGGCCGGCGCCCAACGCTGGTTGAAAACCGAGGCCGACACGGTGCAAGCCCTGGCCCATGAAGTCGGCGGCCATGCCACCTGCTATCGTCAGGGTGTCAGCGACACACCGTTCCAGCCACTGGCCCCGGCACTGCTGCGCTATCACCGGCAACTCAAGGCCCAGCTTGATCCCCAGGGGCTGTTCAACCCTGGCCGGATGTACCCGGAGCTATAGTGTCCTGTGTCGCAAATGCGTTCCTTCTTGACGAGTGGCGGTTGTCGTCAGGCAGGGCGCCGCGACGGGTCATGGCCCGCTATGGCGAGGAGCGGCAGCGCTGCATGACGGCAACAGACGCCGTCAAAAAGAAACAGCATCTGTGATACAGGACACTCCCTATGCAGACTCGGTTTAGTGAGGAAAGCAAAAATCTGCCCCGCGCCGAAGAAGCCGAACGGATCCTGCGCAGTTGCGTGCATTGCGGTTTCTGCAATGCCACGTGCCCCACCTACCAATTGCTCGGCGATGAACTGGACGGCCCGCGCGGACGCATCTACCTGATCAAGCAAGTGCTCGAAGGCCAGCCGGCGACGGCCAGCACTCAACTGCACCTGGATCGCTGCCTGTCGTGTCGCAACTGCGAGACCACCTGTCCGTCCGGCGTGGATTACCACAACCTGCTGGACATCGGCCGGGCGGTGGTCGATCACGCCGTGCCACGCCCCGCCGGCCAACGCGCGCTGCGCCTGGGGCTGCGAAGCCTGGCCGCCAGCCCCGAGCGGTTCAGGGCCCTGCTGCGTCTTGGGACGATCTTCCGTCCGCTGCTGCCAACGAACCTGACCGCCAAGTTGCCTCGCGCTTCCTCAGCCCACAACGAGCGCCCACCTCTCCGGCATCGGCGTACGGTGTTGATGCTCGAAGGTTGCGTGCAACCGGGCCTGTCGCCCAACACCAACACTTCGGCAGCGCGGGTGCTGGATCGACTCGGCATCAGCGCGATCCCCTGTGCGCAGGCCGGCTGTTGCGGTGCGCTGGATTATCACCTCGACGCCCAGGCCACCGGGCTGGATCGCGCCCGGCAGAACATCGACGCCTGGTGGCCACACCTGGAAAACGGCGCTGAAGCCATCGTCCAGACGGCCAGCGGCTGCGGCGCATTCATCAAGGACTACGGGCACCTGCTGCAACACGACCGCGCCTATGCCGCCAAGGCCAGGCAGGTGAGTGAACGGGCACTGGACCTGGTGCAAGTACTCGGCCAGGAACCGCTGGAACAGATCTGCGCGGCCAGGAACCAGCGCATCGCCGTGCATTGCCCCTGCACCTTGCAGCACGCGCAGACACTCGGCGGCAGCATCGAAGCGCTGCTGACACGGCTGGGGTTCAACCTCACCGAGGTGCCCGACGGCCATTTGTGTTGCGGCTCGGCCGGCACCTATTCGCTGACCCAGCCTACCCTGGCGCGGCAATTGCGGGACAACCGCCTCAATGCGCTGGAAAGCGGCCAGCCGGCGCTGATCGTCACCGCCAACGTCGGCTGCCAGAACCACCTCGACGGCGCCGGTCGCACGCCCGTGCGGCACTGGATCGAACTGGTGGATCAGTCCCTGACAGAATGAAGTCCTGAAGATTCTTCGTTTGCCGGGGCCTGCGAAGGCTGCGATCTTTCGTCCACTTTCCCACCGCCCTCGCCCAGGAATTCTTACGATGAGCTTCGTCAGCCCCGACCTGATCCGCCAACGCTTCTCCAGAGCGATGTCCGACATGTATCGCGACGAGGTGCCGCTGTATGGCGCCCTGATGAAGCTGGTGGAGCACACCAACGCCCAGGTGCTGGCCGAAGACCCGGCCTTGGCGGCACACCTGCGCAGCACCGGTGAACTCGAACGCCTGGACCTGGAACGCCACGGTGCGATCCGCGTCGGCACCGCCGCCGAACTGGCGACCCTGGGGCGTCTGTTCGCGGTCATGGGCATGCAGCCGGTGGGTTATTACGACCTCACGCCTGCCGGGGTGCCGGTGCATTCCACCGCCTTCCGCGCCGTGCACGAAAGCGCGTTGCAGGTCAGCCCGTTCCGGGTGTTTACCTCGCTGCTGCGCCTGGAACTGATCGAGAACGCCGAGCTTCGGGCCTTTGCCGAGTCGGTGCTGGACAAGCGGCAGATCTTTACCCCCGGCGCCCTTGAGCTCATTGAGCTGACCGAACGCCAGGGTGGCCTGACGGAAGCCCAGGCTGAGGACTTCGTCCTACAAGCTCTGGAAACCTTTCGCTGGCACCACAGCGCCACCGTCACCGCCGAACAGTACCGGCAACTGAGCGCCCAACATCGCCTGATCGCCGACGTGGTGGCGTTCAAAGGCCCACACATCAATCACCTGACACCGCGCACCCTGGACATCGACATCGTCCAGGCCCGGATGCCCGTGCACGGCATTACCCCCAAGGCCGTGATCGAAGGCCCTCCCCGCCGCCAATGCCCGATCCTGCTGCGTCAGACCAGTTTCAAGGCACTCGACGAACCCGTCGCCTTCACTGACCAGTCACAGTCCCAAGGCAGCCACAGCGCCCGCTTCGGCGAAATCGAACAACGCGGCGCAGCTCTCACGCCCAAGGGCCGCGCGCTCTACGATCAATTGCTCAACGCCGCGCGCGACGCACTGGGGGAGTTTCCCAACGAAGCCAACGCCGAACGCTACAACCGACTGATGGCCGAACACTTCGTCGCATTCCCTGACAGCCACGATGAGCTGCGCCGACAGGCATTGGCGTACTTCCGCTATTTCGTCACCCCCAAGGGCCTCGCCGCCAAGGGCGCCCTTGAGCACGCGGCCTCGCTGGAGCACTTGCTTGAGCAGCAATACCTGCGCGCCGAACCCTTGGTGTACGAGGACTTCCTGCCCGTCAGCGCCGCCGGCATTTTCCAGTCGAACCTTGGCGATGCCGCCCAGAGTCATTATGCCGGTCAGTCCAATCGTCAAGCCTTCGAAGAGGCGCTGGGCCTAGCGACCATTGATGAGCTGGAGCTGTACGCCCAGACGCAACAACGCTCCATCGATGAGAGCAGGACTGCATTGGGCGTGTAGGAACAAGCCGAAGGACAAACGGCAAAAAACTGCCTGACAGGCGTGCGTGCGGCGCGCCTTTCTCGGTCACCCGGCCCGGGTATCGCGATGTCTGATCAGGCCGCGAGGAGCTGCAATGAGCCGGGCAAGCCTTTGAGCGATTTCTCGCTTGCCTGCAGGGAGCCCCCCCAAAATAAAACATCAACCTATTGATATATATAGATTTTTAAAAAATGGCATAGCTCTTGATAACCGTGAGGCCACCTCGGGGCGACTCCCGTCCCAGGCCCTATCGTTAGCATCCATTGGCTACCCCCGCGTCTATGTCCGTTACAGGCACCAAACAAGTGCTGATCACTGCCGGTGCGTTTACCGCCGGTTCGGTGGGCAACACCTACCAAGAGGGTCATGAAGACCAAGTCATGGTGCAGGCTTTCGAGCACCAAGTGACCATCCCTCGCGACCTTCAGTCCGGCCAGCCAACCGGTCAGCGCATACACAAACCCCTGATCATCACCAAGGTATTCGACAAAGCTTCGCCCCTGCAGCTAGTCGCCCTGACCAGCGGCGAACGCCTGACCGAAGTCAAGATCCAGTGGTACCGCACTTCGGCTGCCGGCACCCAGAAGCACGACTACACCACCACGTTGGAGGACGCGATCATCGTCGATATCAAGGACTACATGCTCAACTGCCAGGACCCAGAGAACGCTCATTTCACCCATCTGGAAGACGTGCACTTCACGTATCGCAAGATTACCTGGACCCACGAAGTCAGCGGTACCTCGGGCTCCGATGACGGGCGTGCACCGGCCGCCGGTTGAATCGCAGGCAGCCGCTCACGCATCGGCCAGCTCTGCGGGTCGATGTGCCGTTGAAAATAATCGATAGCGGTTGATTCAGGATGGTGTTCGCCCAGTGCGATGGCCTCGGCAATCCATGCACTGGTAAAGAGCCTGACACTGGGCGAACGGGAACAATAATAATCGAACTTTTAGAATATGTCCGTGAGCCTGTTTAAATAATTATTCATTATTGCAACTGCCCCCACTCAAGCGCTGGAGCGTAGGGGCGTAGGGGCGTAGGAGCTGTCGAGTGCAACGAGGCTGCGATCTTTCCCCACACACTTGAATCTCAAGCGAAAGATCAAAAGATCAAAAGATCGCAGCCTCGTTGCACTCGACAGCTCCTACACAGAGTGCACACAACGCCTGTCTAGCCCGAGTTTGGGGGCTGCGTATCGCTGTACAAACAGTTATACAAAACATGGACAAGTAGACAAAGTTATCGGCAAAACAAAATTAAACAGTTCTGAAAAACTCTTTTTAATACCCGTCCGACGTGACGTCATTCAACCACGTCGACCGGTTTTCTGCGCATCGGTATCCCCTGCCTCAGGGTCGCCATGCCGTTGTTTGCGCTTGACCGGGTCATTGGGCCGCAAGGCGTCGTTATCGCGTTCCACTTCACCGGGCAATACCGGGGCGTCGGGGTTTTGCCAGGTTTGATCGGGGCGGTGCTGCATGGTGAACTCCTTGAACCTTTCAGGCCTGGAATCAGGCGTCGGGGTCGGCGACGGCTTCAGCGACATTGGTATTCGGGGAGCGCTGGTGCAGTTGCTCGGCCCGGGTCTTCAAGGCCTGCCACTGCGCCAGGTCTATAGCACCCTGACCGAACAGGTCATTGGCCACCCGCATCAGCTCGCTGAAGTGAGCATCGGGGGACTGCTGCCAGTAGGCCTTGTCGTCGAACAATCGCTGCCAATCGGCCAGCGACGCAAGTTTGAGGTCATCGCTCATGACGGGCTCCTGCGAGACATTCATAAACTATGAGGGTCGACGTTCGCGGGGAGTTCCGGCGATTCTCAGTAGCCGGTCATTTCCAGGTAACCGGTGCCGCCCTGGCTGCCACCCAGTCGCACCGGCCCTTCCCAATAGGGAATGCGCAGGTCCATCCAGGCATTGGGATTCAGTGCGTGAAGGGTGATGTCGAGTTGCTTGCTGGGGACCTTGATGGCCCAGCCTATCGGCATCGAGCGCCCAGCGACCTTGGCGGTGTCCTGGGGCACGAGGCTGATTTGCCCGGCGTGCAGGGTTTGCGCTTGGCCCTGGGCGTCGATCCAGGTGCCCGTGAGGTACGGCGCGCCGTCCTTGTGGCGCATGCGGTAGAGCATCAGGTGCTCGCCGGTGTCCAGATGCAGGGAAAACCAGTCCCAGCCGGTCTGGTTTGCGGTCAGGGGCTGGCTGCTCCATTCGCGGTCGAGCCAGGCCGGGCCACTGACCGCGTAACGCTGGCCATCGATTTCCAATTCACCGCTGGCCTGGAAGAACGGCTGGCTGTAGTAGTACGACGCCTGCCCCTGTTCGGATTTCTGGCTGAAACCTTGATCGCCCTGCAACACCAACGGCCGGCTCGACGTCAGCCGCAATGCATAGCTGAAGCGTGGGTCGCGCGCCTTCAATTGCATGTCCGCCAACGGCTCGGCCGCTAAAGCCTGGGTACTGAATTGCCAGTCGTCGATCCAGGCACTGAAGGGCGCCGTCTGCACCCCGGCCTGGCCCGTCCCGCCTCGCGCGTAACGCTCGGCGGCATGGTGCACGGTGGCGGACGTAACCGCAGCGTGACCGAGCCAGATGGTCTGGTTGCGCCAGCCGCTGACCTGGGGGGCGGCATTCAAGGCGCTGCGAAACAGCGTCCATTGCACGCCAAACTCATGCCCCAGGGCATCCTTGAGATTGGCGGTGACGTACCACCACTCGATGCGAAAACCTTCATGAGGGCCATGGTCGGCGGGGAAACTGAATACCCGCCCAGGCACGACCGGCGTGAACGCAACAGCCCGGTCGCCGAGGCCGGCAAAGCCCCCTTGCGTTGGCACTGAGTCATCGCAACCACTGAGCAACGCCAGTAGCAACACGCCAACTTTAATCTTCATGGGCAAAGGTCCTCAGCAAATCCGCCGGTTGCGTGCGGTACAACGCATACAGCGGCCAGGCCGATGCCAGGAGCGTGGCGAGCATCGCCAGGGCCAGCAACTGCACCAATTGCAACGGGAACACCCGCAACGGCAGGCGCCAACCGAAGGCCTGCACGTTGATCACCGTGTCCAGGCACCAGGCCAGGGCGATGCCCAGCGGCAACGCCAGGACCAAGGTCAGCAGTGCCAGCAGCCAGGTCTGGCCGAGGTTGAGCAGCATCAACTGCCGACGCGTCACCCCCAGCGCCCACAGCGGCGCCAACTGGCCGAGGCGACTCTGGCTCTGGGTCAGCAGGCTGATGAACAACGCCACTCCGGCCACCGCCAGGGTCAGGCTGTTGAGGGCGGCGGTAGCGGCGAAGGTGCGTTCGAACACCTGGGTCGACCAGCCCTTGAGCCGGGCCTGGTCGACGATGCGGCTGTCGTCCAGGCTGAACCGGCCTTGCAAGGCTGTCAGTAGCGCCGGTATCGCGGGCGGTTCGATGCGCAGGTTGAAACGGTTCGGCGTCAGGTTCGGCCAGTACGCCAACAAGTGCTCGGCGTTGACCAGCACATGGCCCTTGGGATTGCCGTAGTCGGCATAGATTCCGACGATGCGCAGTGCCCATGGCCCCTGCGGCGTCGGCAGGGTCAACTGATCGCCGATACTCACCTTGAGGCGTCGGGCCAGTTGTTCGCTGAGCATGAGGGTGTCGGCGGCGGCCAGTTGCTCCCACGGCTTGTCGCCGGCCGACTCCAGCAGCGGCCAATGCTGTCGATAGTGGGCGTGATCGATGATGCCGTGGATCTCTGTCGGCCAGCCCTGCAACGGGATCGACACTTGCCAAAGGGGGACTACGGCAGTGATCGCCGGTTGCTGCTTGAGCCAGGCGTGCAGTTCGTCCGCCTGGGCCGGCGTTTGCGGGTTGATGTACAACTCGGCGGTCAGCCGTTGTTCGAGCCAGTTGCTGAAAGTCTGGCGGAAACCGGCGGTCATGCTGCCGGCGCCGATGTTCGCCGCCAACGCCAGCAACAAGGCCATCAACGCCAGGCTTAGCGTCGGCAATTGCTGGCGGCAATCAGCAAGAAACCATTGCCCGAGCACCGAGCGGCTGCGGCGCAACAGTCGCTTCAGCGCGCTGTTGAGCAATACCGGCAAGGCCAGCGCCGCCCCCAGCAACAAGGCGCTCATCAGGACAAAACCGCTGGCCAGGCTATCGCCCCACATCAACGCCCATGCGGCAATCAGCGCCGCCAGCGTCGCCACCCAACCCTGGCGGCGCAGCCATCGCCCATGGGCCTGATGCCAGGCCTGGGGGTTGGCCAGCGTCAACAAGGGCAGGCGCGCCGCCCGTAACAGACTGTTGGCGCCGGCCAGCAGCGCACCGAGCCAGCTCAGGCCGACACCGCTGAACCACCACCACGGGCTGAGGTTCAAGTGCCCGGCCACTTCGGCACCGTACAAACCCCGCAGGCTCGCCGCGACATCGGGCAACAACAGACTCGCCAGCCAATAGCCGCTGAGCACCCCGGCGATCCCGCCCAGCAAGGCCAACGCGCCCAATTCGATGGCCAGACTGGTGACCAGCACCCGCGCGCTGACGCCACAGGCGCGCAGGGTTCGCAACAGACTGCGGCGTTGCTCCAGGGCCAGGCCGATGGCCGCGTGAACGATGAACAGCCCTACCACGAAGGATAAAACCCCCAAGGCGTCGAGGTTCAGGTGAAAACTTTCGGTCAGGCGCGACAGGTTGTTTTCTTCATCGGCGTGCTTGAGTTGCAGGCGACCGTTGAACGCCTCCGGCAACGCGGCGCTGAACGTGGCGGACAACAGCAGCCGCGACAGTTGCTCCGGCAACCCGAGTACCTGTTGGGCAAAACCGATGTCCATCAACAGCACGCCCGGCGCCATGTCCTCCTGGGCATGCAGCGGTGGTAGGGATTGCCCATCGACGCTCTGGGGTTGGTCACCCTCGATCAACCCCAAGGCTTGCAAGGTTTGCGGGGCGATCCAGGTGCGACCGGGATCGGTAAAGAACGCCACTACCTCGCTCATCTCCCGCGCCTGCCCCGCCAGTGCGGCACCGGGCGGCAGCGACACCGGGTCGATGCCCATCAGTTGCAGGCGCTGATCCTCGTGGTCCTTGAGCGCCACCCGGGCCTGCAACACTGGCGACACCGGCCAGCCCTGGCGCCGCAGTTCGACAAACCATTGCTGAGGGAAAGTGCCGCCACCGGGTGCACTAAGGCTGGCCTGGGGTTCGCCGCCGATCAGTTGGCTGGCCCGGGCGTAGCTGTCCCGGGCCTGACTGTTCAATGCTTGCACGCCAGTGAGCAGACTGGTGGCCAGCCACAGGCCAGTCAGCACACTGAAAAATTGCACCGGGTGCTGGCGCCAATGGCTGAGCAGGGCCTTGAGGGTCTGGCGAAAAATCATCACCCTTGGGCCACTTGCGCCAACTGCCCGCCGTGCAACACCACGCGCTGGGCCAGGCGAGCCGCCACCCGTGGACTGTGGGTCACCATCAGCAGGCTGGTGGGGCTGCCCTCCAGCAGTTCCAGCAGCAGTTGCAGCACTTCGTCGCTGGTGGCTTCGTCGAGGCTGCCGGTGGGTTCATCGGCCAGCAACAAGGGCGGTCGCGAGGCCAGCGCCCGACCCAGCGCCACCCGCTGTTGCTGGCCGCCGGACAGTTGCTCGGGATAACGCCGCAACAGCGCTGAAAGCCCGAGCCGCTGCACCAGATGGGCTTGCCAAGCCGCGTCATAACGGCCGCACAGACGCGCCTGGAACGCCAGGTTGTCCTCCACCGACAAGCTGCTGATGAGGTTGAACTGCTGGAACACCAAGCCGATTTCCGTACGTCGCCAATTCGCCAGCTGGCCTTCGCTCATGCCGTCGAGTCGGTATTTGCCACTGCGAATGCTGCCGCCATCGACCTTGTCCAGCCCGGCGACCAGGTGCAGCAAGGTGCTCTTGCCACTGCCCGACTCTCCCATCAGCGCCAGGCTGCTGCCGGGCATCAGCGTCAGGTCGATGCCTTGCAGCACCGGCAATGGGCCTTGGGGCGTGGGGTAGCTTTTATGCACTTGGCGGACTTCAAGCATTGAAAGGCTCGATGAAAGAACGTGGGGGTCAGGATAGCGGAGTTGAGGGGCGGTCCCCACCCACGGGTTTCTCATCGCTCGTCGGGTTGGGGGTGTATATCCATTTCTGCGGTAACGGCCGCTTAGCAGCAAGGGATATGTACTCAACCAACAAGAGCTCAGCGCCAGTCAATGCCCCACCGCCATCTCAACCTGGCCGGACTGCGGTGTCACGATGTCGCCCAAGTCGATGTGTTTCCAAGCCGGCTTCGCCCCCAACCGCGCATTAAAGCGATAGTTGAAAGTGAAATCATCATCGGTTGGTTGGCTCAGGGATTTCCCATAGGCCGATTCAACCCCGGCCGGGTCGTAACCCATCAACTGCAACAGCGTCGGGAAGATGTTGTAGTGGCTCGAACGATCCTTGTTCTGGGCCCAGGCATCGCGCCAATCAAGGGTGTGCAATTGGCTGCCCTGGATCACCACCAACGGCACCAACCCCTCCTCCGCCACCGGGTCACCGCCACAATGGGTGTTGAGCCCGGGGTTGCCGCGCTCGTGAAGGTCCTGGCCGTGGTCGGAGGTGTAGATCAACACGGCATGGCTCAAATCGGCCTGCTGGAAGATTCGCTTGAAGAACTCGCCGACATTCCACAGCAAGGTGTTCTGGTAAGCGTTGCGGTACAGCAACCAGTCATCTTTCTGGCCGTTGAAGCCGTCGCGGCTGCCGGTGTCGGCCACGTCCTGGAACTGCCCTCGCGGCAAGGCCGGGCGGTAGGTCATGAAATCGTCGGGGTATTTGTCGTGTACGGGGAAATGCGCTCCCATCTTGTTGATCACCACCAGTTCGGCCTGGTTGTCACCCAGCAGCTCGATCAACTTCGCCGCAGCCGCCATGTCGCGGTCGCGCACGCTGGCCTGGTCGAATTGGACGAATTCGTCGATGTCCTGTTTTTCCAGCTCAGTCATCAGGTTCTGCAGGTAGCCACCGGTGCGCTGGGCGTCGATGTAGACGGTACGCAACCCCGCTTTTTTAGCATATTGCCAGATCGACGGCCGGGTGCTGTTGATCCGTATGTAGTCGGCGCGCGTACCGCCATAGCGCAGGGTCACGTTGGTGTCGGCGCTGCAATTGGCGATGGAGGCGGCATAGCCGAAGTTGAAAATATCCACGCCCTCAGGCGGCGTCTTCAGGCTGGTGTGCACGCCGAATGGCGCGTTGATATCCAGATAATTTCCGCCAATACTTTCGTCGATGATCAGCACGATATCCTGCTCGATCACAGACGATCGTCGCACCATGGTGACCGGCTCCCGAGGGCCGACGGTGTTGTCCAAGGACTCGTAGGCAAACAGATTCAAATAGGCCAACGGCGTGTACATCACCGGCAGGCCCCGCGCGCCCTCGCCCGCCCGCATGAACAACACGCCACTGAGCAACAACACACCCAGCACGGGCGCCGCCATTGGCAGGTAGCCAGGCAACCGCACCGACCTTTGAGGCTTGAGCGCGATGCCGAACAACAGCAGCAAGCCACTGATCACCGCGCTGATAATCACCTCGCGGTACTGGTAGGCCGCCTCCTGGATAAATCCCCCTGAGTACACCAGCGAAACAAACTGGCTATAGGTCAGGTAACTGTCCGTGACCCGGGTGTATACCTCGAAAAACACCGCTGAAACAAACATCACCAAGGCAAATACATGCCTCACCAGGGTCTGGCGAATGTAGGCGCTCATCCACAGCGCCAGCACCAGCACCGCGAACATGGCGCCAAACAGCAACGTTGCGAACCCCAGGCCCAACGCGTTCAGACGGTCGAGGTAATAGTCGTACCCCTTGAGCAGGTACAGAACCAGCAGCAATTCCTTGAGGTAGCGGAGCATGTTTTCCTCGACCCGATCGCCGTGTCAAAAGCACTTCATTCCTGCACGTTAGCAGCCGCTTTTCAAAGCGCAAGAAATGCTTCCCCCCTCAACGCGTCAAAAAAAAGTTACCCCAAAAATGACACGTAACCACGTCGAGAAATGTAAAAATCTATGGGTTACTACCGTTCATCGATTTGTAAAAAACCCATTAATCCCAACAAAACAGCCACTTTGCTAAGGCAGTCAAGGACTTGATATCAAAATGCCCGACATCACTTGAATTACCAACACTGACAACTGTCATTTTGCTGACACGCTTTTCTGAGGCTGCGCTATACCCCTCTAAACAGTTTCATCCGAGTTACATCATTCGGTCTGCGAGGCACGCCAAAGATGGACGTAAGTGTATTTGGTACGGGGTATGTCGGATTGATCCAGGCGGCCGCAATGGCCGACGTTGGACACCGCGTTTTGTGCATCGATATCGACCCGAACAAAATCCGACAACTGCAGCAAGCCGTACCGACCATCAGCGAGCCCGGGCTGTCCACTTTGCTCGAAGACAACATCAAGGCCGGACGCTTGTCGTTCAGTTCCCAGGGCAGCGATGCAGTCAACCATGGCGAGCTGATTTTCATCGCCGTCGGTACCCCTGCCGATGAAGACGGCTCGGCAGACCTGAGCCATGTGCTGGCCGTCACCCGGCAAATCGCCGACTTCATGGACAGCGACCGCACGCTGGTCATCAAGTCCACGGTGCCGGTGGGCACGGCCGACAAGGTGGCTGAATGCGCCCGCCAGGCATTGGCGCGGCGGGGCCTGAAACAACTGAACATGCGCGTGGTGTCCAACCCCGAGTTTCTCAAGGAAGGCAGCGCCCTGGCCGATTGCATGCGCCCGGACCGGATCATCGTCGGCACCGCCGACCCGCTGGCTCGCGACCAGATGACGGAGCTCTACGCGCCTTTTTGCCGCAACCACGAAAAACTGATGTTCATGGACAACCGCAGCGCCGAACTGACCAAGTACGCCGCCAATGCCATGCTCGCCACCCGCATCAGCTTCATGAACGAACTGGCCAACCTCACCGAACGGCTGGGCGCCGACATCGAAGCGGTGCGCAAAGGCATCGGCTCGGACCCGCGCATCGGTTATCACTTCATCTACCCCGGTTGCGGTTTTGGCGGTTCGTGCTTTCCCAAGGACCTGCGGGCCTTGTTGCACACCGCCGAACAAAGCGGCATGCCGCTGCGCCTGCTGCGCAGCGTCACCGACGTCAACGACAGCCAGCGGCACATCCTCTTCGAGAAACTGGCGAAGCAATTCCAGGATGGCCTGGCCGGTAAGTCGATTGCCATCTGGGGGCTGGCGTTCAAGCCCAACACCGATGACATGCGCGAAGCCCCCAGCCGTTATCTGATGGAGGCGCTGTGGCGCGAAGGCGCACGTGTCCAGGCCTATGACCCGGAAGCCATGTCCGAGTGCCGTCGCCTCTATGGCTATCGCAAGGACCTGAACCTCTGTGCGACCCGCGACGACACCCTGGAAGACGCCGACGCCCTGGTGATCTGCACCGAATGGAAGAATTTTCGCGTGGTGGACTTCGACCTGCTGGCCAGCAAGTTGCGCGCCCGGGTGATCATTGATGGCCGCAATCTGTACAACCCCGAACACCTGGCCGCCGCCGGGCTGTTGTATCGCGGTATCGGGCTGCGGCACACCGTGCCAGGCACCCCGGCACCAGGGCCACAAGCGTGAACATCCTGGTCACCGGCGCGGCCGGTTTCATCGGCGCCCACGTCGTGCTGCGACTGCTGCGCGACGGCCATCGGGTGTGCGGGCTGGACAATTTCAACGACTACTACGACCCGCAGCTCAAGCACGACCGTGTGACCTGGGTAAACGACCAGGCCGGCGAATTTCCCCTGGCGCGGATCGACCTGGCCGACACACCCGCCATCGATGAACTGTTCCAGGCCCGGCGCCCGGACGTCGTGATTCACCTTGCCGCCCAGGCCGGCGTGCGCTACTCCCTGGAAAACCCGCAGGCCTATGTCGACAGCAACATCACCGGGTTCCTGAGCATTTTGGAAAGCTGCCGTCGCTATCCGGTCAAGCACCTGATCTACGCCTCCTCAAGCTCGGTATACGGTGCCAACCCGCGCACGCCTTATTCGGTTCAGGACAACGTCGACCATCCGCTGTCACTGTACGCGGCCAGCAAAAAAGCCAACGAACTGATGGCCCACAGCTACAGCCACCTGTTCGGCATCCCCTGCACCGGCCTGCGCTTCTTCACGGTGTACGGCCCTTGGGGCCGGCCAGACATGTCGCCGATCCAGTTTGCCCGCGCCATCGCCGAAGACCGCGTGCTGCAGCTGTTCAATTACGGCGAGCACCAACGCGATTTCACCTACATCGACGACATCGTCGAAAGCATCGCGCGCCTGATCGAGCATGCGCCCCCGGTCACGCCACTGTTGGATCACGCACAACCGGACCCAGCCAGCAGCCGCGCGCCCTGGCGGATCTACAACATCGGCGGGCAGCACCCGGTGGCGCTGCGCACCTATGTCGCGCTGCTGGAAAAACACCTGGGACGAACCGCCCGCATCGAACTGCTGCCCCTGCAAGCGGGGGATGTGCTCAACACCTGCGCCGATGCCAGCGACCTGGCACGGGCCACCGGCTTCAAGCCGTGTATCGAACTGGACGACGGCCTGGGTCGTTTCATCCAGTGGTTCCTCGATTACTACGCAGTACCCATCGCCCATACGCCGTTCGCGGCTGAAGTTCAGCGGAGGAGTCTATGACCCGACATGAGCAAGTCATCGAGATCAACGCCCCGGGACGCGACAAGCGTGTCGACCCTGATCACCGCAGGCGCCTGGACGCGGCCATCCACCGCCAGGGCCGTGGCTGGTTGACCGGTCGCGACGGCGGCCGGCCCTGGACCGTCTCACGCACCAACCGCGTAGTGGCCTGCCTCGGCGCACTGGCGATCCTGCTGCTGCTATTCCCGCTGCTGCTGAGCGTGGCGCTGCTGGTCAAGTTTTCCAGCCCCGGCCCCGTGCTGTTCGTGCAAAAGCGCACCGGTTATCGCGGCCGGGTCTTCGGCATGTACAAGTTCCGCACCATGGTCGCCGACGCCGAGGCTCTCAAGGAGTCGCTGCGCCACCTCAACAAACACGGCGCCGATGCCATCGACTTCAAGATCGACAACGATCCGCGCATCACGCCCATCGGCCGGTTCCTGCGACGCAGCAGCCTCGACGAACTGCCGAACCTGATCAATGTAGTGACCGGCGACATGCGCCTGGTGGGCCCGCGGCCGACCTCGTTCAACGCCTATCGCTACAAGGACAACCATCTTGTGCGCCTGAGCATCTACCCCGGCATGACCGGCCTTTGGCAGATATCCGGGCGCAGCAATATCGACTTCGACCAGCGTGTGGAATTGGACCTCAGCTATATCGCTGAACAAAGCCTGTGGCTGGACTTGAAGATCCTGATGATTACCCCCTTCAAAGTTTTCAGCGGCCACGGAGCGAGTTAAATGGACGGTTCAACCAATATCCTGACCATAGCAAGCCCGAGCGAGACCAACCTGACCTCGACCGTGCTCGACCCTTCCCTGCGGATCCTGCTCTTGACGGCCGCCAACACCGGCACCGGCACCAGCACCAGCGCGATGGCGCTGGCCGCTCAACTGGCGCAGATGAGCAGCGGTCGCGTACTGCTGGTGGATGCCAGCCAGTCACCGCGCAACCTCAGCCAGCAACTGTCGTTGCACAAGGAGCGCGGTTTCACCGATCTGTTGTTCAACAGCCTCGCCCCGCCCTTGTTGCAGGACTGCGTGGTGCAGACGTCCAGCCTGCCCTTCGACCTGCTGCCCCAGGGGCGCTTGGGCCGTAATGCCGAACGCTTGAGCCCCGAGCGACTGCGCCCACTGTTCAGGCAACTGGCGGCGCAATACCGCTTTGTGGTGATCGACGCCGACGCGGTGTATTCGGCCAGCGACACCCTGGTGCTCAGCACCCAGGTAGACGGCGTGGTGCTGGTGGTGCGTGGTGAAGAGACCCGCTGGGAAGTGGCCCAGGCCGCCCACCAACGCCTGTCCCAAGCCGGCGCGAAAGTGGTGGGCAGCGTGTTCAATCGCCGCAAGTACTACATGCCCAAGTGGCTCTACAACAACCTGTAAGCCTGCAAAAGGATGACGAGATGAACGCCAGAATGCTTGTCCTGCTGTTGCTGCCGCTTGCCGGTTGCTCCAGCAATACCGATACCCGATCGATGCCGGTGCAGATCCTCACGGCCGCGCCGGCCAACGCCCAGGCCACCGACATGCCCAAGGTCGAGCAAACCTTGAGGCCCCAGGATGTGTTGGACGTGATTTTTCACATCGACACGACCTCGTCCCAGGCTTATCGAGTACAGCCGGGCGACCAGGTTGCCCTGAACTTCACCGCCGCCAGCCAGCTCAACGGCACGCAACAGGTGATGCCCGACGGCAGTATCGAACTGCCAGGGGCCAACACCTCGGTAAAAATCGCCGGTCTGACCACCGACGAAGCCCGCCTGGCGGTGCAACGTGCCTATGACCAGAAAATGCTGTTCCAGCCCAATCGCAACCAATTGACGGTGCTGGTGACCAGCCCACTGTCCAGCGAGACGCATCTGCGCAACACCTTGACCCACCCGGGCACCGGCATGAGCCGGGAGATCATCGTGGGCCGGGATGGTTATGCCAGCTTCCCGGAAATCGGCGCGGTGCCGTTGCAGGGCATGACCGTGACCCAACTGGAGACCTTCCTCAACGAGCGCTATGCCCAATTGCCAGGCCACATGACCGTCGATGTGCTGCTCAAGTCCACCGCCGGCAACGAGATCTACGTCCTCGGCGAAGTGGCCCAGCCCGGTTCCTACCCGATCCGCCGGCCGATCTCGGTCCTCGAGGCCTTGACCCTGGCCCGGGGCACAAACGTCAAGGCAAGGCTCGACTCGGTGGTGATCATGCGGCGCACCGGCAACCAGGTCGAAGCCCGCCACTATGACGTGGAGAAAGCCCTGAGCGGTGACGCCTCGCAGATCGCCTACCTGCAACCGGAAGACATGCTTTACGTGCCCAAGACCAAACTTGCCAGCGCCGGTGAACTGGCCAGGCAACTGGCTGACGTGGTGCTGTTCCAGGGCGTGGGGTTCAGCTTCGGCTACCGCGTCGACAACAAAGGCAGCGACAACTGAAACTCAGGTGACCGATCATGAACCCCAAGGAAAACTATCTGCATGAGTTCTTCAGGATCTTCTTCGCCAACAAGCAGTGGGTGAAGCGCGTCTTCCTGATTTTCGCCGTGATCGCCCTGGTGCTGCCGTTGATGCTCAAGCAGAGCTTCGATATCACCGCCCAGGTGATCGTCCAGTCGAAAAAACTCTCCCAGGGCGACGCCACCACGTCGCTGAACCAGGAGAACGCAACCTTCATCCCGCCGTCCCTGGCGGACATGGAAACCGAGAGCAATATCCTGCGCTCGCCCGCGTTGATCCGGCAGACCATCAGCACCCTGCATGACCAGGGCGAATACACCCCAAGCCCCGGCATTTTCAACAAATGGGTCAGCGAACCACTCAAGCGCTACATCACCCAGCCCCTGCGCGAGTACGTCATCAACCCGCTGCGCGATGGCCTGGGGCTAGAGGTCGATCCGGTGCGCGACACAACGCTCGATACACTGACCGACAAGGCCATCGAAAACCTGAAGATCGAGACCCTGCCTGGCTCCAACGTCATCTCCATCGTCTACAGTTTCGGCGACCCGGCCCAGGGCACCCGGTTCGTGGCGCAACTGCTGCAGAACTACCTCAGCAGCCGCCAGGAGCTGCAATCGATCGAACTGCCGCAGACGTTCTATGAACAGAAGAAAACCCAATACCAGACCCGTCTCGACGGTCTGGAAGGCACCCGGTTGGGGCTGCTTGAAAACATCGGTTCATCCGACCCCAAGGAAGAAATCACCTTCCGCCTGAACGCCATCAATACCGAAGAACAGGCCCTGAACCTGTACCAGGATCGCCTGCTGCAAAGCCAACGCTGGCTCGACTACCTCAAGACCAATCTTGCGGCGGCGAACAAATCGCGGTTCAACGACTACACCTTCCCGTTCACCTTCACCACCACCGTGGACAACATTGCCTTCGAAGACCGGGAAATCAGGCAACTGGGCGAGCAACTGACCAGCCAGGTCAGCCGCTACATGAATGACCTGGCGATCTTCCAGCCCGGCAGCGAACCGATGCTGTTGGCCCGGGAGCAGATCATCCGCACACGCCAGCAGTTCCTGAAGATAGTGAACAACCGGATCCAGGAGCGCACCACCGACCTGGCGGTGGTCAGTTCGGTGATCGATCAGAAGGTCGAGCGTATCGCCGCCTTCAAGGAGCGCATCCACCAACTCCAGGAAACCCAGAGCAAGCTGCGGCAGATGGACACCGAGATCAACGCCCTGCATGCGGCGTTCTCCACCTATGCCCAGCGCTTCGCCGAAGCCAGCACCGCGCGCTCGCTGGACACCGACCTGTCCAACGCCCGAGTCCTGAGCCCACCGTTCGAACCCACCGCTGCGGCCTTTCCCAAGCCGATGTTGATCATTGCCTTCGGCATGTTCAGCGGCCTGCTGCTGGCGATTGCCCTGGTCTATGTACGTGAGTTCTTCGACCATCGCTTCAAGCATCCAGCGCAAATCACCCAGCAACTGGATGTGCCGGTGCTGTTGGTGATCAACGAGCAGTCCCCCGACCAGATCAACCCCCACCGTAACTGGAGCCTGCCCAGCCTTGTCCATTGGGTGCGAAATTGAACGCGCCGTTCGGCCCGACCCGCCACAGCAGCCCCCTGTCGATCATTCATCTGCTCGACAGCGGCGGCTTCTACGGGGCCGAGCGGATGCTGCTCGATCATTGCCTGGCAACGCCCGGACAGCACCAGGTGCTGTTCCTGGCGGCACCGCCGACCTTGATCACGCGTTTTCGCCAGGCCGGGGTCGATTGCCGTCATTGCGCCAGTTGGGCCGAGCTGTTGCAGCACCTGCGCCAGCGCCGGGACGAGCAACCGCTGCTCAACACCCACAACTTCAAGGGGTTGTTGTTCGGCTGGTCCGCCGCCACGCTGCTGCGCCTGCCGCTGGTGATCACTCAACATGGCTTCACACCGCGCAGTCCCAAACAGCGCTTCTATACCTGGCTGAGCCTGCAACTGTGCCGCACCGCCTCGGTCAAGCGGGTCGTCTGCGTGGCCGAGAGCATTGCCACGTTGCATCGCCGGGCCAGCGTGCGGGCGGAAAAACTCGATGTCATCCCCAATGGCCTGCCAGCACCCAGCACGCCATTGGCCCATCGCGCCGACAAACAACGCTGGCGGGTCGGCTACGTCGGCCGCTTGAGCAGCGAGAAAGGCCCGGACCTGTTCCTCGACGCCATGATCCCGCTGTGCCAGAAGCATTCATCGCTGCACGCGGTGATGCTCGGCGACGGCCCGGAACGCCAGGCGCTGCTCAAGCGCATCACCGATGCCGGACTGCCCACGCGTATCGAATTACCGGGTTACCAGACCGACATGAACGCCTGGTGGAGTCGCCTCGACGCCCTGGTGATCAGCTCGCGCACCGAAGGCACCCCGATGATTCTGCTCGAAGCCATGCAGGCCGGCGTGCCGGTGGTGGCGTTCGGCGTTGGCGGCATTCCCGACGTGCTACAGGACCGTCACAACGGCCTGCTCGCAGCACCGACCGACAGCGCGGAACTGGCGGCGCAGATCGAAACGTTGTTCAGCGAACCGCCTCTGGCGCAGATCCTGGCCGACAACGCACGCCGCACCCAACGGGACTGCTACGACCTGCGCACGTTGGCCGAACGCTGGTCGCAGCTTTACATCCGCACGGCACGGGAGGCTCGCTCATGATTGTCCCGCTCTCGATCGTCAGCCTGCTGGGCCTTGTGTGCCTGGCGTTGCTGGCCAGCCCTTATCCGTTCCTGGCACCGGGCGCTGTGCTCGGCCTGGTCGGTGTCGCCGTACTGTACCGCAAGCCCGGCTGGGGTTTGCTGGGCATTGCCGCCCTGGTACCGTTCGAAGGCCTGTTCAAGGACAACGCCTTTTCCGGCAGCAAGTTCCTTGGCTTGGCGCTGATCATGATCCTGATGTTGCAGTTGGCCTTGCGCCAGATTCCCGGGACGCGCCTGCGCAGCAATATCTGGCGGCCGCTGATCGGTTTCATGGTGCTCTATGGCCTGAGCCTGCTGTTGTCGGAAAACATGGGCCTGTCCACGACCCATTTTCGCGAGCTGACGGTGGGGCTGATCCTGTTCGTCATCACCCTGCTGATCGGTCGTGGATTGAACCTGGAGCTGTTCTGTCGCCTGGTGACCTTGAGCGTCACCACCACTTGCGTGCTGGCGATGTTTTCGACCCGGTACCAGGATCAGGGCCGTGCGTCCGGTCTGCTGGAAGACCCGAACTCCTTTGCTCTGTTGATTGCCTTTACCGTACCGCTGGCGCTGCTGTTGGTGCTGCGCAGCTCGAACCTGCTTTACCGGTTGTTCTGGGGCGGCTGTTTCATCCTGCTGCTGGGCGGCATGACCAAGACCGAATCGCGCTCAGGGCTGGTGGTGTTGATGCTCAGCCTGATGATCGGGCTCTATCACTACCGCGCGCAGTTACCGCGCATCCGCCCACGGCACTTGGGCTTCGCCATGCTTGGGCTGGCATTGCTGATTCCCTTGGCAATCGCCGTGATGCCGGCCGGCTATGTCGCGCGCATCCAGTCGCTGAGCATCCTCAGTGCCGGCGCCAGCGCCCACCAGGATGAATCCCTGGGCCGCCGCGCCTCGTACATCATCGTCGGCAGCCAGATGATCCGCGAAAATCCGATACTCGGCTCAGGCCCCGGGACCTTTCCCCTGCACTACGCCCCCACCGGCTATGCCAAGGCATTCTCGGCCAATCGCAAGCTGGGAGACCTTTATCGCCGGGCCCATAACACTTACTTGGAAATCTTCAGCGAAATCGGCGTCCCCGGCGGGCTGATGTTCGTCGGCATGATCGGCCTTGGCCTGTACAACCTGCTGCGCGCCCGCCAACGCTGGTTGCATCGGCGGGACTGGGCGCAGGCGGACCTGCTGACGCACCTGGGTATGAGTTTCCTCTCGCTGGCGTTGTTTCTGATGTTCCTCAGTGCGCCGAACCACAAATTGCTGTGGATCATGCTCGCCCTCACCAGTGTGTTGCGCTACGACGCCGAGCAGGCCGCGCCACAGGAGGCTCGCCCATGAGCTGCGTCAGCATTGTCATCCCGATGTACAACGAAGCCCGACACATCGGTCGTACGCTGCAAGCCGCGCAGGAAGCCGCCCGCCAGGCAGGCCTCGGATGTGAATTGATCGTGGTGGACAACGGCTCCGACGACCACGGCCCGCGCATCGCCAACGAGTTGGGGGCACGGGTGTTGATCGTGCCAGGCGTGCACATCGGCGCCCTGCGCAACCGCGGTGCTGCGCTCGCCAGCGGTGACTGGCTGGCGTTCATCGACGCCGACATCGAGATGCCGGCCGACTGGCTCAAGCTGTTGCTGGAGCTCGAAGGCCACCAGGGCGACGTACTCGGCCTGGACCTCGACACGCCCCGGCAGGCGCCGTGGTTCGCCGAAGCCTGGCAGCGCCGCAGCCAACGTCCCGGGTCACGTCTCCTGCATCGGGTGCACTGGCTGCCCAGTGCCAATCTGTTGATGCGCCGCCGTTGGTTCGACCGGGTCGGTGGCTTCGACGAAACCCTGCGCACCGGCGAAGACAAGGATTTCTCCTTGCGCCTGCGCCAGACCGACGCGCAATTGCTGCTGGTCAACGAAAGCGTCGCCCTGCACTGGGGCTACGAAGGCAGCTGGCGCGAGTGGATGCGCAAGGAGCTGTGGCGTCAGGGCAGTCATCTGCAATTGCTTCGCAGCCATGGCCCGAGCCTGCGCCTGCTGCGCTTCCCGGCGCTGTCCGTTGGCGCCTGGGGCTTGGACCTGCTGGCAGTGCTCGCGGTGCTCCAGGGGCAGTTGCACCTGGCGCTGACGCTGTTGCTGGTCACCGCCCTGCCGCCCTTGTTCCTGAGCCTGCGCCAGAGCCGGCGTGATCCGCGCCTGAGCTTGCAATTGTGGGCCTTGCACTGGGTGCGCCTGCACCTGACCGGCGCCGCACTGCTGCTTAACCTGTGTCATTGGAATACCAGGAGACCTGCCCGTGGCTGAATTCATTTACTGGTCGTGCCTGTTGCTGCCGGTGTACGCCTACCTCGGTTATCCCTTGCTGCTGAGCCTGCTGGCGCCACTGTTTCCGCGGCGTCGCTATGGCAAGGCGTTGCCGATGGACGTGAGCATTGTCATTGCCGCCCACAACGAGGCGCGGCACATCGAGGAGAAGTTGCGCTGCTTGCTGACCCAGGATTATCGGGCCCATTCGCTGCAAATCATCCTCGCCAGCGACGGCTCCACCGACGACACAGTGGCCTGCGCACGCAAGGTGATCGATCCGCGCATCAGCGTGCTCGACCTCCCGCGCCAGGGCAAGGCCGCCGCCCTCAATACCGGTGTCGCCCACAGCAGCAGCGACATCCTGGTATTTACCGACGCCGATAACCAATGGGCCAGCGACACCCTCAGCCATCTGTTGGCGCCCTTGGGCGATCCGGAAGTCGGCGCCTGTGCCGGGCACATGGAAATCCCGGTGCCGGGCAAGGGCCTGAGCCTGGGCGACAGCCTGTATCGCCATTACGAAGGCTGGCTGCGGCGGGTGGAGAGCCGCACCGGTTGCATGGTCTCGGCCGACGGCGCCCTGTTGGCCCTGCGCCGGGTGTTGTTTCAACCGATACCGGCCCAGGTCAACGACGATTTTTTCCTCAGCACCTGCGCGCCGGCCGCCGGCAAGTCCATCGTCTACGCCCCCCTGGCCCGGGTGACCGACCAGGGCGTGGACGAAGCCGACAAGCAGTTTCGTCGGCGCCAGCGGGTCACCGTTGGCGGGTTGCAGAGCCTGGCCCAGCGCCGGGAACTGCTCAACCCGCTGCGTCACGGCCTCTATGCCATCGGGCTGATCAGCCACAAGTTGATCCGCCGCCTCGCGCCGGTGCTGCTGTTACCCCTGTTGCTGAGCAACGTCTGGCTGTGGAACGAGCATCCGTTCTATCGCCTGAGCCTGGTGGCGCAATTGCTCGGTTACGCCATGGCGCTGATCGGCTTGATGGACGCGCGCCACCGCTTGCCCCGGCCCTTTCGCCTGGCCGCATTCGTACTGGTGACGCTGGCGGGCATGAGCATCGGGCTCTGGCAGTTCCTGCGGGGCCAGCGCTACAGCCAGTGGAACCCCGAACAGAACCGCTGAGGAGAAGGGCCGATGTCGATCAAACAAGTCTTCAAGCGCACCGGCGGCTGGCTGTACCTGAACACGTCCCTGGGCCGCCACCCGCTGCGTGGCGCCGGCGTGATCCTGATGCTCCATCGCGTGTTGAACAACGACCGCGCCGCCGAATTGCCCCATCGCAACGAGCTGTGCGTGGGGCCCGAAGCGTTTGAACATTTGCTGATCTGGCTGCAACGGCATTTCGAGTGCGTGCCGCTGATGACCTTGTTGCTGGCCGATCCTGAAAACGTTCCGAACCGTCCGCGGGTGGCCCTGACCTTCGACGACGGTTGGCGCGACAACGCCATGAATGCCTTTCCGTTGCTGCGTCAATACCAGGTGCCAGCGAGTATTTTCCTCTCCACCGATTTCATCGGCAGTCGCCAGCACTTCTGGTGGGAAAGCATCGGCGAAACCCTCTGGGGCAGCCATGGCCAGGTGGCGCGGCATTCGTTGATCGAGCATTTGCAGCACGTTGGTCGACCGCTGCCGGTGATGCTCGATGACATCGATGACGAGCGCCGCAGCCTGGCGCTGATGCACTACCTGCAAAGCCTCAAGAGCCTCGATGCTGGGACCTTGAGCGACCTCAGCGAAGCCTGCCCCCAGGGCTCCCAACCCCAGGCTCTGGACTGGCCTCAGGTGCGCATGCTCGAAGATTCCGGGCTGATCCGCTTCGGCCCCCATGGCGCCAGTCACGCGATCCTGACCGGGCTGGATGACCAGCGCCTGCACGAAGAGCTGACGCGCAGTTGGATCGCCCTGGAAAACGGCTGCGCCCAACCCTTGCCGGTATATTGCTACCCCAACGGCGACCACGATGCCCGGGTGCGCCAACAGGTGGCGGCCCATGGTTTTGCCTTCGCCCTCGGCACCGAGGCGGGGCTGTATCGCAACGACGGCGACCCGTTGAACGTGCCGCGTTTCGGCGTCAGCCAACTCAATGCCCATCACCCTGAATTACTGGCCTGGCGCATTCGCCGAGGGGCACGCCCATGAGCCGCGCACATTACCTCAAGCACTTGGCGCTGAGCATGGGCACACGCCTGGCGATGATCGGCCTGCGCCTGCTGCGCAATGTGCTGCTGGCACGGATTCTCGGGCCCAGCGAACGTGGGTTGTTTGCGTTGCTCAGCACCCTGCCGGACCTGATCAGCGCCGCCACCAGCGGTGGCCTGAATTCTGCCGTGGGTTATCAGGCAGCGCAGCAACGCTCGATGGGGCTGTTGCTCAGCCAGGTGCTGGTCTTCGGCTGCCTGCTAGCCGGGCTACTGACCTTGCTGGTGGTGGCGCTGGTGCGCGAGTTCGGCGGCGAGCTGGACATCGCCACGCAATTGGGATTGCTCGCCTGGCTGTTGTTGCTGGCCGTGCCGTTGACCGTGCTCAAGAGCGGCCTGCTGACACTGCACAACGCCTCGGGTGGCGTGGGTGCCTTCAATGCCTTGCGCCTGATGGAATCCCTGGCGCCGCTGCTGCTGTTTGTCACGCTGTTCTGGATGTGGAAAGACGCCGCCCTGGAAGCGGCGCTAATCAGTTGGCTGGCGGGCCTGAGTCTGGTGGCGCTGGCCGGTTGGGTGTGGTTGCGCCGCGATCATGTGGTCACCCTGCGCTGGGATCGCACCCATCAGAACGAACTGTTGCGCTACGGCGCCCGCAGCCATCCGGACCTGCTGTTCCAGCAAGTGCTGCTGCGCTCGGACTTCCTGTTCATCGGTGCCCTGCTGGGCAGCACGGCGCTGGGACACTACGCCATGGCCAGCGCTGCCGCCGAACTGCTGCTGATCGTGCCGGAAGCCGTCACCACGCCGCTGATGAAACGCCTGTTGCAACAGGACAGCGACATGCAGCGCCTGACCCCCCTGGCCCTGCGCCTGACCGCCACGGTGATGCTCGGCGCCTGCCTGAGCATGGCACTGATCGGCCAATGGCTGATCGTCACCTTGTTTGGCGCGGCCTACCAGCCGGCTTATCCGGCCTTGCTGGCGCTCCTGCCGGGGCTGTTCGGGCTGTGCTATGCGAGCATCCTGCGCCTGGATCTGCTAGGCAAGAACCGACCCGGCACGGTTTCGCTGCTGATGGGCGTGGGCGCTCTGCTGAACCTGGCGCTGAACCTGATCCTGATCCCCCTCTACGGCATCGTCGGGGCCGCCGCCGCGTCTTCAATCGCCTACCTGAGCGTGACCGTGGCGCTACTGGCCATGTACTGCCGCCTCAGCGGCGTGGCGGTGTGGCAGACACTGATCATCCTGCCCAGCGACTTGCTGCCGATGCGCAAAATGCTGCTCGGGAAATCGGCATGAGTGCGGTTGCCAGCCAAACCACCCTCGCGAGCAAGCTCGCTCCCTCAGGGGGTGGTAATGCCCTTGCTGGAGCGGTGGGTCGGCTTGCAGTGAGAGTGGCTGCTGGCCTGTGCCTCTGGGGCCTGGCCTTTTGGGCTCATGGCGCGGCGATGCAATGGACCGGTATCCGCGACGGCAGCCTGTACCTGCAGACCGACCGCCCCGCTTACGTGACCGTGCGTTGGGTGCCGGCCTGGCAGGCCGATGCCAATACAGAACACCTGTACCTGCTCAACGGCCAGGGGCGCCTAGTGGGCGAACGTTTGATCAAGGCGACCCAGGCGCGTGGCGAGCAGCAGTGGCCTTTGTTGCCGGGGGCGGCCAGCTATCGGCTGGAAATTCCCGGCTACAGTTTTCGCCGCTACACCGTCGAGCACGATGCCCGTACCCGGGCGTTGTTCGCCCCGGCCAAGGTGCATTTCAACGCCGAAAGCCACGACGGCGATGAGTTGTATTTCAAGGTCGCACCCGGCGAACAGGCCGTGCTGGCGGGCAAGTTCCACGGCGGCGTGCGCAGCCTGCAAGCCCGGCGCATCGCCGATGGCAAACAGGTACGGTTGCACCTCAAGCCATACCCGGCCTATTGGCAGTTCGATCAAGTCGCCCTGCCCGTCGCCAATGTCGAGCAAACCTGGCGCCTGCAATTGCAGGGCAACGGCAAGGCGGCGTTCTGGCTGGACGGCACCGCGAACCTGTTCGCCCAGGACGCCGAGCATCTGCAGCCGCTGCGCCAGGACCCGGGGCAAACGCGCCTGAAACTCTATGGCGATGTCCTGGGAACAACCCCGAAACTGGGGGTATACCTGCCCTACGTCATGCCCCCACCATCGGCCTACCCGGTGATCGAAGCCCTCAAGCCCCAGGCCGCCAGCTATTACAGCCTGGTCGACATCACCGCTAGCAAGCCGGACTATGAAAATCAGTTCCGGCGCCTGTACCAGGACCGCTTCGGCATCACCCGGGACATCACCCTGCTGGCCGGCAGCGCACGCAAAGCTGACTTGCGAGCCGACCGCGTCAGCAACAGCGGCTTGCAGGCCTGGCTCAAATCGACCCGCGCCTTGGGCGGCAACGGTATCCATTACCTCAGTTTCGCCGATGAACCGAACCTCAACTACCCGGATTTCGCCAGCTACCAGCAGGTGTTCGAGAGCATGGCCAATCAGGTTCGCGCCATCCCCGCCAACGCCCGCGCGGGGGTGCGCATTGCCATACCGGCCAGCTCGCGATTGACCAATGGTCCTATGGCGGAAAACGCCGCGGACCGGCGCGGCATTGATTGGGCGCGGCGCTTGCTCGCCAAATACAGTGACCAGATCGACGCCCTGGCCTGGCATGAATGGATGGTCCGCGACCTGCTGGCGACCCGGGTCTATCGCAACAGCGTGCGCCAGGCCGCCGACCTGGTGGGCCTGGATACCACTGGCCGGCCGCGCAAGGCCTTGTTGCTGGACCAGACCAACATGTCCAGCGGCTCGAGCCTGAGCCCCTACGATCAGGAAACTCACTACGCCGCCCTCTGGTGGACATCCGTGGTGATCAACGCCTCTGCCGACGGCCTGCTGGACATGCTCAATTGGTTCATGCTCGCCGACGAACCGGAGTACCCAAAAGGCATGGTTCGAGTGCTGGACAGCCAGCGCTTCGAACTCAAGCCAGTGGGCCTGGCCCAGCAGTTCATCCAAAAGCATTGGCTCACCCAAGTGCTGCGCCTGGATAACGACGCCTTCGAAGTCGACGTGCTGGCCATGGCCACCGACGCCAGACGCAGCCTGCTGGGCGTGAACAAAAGCACGCGCCCGCAACAGGTCAGCCTGGACGGCGCGCCCTGCCCCCAGGCCAAAGCCGAGCTGGTGTATTTCGGCCCCGACAACCATAGCCGCAGCGCCCCGTTCAACTGCGAGGCCGGGCAGATCCGCTTTCTCCTGCCAGGGGAAACCCTGTTTGCCCTGAGCTGGACCGCACCCTCTTCCCCCCAACCCGCCACCCGTCAGGAGGCACCATGAACGCTCTGCAGAAATTGCGTGATCGCATCCAGAAAAAAGGCCTGCG
Organism: Pseudomonas sp. RL_5y_Pfl2_73; assembly: GCF_963970515.1. NCBI lineage: Bacteria > Pseudomonadati > Pseudomonadota > Gammaproteobacteria > Pseudomonadales > Pseudomonadaceae > Pseudomonas > Pseudomonas sp. RL_5y_Pfl2_73. The sequence goes on along the minus strand of NZ_CAXAPD010000003.1, from coordinate 291,670 downwards.
CGCCGTCCTCAAACAGCTATTCAGGCGCTATGTGTATTTCCACTCACAACTGGTGTGGATGGAACGCGACCTGGTCTCCCCGATACGGCCGCACAACCTCAAACCGTATCGACCGGTGCGCCAGGAATTCATTACCGCAGAAAACGTCGACGCCTTTGCCACCCATTTTGGTGACCGCGTCGAGACCATGCGCGAGCTGGCCACCGAAGGTCACACCGGATTGATGTATCTGGACGACCAGGGCGACACCGTCAGCTTCATATGGGGCAGTACACGGGATTACTTTGACCGCCATTTCTATGGCTGCTGGTTCCCGGTCAAGCCTGGCGAGTTCTTCGAATTCGGGGGGGAAATGATCCGGGCCTACTGGGGCAGCCAAATGTCGGTGGATGTGCAATTGAATCTATGGAAAGTCATGGCGGACAAGGGCTGCGACAAAGTCGTCGATGTGTGTGACCTGCGCAACATCCCAGCGGTCAAGCTGCACCTGCGCATGGACTACCAGGAGCGCGGCCAGATCACCCATGTGCACTGCTTGTTCGGTCGCTGGCGGTTTTTCCGCGATACGTTTTACACAGGCTCGGTACTGGACGCCTTTCGTAAACCGGCCCGGTCGGCTCCATCGACTGCGACGGCCTGATGGCCATGGCGATCCGGCTCCAATGGTGTCGCTCCCTGGGCGCTGAGGACTTTCCCATAGCCGCTTATGAACAGCTGCGAGCCCAAGTGCCCGACGCTACGCCTTTCAACACCCTGGCCTGGCTGCAAGCGGCGGAATTCGCCCTGCTGCCAGACCAGCAGTTGCACGTGTTGCTGGGCTGGCAAGACCAGACGCTATGCCTGTGCCTGCCTCTGGTATCGGCGCGTGAGCGCATCGGCGGTCTGCGGTTCCGGGTGTTGCGTCACCTGGGTTATCCATTGGCCGATCGCATCGCCTTGCTGGTACGCCTGGACGCCGAAGGCATGGGGCAGGCGCTGATACAGATCCGCCAGCACCTGCCCCACGCGTTACTACAATTGAATGAGGTGGTCGAACCGGTCGGTGAAGAAAGCGTCCTCAGTGCCTGGATGGCGCTGAGTTCCACCGGAGAACGACGCCTGAGTTGCCGGGTTCCGGTGCACCTGATCAGCGACAGCGACCACCAGGAAATCTCTGGCGACCCACGCTACAAGCTACGACGGGCACGCAAGCGGATCGCCGCCTGCGGTGCCGAGATCCGCCGGGTGAAACCGGATGCCATCAGCATGGGGCAACTGTTGCGCAACATCGCCGATGTCGAGGCGGCCAGCTGGAAAGGCGAGGAAGGTGTCGGCATCTTCGCCGACCCCAGGCGCCGACAATGGATGAACCTCGCCTTCACCGCCCTCGCCGCCCAGGGCCTGGTGCGCGTGGTGATGCTGGAGCTGAACGGCGAATGCATCAGCTATCGCCTCGGTTTGCTGGATCAGGGGCGGCTGTATGACTACAACCTGGCGTTCCTGCCGCAGCACGCTGATCTGGGCAGCGGCCGGGTCTTGCTCGAAGAGTGGATCCGCTGGGGGCTGGACGAAAACTGGCGCTGGATCGATGCATCACGAGTCAGCCTGGAGAACTCCAGCCATCAGTTACATGAACGCATGACCGGCCAACTGGAACACTGGCGCTGGAGTTTTTATTCATGGCAACCCGGGGGCTTGCTCCTGGGATTTGCCTTGCGGCTATGGAAAAGCTTGAAACCATGGTTTGGCAAGCGCCAAAGCAAACCAACCGCGACGACGGCATCGTCCTCCCCCAAGCACCAGGAGAACACCAATGCCTCGTCAAGTGATCGTCAACGCTGACGACTTCGGGCTCAGCCTCAGTGAAAACGCGCTGATCCTGCGCGCCTTCGAGACCGGCGTCATCAGCTCGGCCACGGCCATGGCCAACATGCCAGGTTTCGAGCAGGCGTGTGAACTGGCTCGGCAACCGTTGCTCAAAGGCCACGTTGGCCTGCACTTCAACCTCAGCTACGGCCCGCCGTTGGGCCGGGCGATCACCTCGCGAGCGCTTTTTTGCGACGCCAATGGCCAGTTCGACCTGAACCTGTCGCGTTATTGCCTGCGCCTGGGTTCAAAGGATTTGGCGGCGGTGGAAGATGAACTGCAGACGCAATGGCAATGTTGCCTGGACCACGGCCTGCGTCCCAGTCATCTCGATTCCCATCAACATGTGCACAACATCTGGCCCATCGGCGAATTGGTGGCCCGCTTCGCCGCCCGGCAGCGCGTGCCCATGCGCCTGGCGCGCAACCTGGGGGCCAACTTGAACCTGCCCAAGCGCCTCTTCAAGACCCTGCTCAACCGGCGCATGCGCAGCCTGTGCGGTGCGACAGCCGACTATGTCTGCACCCCAGCCGACCTGGACCACGCCGCGCCACCGGCACATGGCTCGCTTGAGGTCATCGTGCATCCGCTGCAACTGGACGGAGACTTTGGCGATGCTAGCCTGATGCCAGGAGAGTCGTTGACCCAGGTCCTGCACAAACGCCTGGCGGGCGTTCCCAAGGTCGCGTATGACCGGACCACGCGGGTGTTGACGCTGCTTGAGTATGAGGATGCGCACTGATGTATCGCCCGTAAACGCTGCATAGGCGCTGCGTAGGAGCTGCGTAGGAGCTGTCGAGTGAAACGAGGCTGCGATCCTTCCACAGCCCATTGAGTCAAAAGCGAAAGATCAAGATCAAAAGATCGCAGGCTTCGCCAGCTCCTACGGGTTCCGGCGCGAGCGTCCCCCTCGCCACGGTCATTCGAAATCCCTGCACCGCTTTCGGAGAATCTGCTACAAGGCATCTTCTGTTTCGAGTAGTGAATTGCGTCGATGCCTTTACCTTTATTCTCTCGCCTTCGGCGGCGCTGGCTGGCCTTCCTTGTCATGAGCGCAATGGTGGTCGGGCTGCCGGTGGGCTGTGCAGTGCTGCAACATAAGGAGCGCGAGCTGGTCTTTCGCATTGAGCCGGGGACGGCCAGCTGGTTCAGTGGGCTGCCCAGCGGTGTGCAGGAATTCGATCTCAAGTCCAAGCACTTCAAGGCCGGGGAAAATATCCACGGCTGGTGGTGGCCGGCCAAACGCAAGAACGCGCCGGCCATCCTGTACTTGCACGGTGTGCGCTGGAATTTGACCGGCCAATTGTTTCGTATCCAGCAGTTGAGGGCGCTGGGCTATTCGGTACTGGCCATCGACTACCGGGGCTTTGGCAAAAGCCATGGGGATCTGCCGTCGGAAGCCAGCGTCTATGAAGATGCACGCATCGCCTGGGAGCGCCTCAAGGTACTGCAACCAGACCCGGCCCTGCGGCTGATCTACGGTCATTCATTGGGCGGGGCCATCGCGGTGGACCTCGCCGCGCAGTTGGGCCAGGAGGCCGCGAAGAATGGCGCCGCCCAGGTCCGAGGTCTGGTCATCGAATCCACGTTCACGTCCCTGGGCGATGTCGCCACCGCGATGGCGAATACGTCCCTGCCGGTGCGCTGGTTGCTGTCGCAGAAATTCGACTCCATCGACAAAATCGGCGAAATCAACATGCCACTACTGGTGGTGCACGGCTCTGCCGATCGCTACGTACCGCCGCGCTTCAGCGAGCAACTGTTCAACGCCGCCCGGGAGCCCAAGCGCCTGTTGCTGGTGCCGGGGGCGACGCATAACAACAGCATGAGTCTGGCGGGCAAAAACTACCGGCAAGCGCTGGACACGCTGATGAACAACAAGCCATCGCCCATGGCCGCAAACACCTTGCCCACCCCGGCCAAAGCGGGCTGATCACCCTCCCTCCAGATCACCACAATCCCCCTGCGGGAGCGGGCTTGCTCGCGAAAGCGTCAGCCCAGTCAACATCGCCGCAAGCTGACCCGCCGCCTGCTCGCGATGGCGGTGCAAGCGCACGCAAAAAAAAACGGCACCTTTCGGTGCCGTTCGTTTTCACGCTTGGGGCTTTACTTGCGGGCTGCCTCCCACGATTTCAACAGCTCGGTGTAGCTCACTGTTTCGCCTTTAGGCTTCTCGTTCGCCAGTTTCGGCTTCGGTGCACCCGGTTGGTCGAACCAGTATTGCGCGTCGCGCTCGGGGTTCATTTTCGGGGCGCAGGTGGCTTGGGCCTTGGAGCGTTCCAGGCGAGTCATGATCGCATCCTGGTCCTTGGCCAACCCATCGAGGGCCTGCTGCGGCGTTTTCTCGCCACTGGCGGCTTCGGCGATGTGGCTCCACCACAACTGGGCCAGACGCGGGTAGTCCGGCACGTTGGTCCCGGTCGGGGTCCATTGCACGCGGGCCGGACTGCGGTAGAACTCAACCAGGCCACCGAGCTTCGGCGCCAGGTCGGTCATCGCCTGGGAGTTGATGTCCGACTCACGAATCGGCGTCAGGCCAACGATGGTCTTCTTCAGCGACACGGTCTTGGACGTCACGAACTGTGCATAGAGCCAGGCCGCGAGTTTCTGTTTCTCAGGCGTGGATTTCATAAATGTCCAGGAGCCCACGTCCTGATACCCCAGTTTCATGCCCTCTTCCCAATACGGACCGCGTGGCGAAGGCGCCATGCGCCATTTCGGCGTGCCATCGGCATTTACCACCGGTAGGCCCGGCTTGGTCATGTCGGCGGTAAACGCGGTGTACCAGAAAATCTGCTGGGCGATGTTGCCTTGGGACGGTACCGGACCTGATTCGGAGAACGTCATGCCCGCCGCTTCCGGTGGCGCGTACTTCTTCATCCAGTCCACGTATTTGGTGGTGGCAAACACTGCCGCAGGTCCGTTGGTGTCGCCGCCACGGGTGACGCTGGAACCAACCGGATGGCAGTCTTCGACGCGAATCCCCCACTCATCCACCGGCAGACCATTGGGCAGGCCCTTGTCGCCGCCGCCAGCCATGGAGAACCAGGCATCGGTGAAACGCCAGCCCAGGGACGGGTCTTTCTTGCCGTAGTCCATGTGGCCGTAGATGCGCTTGCCGTCGATTTCCTTGACGTCTTCGGAGAAGAACTTGGCGATGTCTTCATAGGCCGACCAGTTCACCGGTACGCCCAGCTCGTAGCCGTATTTCTCCTTGAACTTGGCCTTCAGGTCCGCGCGCTCGAACCAGTCGGCGCGGAACCAGTACAAGTTGGCGAATTGCTGGTCGGGCAGTTGATAGATCTTGCCGTCCGGCGCGGTGGTGAAGGAGATGCCGATGAAGTCCTTGATGTCCAGGGTCGGCGAGGTGAAATCCTTGCCTTCGTTGGCCATCAGATCGGTGATCGACTCGGTCTTGCCGTAGCGAAAGTGCGTACCAATCAAGTCCGAGTCGTTGACCCAGCCATCATAGATGTTCTTGTCCGACTGCATCACCGTCTGCATTTTCTCCACCACGTCGCCTTCTTGCAGAAGGTCATGGGTCAACTGGATCCCGGTGATTTCGGTGAAGGCCTTGGCCAGTACCTTGGACTCGTATTCGTGAGTGGTGAGGGTTTCCGACACCACGTTGATCTTCATACCGCGAAACGGCTCGGATGCCTTGATGAACCATTTGAGTTCTTCGAGCTGCTGCTCGGCTGTCAGGGTCGACGGTTTGAATTCACTGCCGATCCATTTTTTAGCGGCGTCTTCATAGGCATCGGCCCAGGCCGCAGCACTCAGCCCGCTGAGTGCCAGCATGGCTGCCAATGAAACGCTATGTCGCAGCTTATTGTTTTTATTGAACATAGAGACCTCCTGTTTGGGTTTAAGAGCCTGAGCGTCGAACCTTCGACTAGGGGCCTGTACGGTTAATTCGAGTACTCGAATTAGCCACACAGACCCCTTTTAGCCCCACCGCATCACTGCCAACAGCCACACCAAGGACAACGCGAACGCTATCCAGATGCTCCAGTCGGTAGCACCGATCACCAGCATATGCAGGTAAGCGCTACCGAGAAGACCGATAAACAACCGATCGCCACGGGTGGTGGCAATCGGCAGGAAACCCCGCCGAGGGATGCTCGGCGAACGCAGTTCCCACGTGGTCATGCCTGCCAGCAGCAAGGCGATGACCCCAAAGAATGTCGCCGTGGGGGCGGTCCAGTTCATCCATTCCATCATCGACTCCTCAGACTCGGCCCAGGGCAAAGCCCTTGGCCACGTGGTTGCGAACGAACCAGATCACCAGCATGCCCGGCAGGATGGTCAACACCCCCGCCGCCGCCAGCACGCCCCAATCGATACCCGAGGCCGACACGGTGCGGGTCATGACCGCCGCGATCGGCTTGGCATTCACCGAGGTGAGCGTACGTGCCAGCAGCAGTTCGACCCAGGAAAACATAAAGCAGAAAAACGCCGTGACACCGATGCCGGAACCGATCAACGGGACGAATATCTTCACGAAAAACTTGGGGAAACTGTAGCCGTCAATGTAGGCGGTCTCGTCAATTTCTTTCGGCACCCCAGACATGAACCCTTCGAGGATCCACACCGCCAGCGGCACGTTGAACAGGCAGTGAGCCAGGGCCACGGCGATATGGGTGTCGAACAGCCCAATGGACGAATACAGCTGGAAGAACGGCAACAGGAACACCGCCGGTGGAGCCATGCGGTTGGTCAGCAGCCAGAAGAACAGGTGCTTGTCCCCCAGGAACCGGTAACGGGAAAACGCATAGGCCGCCGGCAATGCGACCCCCAGGGAAATCACCGTGTTCAGGCTCACGTAGTACAGCGAGTTGAGGTAACCGGTGTACCAGCTCGGGTCGGTGAAGATCACCTTGTAGTTGTGGAAGGTAAAATCCTGGGGCCACAGGGTCAGGCTGCCGAGGATCTCGGTGTTGCTCTTGAACGACATGTTCAGCAACCAGTAGATGGGCACCAGCAGGAACAGGATGTAGATCAGCAGCGGAATCAGCTTTCTCTTGCTCATTGTGCGGGCCTCAACGGTTGGCGTCGGAGTGCGTCATGGCGGTATAGAACAGCCACGACACCAACAGAATGATCAGGAAGTACACCAGGGAAAACGCCGCCGCCGGGCCCAGGTCGAATTGGCCGATGGCCATCTGCGTCAAGGTCTGGCTGAGGAAGGTGGTGGCGTTGCCCGGCCCGCCGCCGGTCAGCACGAACGGCTCGGTGTAGATCATGAAGCTGTCCATGAAGCGCAGCATCACGGCGATCAGCAGCACGCTCTTCATCTTCGGCAACTGGATGTGCCGGAACACCGCCCAGCTGGAGGCCCGGTCGATCCGCGCGGCCTGGTAGTACACGTCGGGAATAGCCCGCAACCCCGAATAGCACAGCAGCGCCACCAACGACGTCCAGTGCCAGACGTCCATCACCAGCACGGTGAGCCAGGCGTCCATGGTGTTGGCCGCATAGTTATAGTTGATGCCCAGGCCATTGAGGGTGGAGCCCAGCAAGCCGATGTCGGTGCGGCCGAAAATCTGCCAGATGGTGCCCACTACGTTCCAGGGGATCAGTAGCGGGATCGCCAGGATGATCAACACCAGGGACGACCATTTGCCCTTGGTCGGCATGGTCAGGGCGATGGCGATGCCCAGGGGGATTTCAATCAGTAGTACGCACGCCGAATAGATGAACTGGCGCAACAGCGAATCGTGCAGCCGTGGATCGAGCAGCACCTGCTTGTACCACTCGGCGCCGACGAAGTAGCGGCTGGACTGGTCGAAGATGTCCTGCACCGAATAGTTGACCACGGTCATCATCGGGATCACGGCGCTGAAGGCCACCAGCAGGAACACCGGCAACACCAGCCACCAGGCCTTGTTGTTTTGCACCTTGTTCATGGCTGCACCTCACTCAACGGTTCCAGCAGGTATTCATCGGCATAAACCATCAGCCATTGGCCCGGAAAGCTGATGTACGCGGTGCCTTCCGGCACGGGCTTGTCTTCAGCCAAGCGGACTTTCAGCGGTACGCCATCGAGGTTGAGGGTCAGGATCTTGTAGGTGCCCAGGTCTTCGACGTGCACCACATCAGCCCGCATTGCGTCGTCATAGGGGCCGTCCCAGACATGCACGAACTCGGGACGGATACCGACCTTCAGGCTTTTTCCTCCAGCTTCGGCGACCCGTCGTTGCAAGGTTTCCGACAGCGGCAAGTGCGTCGAGGCGAAGCCGACGCCACCGGGCTGTGCCGTGACCTCGATCAGGTTCATCCCCGGGCTGCCGATGAAGTAGCCGACAAAGGTGTGGCTGGGGCGCTCGAACAAGTCCCGGGGTGTGCCGAACTGCACGATCTGGCCGCCGTACATCACCGCGATCTTGTCGGCGAACGTCGAAGCCTCCAACTGGTCGTGGGTGACGTAGACCATGGTGATGTTGAACTGCTCGTGGATCTGTTTGAGCTTGCGCCGCAGCTTCCATTTCAGGTGCGGGTCGATCACCGTCAGCGGCTCGTCAAACAGAATCGCCGACACATCGTCGCGCACCAGGCCGCGGCCCATGGAGACTTTCTGTTTTTCGTCGGCGGTGAGGTTGCTGGCCTTTTTGCCCAGCAGGTTTTGCAGGTCCAGGACCTCGGCGATTTCCTGCACCTTGGTGTGGATCCTCGCCTCGGCCATGCCCTGGTTACGCAGCGGGAACGCCAGGTTGTCAAACACGGTCATGGTGTCGTACACCACCGGAAACTGAAACACCTGGGCGATGTTGCGCCGTTCCGGGGTCAGCTCGTTAACGACCTTGCTGTCGAACATCACCTGCCCTTCGGAAGGGCTGAGCAGTCCGGAAATGATGTTGAGCAACGTGGACTTGCCACAGCCCGAAGGCCCGAGCAGCGCATAGGCGCCGCCCTGCTCCCAGATGTGGTTCATCTCGCGAATCGCGTAGTCCTCGGGGCCCGCCGGGGTGCTGGTATAGCTGTGGGCGAGGTTCTGCAAACGAATTTCAGCCATCAGGCAACCCTCGCGATACGCTGCCCTGGGGCTTGGACCAGCTTGCCCTGGGCGTCGAAGACAAACAGTTTATGGGTCGGAATGTAGATGCGGATCGGCGCATCCACGTCGTACTCATGCACCCCTGGCAAATGCAGCACCAGCAGGAAATGTTCATTGCGCACGTGCAGGAACGTCTCCGAGCCACTGATCTCGGCCACCTCGACGGATACCGCCAGTTCGAGGTCGTCGTCGTTGCTCGGCACCAGGGAAATATGACTGGGGCGCACGCCGAAACGAAATTCACCCTCGCCCACCGGGCGCAGGTCGACGTTCAGCGGGAAGTGCACGAAATTGGCGAAACTCACCTCGTTGCCGGCGATGCGTCCCGGCATGAGGTTGATGGGTGGTTCGGAGAACAATTCGGCGGCCAGCACGGTTTGCGGCTGGTGATACACCGAAGACGATTTGCCGCTCTGGATCACCCGGCCCTCATGCAGGATCGTGGTGGTGCCGCCCAAGGCCAACGCCTCGTTGGGCTCGGTGGTGGCGTAGACGGCGATGGTGTGGCGGGCCTGGAACAATTCGCGCATTTCCTGACGCAGCTCTTCACGCAGCTTGTAGTCCAGGTTCACCAGCGGCTCGTCGAACAGAATCAGTTCAGCGTCCTTGACCAATGCGCGGGCCATGGCGGTGCGCTGCTGCTGACCGCCGGACAACTCCAGCGGATGACGCTTGAGGAATTTCTCGATCCGCAACATTTTTGCGGTTTCCAGGACTTTGCCCTGGATGACCTCTTCGGACACGCCGGCCTGGCGCAGCGGCGAGGCGATGTTTTCGAAAACGGTCATGGTCGGGTAGTTGATGAACTGTTGATAGACCATCGACACGTTGCGCAGCCGCACGGGGCGATTGGTAACGTCGACGCCGTTCATCAGGATGCGGCCGCTGTCGGGCTTGTCCAGACCGGCCATCAGACGCATGAGGCTGGTCTTGCCGGACAGCGTGCGGCCCAACAGGACGTTGAAGGATCCGGGTTCGAAACTCAGATTGGCATCGTCGATCCAGGTTTGGCCTTCGACGGTGCGACAGATGTGCTCAAGCGTTAATGACATGGCTCGGCCTTTTTATTATTGGAGTCAAGCGACCCGAGTCAGAAAGCGAAAGCCGTGCCAGAAATCACAAGCCATTGATAAAGTTGAAATTTCTATTTATTTGCAGGAAAAAGACGTTCGCGGATGAACGCAAGTGAACAATCAAGAATGAACAACTGAACAATCTGTGGGTTGACAATGAACAATTTTGAACAACACTGAAAGAACGTTCTCGGCTAGCCTGGCTGCAAGCCCGCTCCCACAGGTTCTGTGCATGAAGTGGTATTCAGGCCTGCCCCAGCACAAGGAGTCTGTGCGAGACTTGCCACAACAATAAAAACAGCTCCTGCGAGAGTGTCCCATGGCCGCACCTGCTCCAGCCTTGTCCCACGAGGCCATCATCCAGGCCTCCTGGTCCCGTTGCCGCGCCTTTGGCCTGAACCATCAAAGCGTGCCGGCCTTCGACCAGTTGCCCGCCCAAGGCATCGCCCAGTTGCTGGAGAACCAGCATTCGCTGGTGCAGACCACCCACCAGGAAGTCTTGCCGTACTACGAAAACATCCTGAGCAACTCCAACTGCCTGATCATGCTGGCCGACAACCAGGGCCAAGTGCTGACCTCCTGGGGCACCCAGCGCTTCATCGAACCGAAACTGGCCCATGGCTTCAGCGCCGGGGCGAGCTGGATGGAGCGCTGCACCGGCACCAACGCCATCGGCACCGCGCTGGCCTGCGAACAGGCGGTGCACATCGAGCACGATGAACACTTCCTCAAGGCCAATCGCTTCATGACCGGCTCCGCCGCGCCGATCTTCGATGCCGAGCGCAAGGTCATCGCCGTGCTGGACGTCTCCAGCGACAGCTACCTGCCACCGTCCCACACCCTGGGCATGGTCAAGATGATGAGCCAGACCGTGGAGAACCGGCTGATCCTCAACCTGTTTCGCGGTGAACACTTCCAACTGACCTTTAACACCGGTCTGAACAACCTCGACAGCCAATGGGCCGGGCTGCTGATCTTCGATGAGAGCGGCCAGATCCTGTCCGCCAACCGCCGGGCCGACAACCTGCTGGGCCTGAGCCTGTCGCGGGTCAGCATCGAAAGCCTGTTCAAGGTCTCGCTGCTGGAGCTGCTGAACCAGCCCGATGACCTGCCGTTCGCCCTGCAAGCATCCGGTAGCAATCGTTTCCAGTGCCTGCTCAGGCGTCCGAGCCAGGTGTCGATCAAGGCTCGCGTATTCACCGAAACAGCACCTGTGCCGGCCCCCGCCAGCAACGCTATCAGCCTCAACACCCTGCACTTCGGTGACAGCCGCGTGGAGAAAGCCGTGCGCCAGGCCGAGCGGTTGCTGGAGAAGGACATTCCGCTGCTGATCCATGGCGAGACCGGCGTCGGCAAGGAAGTCTTCGTCAAAGCCCTGCACCAGGCCAGTTCGCGCTGCAAGCAACCGTTCATTGCCGTCAACTGCGCAGCGATCCCCGCCGAGCTGGTGGAATCGGAACTGTTCGGTTATGAAAAAGGCGCCTTCACCGGTGCCAACCAGAAAGGCAGCATTGGCCTGATCCGCAAGGCCGACCGCGGCACGCTGTTTCTTGACGAGATCGGCGACATGCCCCTGCCGACCCAGGCCCGGCTGCTGCGGGTCTTGCAGGAACGTTGCGTACAACCGGTGGGCAGCGCCGAGTTGTTCCCAGTGGACATCCGCATCATCTCCGCCACCAACCGCTCACTGCGTGAACAGGTGCAACTGGGGCGGTTTCGCGAAGACTTGTACTACCGCATCGGTGGCCTGACCCTGGAACTGCCGCCCCTGCGCGAACGCAGCGACAAGCAGGCCCTGTTCAAGCGCCTCTGGGAACACCACCGCGAACCGACCCAATGGGCCGGCCTGAGCCGTGAGGTACTGGATCTGCTCGAACGCCACCCATGGCCGGGCAACCTGCGACAGGTCAGCAGCGTGCTGCAAGTGGCCCTGGCGATGGCCGAGGAACAGCCGATCCGCCCGGAACATCTGCCCGACGACTTCTTTGTCGACCTTGAAATGGAACCGGTGGAAACACCTGAGCCGCTGACGGTGGACCTCAACGATGCCGAGGACCTGAACCGTCAGTTGCAGGCCGTGGGCGGGAATATTTCACACTTGGCGCGACGGCTGGGGGTCAGCCGCAATACCTTGTACAAACGCTTGCGGCAACTTGAAAGCTGATACGAAACCAGTGGGGGTGGGTTTGCTCGCGATGGCTGGACTTGCTCTTGTTGATTGAGTACATATCCGTTGCTGCGGTAACGGCTGCTTAGGGTTCCGCCCTGACGGCGGGTCACTTTTGGAAAAGCGCCAAAAGTAACCAAAAACGCTTTGCCCCACCACTCGGTGCCTCGCTTAGGCTCGGCATGCCTGAACGAAGGCATTGCTCCGTGGGCCCGCCGCGAAGGGCCATCCATGGCCCAGCGCGGCTACCTCGGCATCCATGCCGAGGTGCCCACTACGCAATACCTGCGTTCAGCCATCGTGGTTAACGGGGCGCCGAGATCAACGTCCACCGCGAGGCGGCCTAGTAGCCGACCTGGCTCTCCCGGTCGTACCGCCATCAGACTTGTTTGAGCAGGACCTGTGGGAGCAAAGCTTGCTCGCGAGGCGGCCTGACAGCCGGCCTGGCTCTTCCAGTCATACTCCAATCCAGTTGTGGGAGCGAGCTTGCTCGCGAAGACGGCGGCACAGCCAACATCATCGCTAGCTGACCCACCGCTTTCGCGAGCAAGCCCGCTCCCACAGGTGTGTTGCTTAACTGATTGGCATTACTCCGACTTAGTCGAACGCGCCATTGAGCACTTCATAGATGATGCCAGTGGCGATCGCTACCAGGATCAGGTCCGTGCCGACCTGCTGCCACTCATAACCGTCATAGTGCGGCAACCGCCCCAGGAGTCGCCCATCGAGCTTCTTGGCGATTCCGGGTGGCAACGGCTTGCCCCGTGCAAGATTTTTCTGGATGCCTGGCGGCAGCGCCGGGCCGGGGCTCCAGTAATCGCGATAACCGCCAATCACACCGAGGATGCCGCCGCGGTCAAGGCTCGGGCCGTTATGCCAATCGCCGCCACCACCGCCACCGCCTTGGTTGCCTTTGCCTCCCTTATTGCCGGGATTTCCTTGACCGCCCTTGTTGCCCTGCCCGCCTTTGCCTCCTTGTCCGTGGCCAGGACCTTGATCGAATTGAGCATTTCCCTTGCCGTTGCCCGGGTCCGCGACAACAATGCCAGGGCCAGCCGCCAGGGCGAAACAGGTCACTGCAGCAATCAACGAGCGGGATTTGAACATGGCAGGTTCTCTCAAAAAAGGGATGTCCCCTGTAAAGATATAGAGACTAACGGTGATATTAGTTCCATATCACGCTGCGCGCCGCTTGCCTGGACCGGATACACCTGAACACAGCAATCAAGGAGTTTTATGCGCAAGGATTACCTGGCTTTTTTCGTCTCGATGTTCCTTTCCCGGTTGGCCGACCAGATTTTGCTGTTCATCGTCCCGCTGATTGTTTTCCAGACCACCAACAGCGTCGCCTGGGCAGGCCTGGCCTTTTTCGTCGAGTCCTTGCCACGCTACCTCTCGTTCCCGATCTGCGGCGCGCTGTGCGACAAGTTCTCGCCGATTCGCATCCTGCACATCAGCCAGGTCTATCGCGCCGTCGCCTGCGCGGTGGCGGTCGTGCTCCATGGCGTCTTCGGCGGCATCTATTGGATCGTCGCGCTCTCGGCCCTCTGCGGCGTGCTGACCACGCAGGGCATCATGGTCCGCGAAGTGGTGATGCCTTACATCTTCAAGCACTACACCTACACCAAGACCCTCTCCTACTCGCAAATCGCCGACCAGAGCGGCATGGTGCTGGGCCCGCTGATCGCTGCGCTGTTGCTTGAGGTATGGGCGTGGCACTGGGTGGTGCTGGCGATTGCCGGGCTGTTCCTCCTGGCGGACCTGGCGATGTTGTACTGGCAGCGCACCAGCTCGGTCACCCTGGAAACCTTCGAGCAACATCACGATCTCTGGCTGAACCCGCTGCGCATTGCCTTCGGCCACATTCGCAAGCTGGCGGAACTGCAAAAGATCATCAGCCTGGCGGTGGGCGTCAACCTGGTCATCGGCGTCACCCTCGCCACCTCAGCGGCCATGGTCATCGGCCATTACGGTGCCGACAAGGATGACTACGCAGGCTTACAGGCAGCCGGTGCCGTGACCACCATCCTCATCCTGTTCCTCCTGGCCCGAGTGACCTTGCCCTTGAAACTGCTGGGCACCCTCTCCTACACGCTGATTGCCGTCGGCGCCTTCATCACCGCGCTCAGCCCGAACACAGAGGGCTACGTCGTCGGTTTCTTGCTGATTGTCGGTTTCGACAAAATGTTCAACGTGTACTTCCGTACCCTCCGCCAGCAAGTCATTGCGCCTCAGGACTTCGGCAAGACCGTCGGCGTCATCACGCTGCTCAACAACCTGTCGCAACCGCTCGCGGGCTTACTGGTCGCGGTGCTGACCGCGCCGCTTGGAACGCAGCAGGTGATTCTGCTGCTGGCGGTTGCCACCAGCCTGATCGGAGCCGCAGTGGTTGTGGTGCACAGGCATTCGACACTGCGGTCAAGTGTCTACAACGCCTAGACCGACTGACCCTATCGGGGCGGTTTGTATTATCAGTGACTTATTGTTGAGGCATGGTTGAAACGTTGCCGACGTCAATGCACGTCTGCCCCGCCATTCGTCACCTGTTAAATATCGGGGCCAACAGGCGGCCACGTCTGGCTCAGGGTTTGCACTGGCCTGTCTCAGCAGCCAAGAACGACGTAATTCTGACGCGGCGGCAAATTAATCAATGCTTGGTCAGCAAACGGAGATGTACCGTGTCAACTCTCAACGAAATCGCAGCGAATCACGCGAGAATGGCAAAGTTAAAGGAAGAAGAGTCGATGCGGCTGAGTGCGCTTCAGGGTCAGGTGGTGGGGAGTTTTGAAATTCCACCCCTCGAAGCGCCACAGGAGATGTCACTACACTTTATGACAGGGGTGCAGGATCACTCGTTTGGGGAAGCGGCGACGCTGAGTTTTCGATCTGGGTGTTGATTGGGATCCGTCGCCTGCTTATGCAGCGGGCGACTCGACCGTTCAGAACTGCCTGGCTAAAGCCGCTGCAAGTATGCCGGCGGCAATTGCCGGCAGCGGTTTTTTCAGTGTCAGCATGACGATTGCCGTAGCCAGCAAAGCCAGCCGTGCGCCGTTATCACCTTTAACCGCCAGCGGAGCCAACACCGCCACCAACACCGAACCAGACATGGCCGTGATGAACTGCTGCACCCGATAGTTGATCGGCACGAACGACATCACGAAAACACCGCCCCACCGAGTCGCCAATGTCACTGCGGCCATTATCAATATGACGACCAAAGTGCCATAACCCGCCGTTTCAATGCTCATGGTTTTTTCTCCATCCACAACGCACCCAGAATGCCCCCCGCCAAAGCGCCGACCACGACATGACTGTTCGCCGGCAAGTACCAGTAAGCCAACAACGATGAGCAGGCCGCCACGGTCCAGATGATGAACATGCGCAGGTTCTTCTTCCCGCCGACGACCATCGCCAACAAGAAACAGCCCATCACCATATCCAGCCCGAAACTGACCGGGTTCTCAATGGCGCTGCCAAAATGAAGCCCCAGCCAACTGCCCAGGATCCAGGCGACCCAGAGTGCAATGCCGCCGCCGAATAAAAGCCCAAGCCCCGGTTTGTCCCTACTGAACGCCTGCATCGCCATGGCCCAGTTGGCGTCCGAAACAACCAGCATGACACCATAGCGCTTGGCAACGGGCAGCTCCCGCAGCCAGGGGTAAAGCGTCGCGCCCATCAACAAGTGCCGGGCGTTGATGGCGAAGACGGTGATCATCAGCGGAACGACCGGCACTTGCTGTCCCCACAGATCCAGCGCGGCAAATTGAGAGGCGCCAGCAAAAACCAGCGTGCTCATGAGCACGGCAGACGTATCACTCAAGCCCGTTTGCGCAGCCGCCAGGCCGAAAGCCACGCCGAACACGACGACGAAAAGAGAGATTGGGATCAGCTGTTTGAAACCGTCATAAATGTGATTCAACGTCAGCGCGTGCAGGTGGGGTTCAACATTCGACAAAACATGACCTCTTCTGGATATCTGCGGTGCAAAACCGAGAGTATGAGGCTGAATCTCCCTGTCGAAAACTGTTTGGCGGGTCAATGGACAACTCCACCCACCGAGCCTAGAGATTGCGCGTGGCAAATCCGCCAAAACTGGAAAACGTCAGATCCTTGCACAACCCTTCCAGGTCGCCATAAACGAGCTTTGAACCCACATTCATCAGCAACAGCTCGGAAAATAGCGTTGCCACACTTTGTTTCTTTATGATGATTTGGTGCGCCTCTGACGCTGGAAAGCTGTCCTCTACCTCGTAGCCAATACTGAACAACCCGCTTTGAGACCTCAGTCGGTCATTCATATAGTTCGGTGTGTAGAAACAGAACCCGTCTTCGCGAGCATCGGGGACGTTCGAAAAAACGTCTTCAGGCAAGGCGTTGGTTTCCACCCAAGTATGGTCACCTCCTTGTCCGCAAGGTGTCACCACATACACCGCCGCGTCATTTTCAACGACCCCAACCCTGTTATCCGTATCGACAGGAATCGTATCGTTTTCATTGTAGTCAGCCATCAAGCCAACACTTTCGATCAGAGGAATCCGTTTGTACCTCACGCCGTCCAATGCGAAAAAAAGCGCGACCAAAGGCGACAACGACCAATCCAGTAAGCGAGTGGGCATGCCGTAGTGCTGCGCAAGCGCGAGCACATCCCAATCATTGTGGGAGGACAGGTGATGATAGGCGTGACGTTCGGCGTTGAATTTTCTGAAGGCCTTTGTGGCCCTGGAGATCAAATCCCCTGACTTGGTTTTGGGGCTGCGGGCCAGAGAAGTCATTAATCCCCAGTTCGCGTTGCCTTGGCCTCGATAAACCGAGCCGTGGACCGTACCGGATTCTTTATTGAGTTTCTTAACTGCGTCGATGTACTCAGTCAGACTCGACACAACAACCGTGGTTTTATACACAACACTTCGCTCCCTGAATAAAAGTCAACCACTCACCTGCCAGAGGTAAATAGTCGTAAAGCCCGCGCCAAACGGGTACCTTGGCCCATTTCTCGGTTCAAAACGGTGTCATTCAACCCGAAACAACATCAAATTGCCACCATGCTACAGGTGAATGCCATGAGTACCCTTGAAAGAGCGATATCGATTTGCGCGCGAGCCCATGAAGGACAAGTGGATAAGGGCGACTCCCCTTACGTTTTGCACCCACTAAAAGTCATGCTGCGCCTGGCCCATGACGAGGAGCGCATCGTGGCGGTGTTGCATGACGTGGTCGAAGATACCGCGATCACCTTCGCCGACCTGCGCAATGAAGGCTTCAGCGAGACGGTCCTTGGCGCAATCGACGCTCTCACCAAGCGCGAGGGTGAGACTTACCAGGCCTTTATCGAGCGGGCTGCACGTGACCCGATAGCGCGCCGAGTGAAGCTGGCGGATCTTGCGGAAAACAGCGATTTATCTCGCCTAAACGAGCCAAGCCAAAAAGACCTGGACCGCATTGAAAAGTACCGCAAGGCGACTGACTACCTGACGGCCTTGGAGCAATAGGAACCCCATTGAAACAAATAGAGTGAAACACCTCACAGATCGGGCGACCGCTCAAACGGCCAGTGCGCAATGTCCCACACCAACGGCCATAACACGGGAAAATGAACACCTCAGGCGACTCACTCGCGCCCGTCGTCAAAGATCAAAGCAATCAATGCGCTAGAAACAGAGCACAGGATTTCTTGGAAGAAAAAAAATTACTTACGGAAAGCAGGAGCCTTGAAAATGAGCACAACTGAACAAGTACAAAGTACGGGTAAATACAGCGCCAAGTGGCAAGAACGCTTTGACTTCTTTGACACTTTCGGCGCGCCAAACGACCCGCGCTACAAGGAAGCCGTCAAGACGCTGCCTGGCGTCAAGAAGAAAATCCTCATCAACGCCAACGTGATTGCGTTTTTCTTCGGCCCTATCTACCTGTTCGTCCTCGGCCTCTGGAAGAAAAACCTCGCCCTGCTGGGTATTTTCCTAGCGATCAATATCGCATTGAGCGTGATTTTCGCAATCCTCGGCATGGAATTTCCCCGGCCGTTGAGTACAGGCCTGAGCATCGCCCTGTCGATGATGTACGCACTCATGGCCAACTACTCGTACTACCTCAAAGAAGTGAAAGGCGAGCAAGGCTGGAACCCATTCAAAGGCATGCGTCTCTGATTGCAGGCGTGGGTCATCAAGAACCCGCACCTCTCTGAGAACCCTTCACTGCAAGTGGCAACACCGAGCCTGGTGCCAAGGCATCGGTGTCTCTTGCCTGTCTTGGCAGTCTGTCCGGTCAACTCATTTCTGAAACGAGATGACTCATGAACGTCAGGTTTTCAATAGCGTACATATACTCAGAGAATCTCGGATCTCCATCGTTGAACGCCTTTGCCACCTTTTGTGCGCTCTCAAGACTGTCCCACATTGCTAAGTCCACGAAGACTCGATCGTCGCTCATCGGGCAGTAGGCGCGGTACTCGATCAAACCAGGAAAGGCCTTTAACGTTTCACGAAGCCCTGCGCGAAGCACAGGCATTTGCGCAACGCATTCCTGTTTGACCTTGAAAATGGCAAGTTCGAGTACATGAGACGAGTGCTGCATAGGAATGACCTTCCGTGTGTTAAGAAGTCCCCATTATCAGTGGCTCATACTGACAGCGTAGTGTCAGTCGTGGTGATCGCTTTCCACTGGCTTGCCTGGTGCTTCATATACGCTTGGAGATCAAGGGCAGGATTGTCGGGTGATGGTTGCTGGGCGCTAGCGATGGAGGTGATGCGATCGACCCGAAAATCGCGGTAAGCCGCCCTGGCGCAACACCAGCTTCCAACTGTCCACTTTCCCCCCCAGTAGAAAAGGCCGAGGGGGCAAATGAGGCGTTGCGAAACCGCACCGTCCAAACGGGTATACGTTATTTCCAGCATCTGAGTGTTTTCGATGGCATTTCGAAGCGCTGCCAGATGACCACGCGTGGAGGAAGGTGTTGTTCCAAGTGCCCTTATTTTTGCCGTGCTGGGGTCAACCTGGTGATGGACCAGAGACGCTGAAATTTTGCTCAGCAACATCCTTG
The DNA here is from genome assembly GCF_963970515.1 of Pseudomonas sp. RL_5y_Pfl2_73. Classification (NCBI taxonomy): domain Bacteria; kingdom Pseudomonadati; phylum Pseudomonadota; class Gammaproteobacteria; order Pseudomonadales; family Pseudomonadaceae; genus Pseudomonas; species Pseudomonas sp. RL_5y_Pfl2_73. Next base: position 272,492 of record NZ_CAXAPD010000003.1, on the reverse strand, counting down.
CAGCAGCACTCAGATCGTTATCGGCAGAAGCTGAAAGCATTTCCATCCCGAGCATCAACGCATCCAGTTCGAGCCTGTTCAACGTTAAAGGCGGCATCTCAAAGTCGGCATCCAAGGCATATCCCACGCCGGCGGTCCCATAGATTGGGATTCCACTGAAGGAAAGGTCATCGATGTATCGATAGATCGAGCGAACAGAAACGCCAATTCGGCTCGCCAGTCGTTCAGCAGAGATTGGCTGATGGACACGAATCAGATTCACCAACTGAAATAAGCGATCAGCTTTACGCACCGGGTGCGCTCAACTGAGAGTTCTTTGCAAACTCAATGGCCGCGTTAATGGCGGCCCGAGCTTGGGGGCTGTTCTTCCAACACGTCGAACCCACTGCTGCCGATGCCTGAGCCAGGATGTCACAAGCATTCGCTTTACCAAGCACAGCGAGCGAGTCAATGCCCATCTGCTCCAGGCGAGCGATAACGGCTGGCCCTACGCCTTTTAGGGCCAACAAGGCATTCCGTTCCGTCAGTGGAAATGGCATCCGTAAACTCCTGTTATCAGCCAATGAAGCAACAGGAGTTTGCCCCACGGGAGAGTCCATCTCAATAGATAGACTCCATCGCTCTGAGCGGGGTCATCAGGAAAGTAAGTTCGGCAGACGTCTACGAAGAAACATCAGCCGAAGCTCAACTGCTTTAACGAGCTTAATGTTGTTTTTTTACACCGCTTTTAGCCTTGCGCTCGAAATAGGCGTGAACGAACCACAGTGCCAGGGCAAACCCAGCGAAGCCAAAAATGAAGAGCAACACCTCTATTGCAGCACCCTCATGAGAAAACATCGTATTCACCTCATCCTTAAGTCGTTTGATCAAAAAACGCCACGCTTGAAATTTCTCGTAACAATCCAACCATTTTCAGGGTAGTCACCCACAACCTGCGTGGCAACCCTTAGCCCGGTATAAACCCCCGGTCTAGACGAGTCGCCGACCAATGACACCCCGCCCCGGTGGACCAATGTGTGGTTTCATAACGGTCGATCCAGACCCTCCAAGGAGCTGTGGTGAATGAACTCCCAGGACGAATCAACCACCACCGCGTTATACGAAGAGATGATCATGGAACGCCCGAGCCGCCGTATATCAAGGCGCGGTCTCCAGGTGTCATGCGCCCGATGAGGGCCGTGACCTCGGCAGGACTGTTCACGGCTGCGCCAGCGATCTCCAAAATGATATCCCCCGCCCAAACACCATCCCCCCTTTCTCGGACGTAACCCGAAGCTCTTCGCCGCAGCAGGCGTGACCGAGCCGATGTGGGCCCGAGAGGCCCAGTCGCAACAGGCATGGGAGCCGCAATACTTTCGGCGGATCGGGCAACTGCGCCGGTGCACTGGCTCTCTGCCTGACACACTCAACATGAAGGGCCCTTGCATTAGAATGACCGCTCAACTCATATGGAACAGGACTGATCCGAATGGAAGCGCGAGCCACTTTTTCCACCAAGAATTTCAAACCCACTGACCTGACTCCCACGCCCAACATTGCAACAGGCTTACCCGTGTCAATCAGCTTCATGGAAAAGTCCTATACGGGAGCTATCGCTGGTATTTCTTCAACATCCTTTACTGCGGCGTTCGACCAAGCGTCAAGAAGGGGCAGCTACATCGCACTGGAGAGTTTCAAGGGTACGGTGAATGGCGTAGAGGGTTCCTTTAACTTTATTCATTCCGCCTCCACTACCGGAACTGATCGTGCAGACGAGTTTTTCTGCATAGTTGGAGGCAGTGGTACAGATGGTTTGGAAGGAATATCCGGGTCAGGAGGGATCGCGATTGACATCGACGGAACGCACCATATTTGGCTGGATTACCACCTCGAATAATTTAACAAGCTGTAAAGGGCGCCGCCCCTGATGCACTTCAGGAAGAGACCTTCGCGGGGTGCTTACTGCGGGAAATGGGCAGCGGCCATGAGTTTGATCCAGTCTGCATGCACGACTGAATGGTCACGCCCCCTATGCGTACCTGAAGGAGGTTCGCGCGCGCCCGACGACGCAGCGGACGAGTGAATTAGGTTCAAGCTGGACTGGTGGTGACAGCGCCTGGAATAAAACCGCGCCAAGCGATGGGAGACAGCAGGAATACAATGATAAGGAACGCTACCTGGGACAGGTAGAACGGCTCCAGCCACTGCTGCTTCAATGCGACGTATAAAGTGTTGTGAGCTACGTCGACCAAGATGATCGCAGCCGTAAGCACGATTCCGGCTCTTGGCTTGAGGAACAGGAGCAGAGCTGCGAGCGGATCAAAAAAGGTAAGTGCCCCCCAGAAAATACGGCTCGCCAAATAAGCGCTAGGTCCGTATCCGTAGTCCCAGAGCAAACCATGTAAAACATCTGCACAGATGTGATTAGCCGTGGCGACAAGAAGGCAACATGCAAACAACACTCTGACGAAGAATGACAACCTTTGCATAGTTTTATCTACAGTCGCGATCCAAGCCCTGTGAAAGGTGTCGGGCCCTTAGGAAAACCGTGAACAGACCATGATTATGAGTTTACCCATAATCATGGTCTGTTCACGCTTGCCCTGCTCACACCAATTTTCAGCTGCAAACGGGTTGAGCTATTGACCTATTCAACGGCCGAGCGGCTGTTGCGCCAGAACAGGTACGCCAACCCCACCGGCGCTACGAAAATCGCGAACGACCAGCACATGGCCATGGTGAAAACCTTCACCATCAGCATGAACAGTGCATTCACGAAAAAAACATTGTTGCCCATGATGTAGCCAACAACGCTTTCGTAGACGAACCGAGAGTACGGATAAAGCAATGTGTTGATGATCGCCAACACAATCAGCCCAGGCTTCGCACCGATTCCTGCAGGACTGTTGGCCGCCAGGGAGATGATCATCGCAGTAAACACCAGCCCAAAAAGAAACTGGCGGATGTAGTAGCTGGTCGTAAGGCCGCCAAAAGTCTTGGCGAAAAATGAGTGCATAAGAGATCCCTCTAGAATGCGGGTTTAAACGAGGCGCCACCATACCAGCATCATTTATTCACGCAAGATCAAACAGGCTCAGACTGATCGGAAGAAGGCCGCAATTCGACGCTCAACGCTTTGGCATGGTCAAAAATCCCATCGTATGCTGAGGCGTCCCCATCAGCGCACCAATAGTGTCGAAAATGAACTGTGCAGCCTCTGGAAACTGACCTATGAAAGAAGAATGCGAGTTCAGCACGGCCAAGCGTGGTCCCGTTACGAGCAGCGAAGGAAAAACCCGCATCACCCTTATGTTTGATGATGAAGTGATCAAGGCCGCTCGCGAGCGAGCTGAAAATGTCAGCGCTGGATATCAAACCGTCATCAACCATCTACTGCGCCAGGGCCTGCTATCTGAGACTGCTCACAATCTGGAATAGTCAGCCCAAAAGCGGACCCGTACCGTCAAACCTGATTCGTCGAGGCCACAACATAGGCCATGCCTGCGGGATGGGTTATAATCCGCCCACCAGCGCGATTTGAGGTCCAGCCCCATGGGCAATGTCAGCCTTGAAACCAAAAAAGCCTATGCCGCCAGGACGCGTAGATCCAACTACGCGGCCAGCCTCCGTCTGGAAGGCTTCAAAGTGACCTTTGTAGACGGCGAACGCAAAATGCCAACGCGTGAAGAGGTCTTGAAAGCCTTCACCCAGACCAGAACCTGATGCCTGACAAATATGGGGTCGGTGAAGACGCTTATTGCTACCCCGGCTCCGCGGTCCTTCGCAACAAACTCGATATCCATGACGAACCGACCCTGAGCGAAGCTGAACAACAGCTCTCGGCCATCGCAGCGGACAACGTCGAATTCAGCCCGCCCCCCTACAGCCTGGCCTACCTCCAAAACATTCATCGTATTCTCTTTTCGGACCTGTTCGAATGGGCCGGAGAACTGCGCACCGTCGGCATCTCCAAACAAGCCACCCGCTTTTGCCAACCTCAGTACATGGAGAAGGAAGCCAGCAAGCTATTCACGGCCATGGCCGCGGCAAACTGGTTCGAGGACATGGAACGAGCTGAGCTGATAGTCGCTGTAGCAGAGGTCTATTCCGACATCAACGTCGTACACCCCTTCCGCGAAGGCAACGGTCGTGCGCAACGCATTCTGTTTGAACACCTCATCATGAATGCCGGGTTTGAAATCAGTTGGTGGGGAATTGAGAAGGACGAGTGGATCTACGCCAATATCGCGGCGTACAACTGCGTCATGGAGCCTATGGAGCAAGTTTTTGAAAAATGCATTGGCAAGGCTATTCAGCCATGAAAACGTGACCTCTATTCCCTGATAGACGCTCGTCCATTCCCCTCGCCCGATCCAGACAGTTCGATACCCTCACTCACTGTAATACCCTCTCTCGGCGCTTTAGTGTTGCACCGATAATGGATTGGGCGCGCTAACCGTCCAGCCTCTGTAAATAAAGGTCCAATAGGCCTATTCCACCTCCTTCGCACCAATCTCGTACCATCAACATTCGCCAGCCACCCAATACGACCTCATTTCTCATCCGCTCTAGCAAAGCTGAATCACCCGTTCTCCGCTCCAACCATGAGCGCTGTCGCTGCGATGCTTGTGCTCGTAGTATGCAGTCGGCTAATTGGACAAGTAAAAAATCATTGCTCAGTGGATTGAGCGAAACATGTCCCATTTGAACTGGCGTACGAACTCTTCGAGGTGGTTCTGCACGACGCGATGGAGAAAAAGGGCACGGATTTACTATACCGTTACCGAGACAAAGCTAATCAGCAGACAACAAAAAGCCGCTTCATCGGCGGCTAATTATTTGGCGAATAATATTTGGCGACTAAGCCTTCAGCTCTTCTGGTGTATGCGTCTTGAGCCAATCGGCCAAGGCGGCGCTCATCCGTGTTTGCCAGCCCGGGCCAGAAGTTCTGAATCGCTCCAGCACGTCAGCATCGAAACGAACATTGACGTGCTCTTTAGTGGCTACCGACTTGGGTCGACCACGCTTGGCTTGAGCATTTCCTTTGCCTGAGTTTTGCCAAACAACCCAACAAGCACCTCGCTGGCAGGTTTGGCCTTGGCAAAGTCTTCGGTCGACCATTCGGGGGTTGCCGTATCGACCCTCTTGGGACTGGGTTTCTTGGTCATAATTTCTGACCTCCCGTTTGTTGGCTTTACGAAAGCTGATGACGTGGACCGCGTCACCCCGTGGAGTAAACACTACGACATGCAGCCGATCCCCTATGTACCCCATCGCCCGATAACGACACTCGCCGTCGTCGAGTCGATCATCTTCCAGGATCAATGCTGTAGACCATTCAAAGTCCCGCACGGGGGCAAACGGAAGTCCACGTCCTTCGACGTTGCGAGCGTCTTTGGCTGGGTCATAAGTAATCTGCTTGCAATTATCGCAGCCACATTAAATCGTCAACACAAGGTGTGAGTTGAAACGCTGACCGAGCATGCGCTCTGCCTGGTTGTCATCAAAGATTGAGCGGCTATGCTTGAGAGCCCGCCAAGTACCCGACAAGCATCCCTGATAAACTGCGTACATTCGCCCCGATGAATCAGATTCCCAATGCCCTTACAAACTGCCCCACTCTCCCGCCGCTTCTCCGTCGCACCGATGATGGATTGGACCGACGCCCACTGTCGTTTCTTCCTACGCATCCTCTCCAAACACGCCCTGCTCTACACCGAAATGGTCACCACCGGCGCGCTACTCAACGGCGACCACGAACGCTTCCTGCGCCACCACGAAGCCGAACACCCACTGGCCCTGCAACTGGGCGGCAGTGTCCCGGCCGACCTCGCCGCCTGCGCCCGCATGGCCCAGGAGCACGGCTACGACGAGGTCAACCTTAACGTCGGCTGCCCCAGCGACCGGGTGCAGAACAATATGATCGGCGCCTGCCTGATGGGGCATCCGGATTTGGTGGCTGACTGCGTGAAAGCCATGCGCGATACAGTGTCAACTCCGGTGACGGTCAAGCATCGCATCGGGATCAATGGGCGGGACAGTTACGAGCAGTTGTGTGAGTTTGTCGGGACGGTGCGTGAGGCCGGTTGCACGAGTTTTACCGTGCATGCGCGGATTGCGATTCTGGAGGGGTTGTCGCCGAAGGAGAATCGCGACATCCCGCCGCTGCGTTATGACGTGGCGGCGCGGTTGAAGGCGGATTTTCCGGAGTTGGAGATTGTGCTCAACGGCGGGATCAAGACGTTGGAGGCGTGCCATGAGCATCTGCAGACCTTCGACGGCGTGATGCTGGGGCGCGAGGCTTATCACAACCCGTATCTGCTGGCCGAAGTGGATCAGCAACTGTTCGGCAGCACCACACCGATCATCACCCGTGCCGAGGCGCTGGCGCAGTTGCGACCTTATATCGCCGATCACCTGGCCGCGGGCGGGGCAATGCATCACATCACTCGCCACGTGTTGGGCCTGGGCACCGGGTTCCCGGGTGCGCGGCGGTTTCGGCAGTTGTTGTCGGTGGATATTCACAAAACCAAGGATCCGCTGGCGTTGCTGGATCAGGCGGGGCAGTTGCTGGAAGGGCGCTGACGCACGCAGTTGACGCAATGTTGTTTGTTGGCCACCCGCTACTTGCATTCAATGATCCGATTCAGGAACTCGCCCCAGAGAGGGCTAATATTGGATCCATAACACTCGCGCCTTGCTCCAACAGTATGTAAAACTGTTGTGCCATCACGGATCACAAGGACGAGTATCCCCATGCAAGGGCAACATCCGCTTATTGAAAAGCTTTTTGAATTTGTCCATGCCGAGCGCGATGCGAACCTTCATCAACTCCTGCAAACCTGGCAACGCCCGTTACATCAAAAGCTTGAAAAGGGCCTGACCCAAGGCTTCACGCATCTTGAAAAAGCCGACAAGGCTACTTGTCTTTGGGCGTACCTCGATGACAGCGAATCGCGCTTTCGTGAAGGGGACATGCTGCGCTTGCACTTGGGCGATCCGTCCACAGGGTTGTTGTGCGCCCGAATGACGTTTGAGCGTGAAGAAGACGGCCGTTGGTTACTGAGCGAGAAGCTGGCCAATACAGTCTGGGACAACTATCAGGACGGACCTTGCTACGCCGACATGGACGCGTTGGACCTGACGCCTCGCTATGAAAAGGCCTTGGAAGATATCGCCGATTCGATCAATGCCGATAACATCATTGTCCCGTTGCTCGGCGATGCGCCGGTCATCACATTCAACGACGCAGATCTGGATTACGCTGAAAGTTTCGCCATCAAGAACAAGTGTAACGAGCATCAGGCCCGGGCCGTTGCCATGGCTTTTGCCGCCGAGCAGATTGCTTGCATTCAAGGCCCGCCAGGGACAGGCAAGACCCGTGCTCTGGCACTTATCGTCCAATTGCTGGTAGAGCGTCACGAGCGGGTATTCGTCACCTCCCACACGCACATGGCTATCAATAATGCCCTGACAAAGATTGCCGAGCGAAAAATCCCAACCGTGAAGATTGGTGGCCGCCGGGATGATCTCAGCAAAACCGTTGACTGGGCAAAAACACCCGCCGACTGGGAAAATCTACCGGCGGACGGAAGTGGCTATGTCATTGGCGCGACACCCTTCGCCACCTGCAGCCAGCTGGAGCATTTCAAATTCGACACGGTGATCTTTGACGAAGCCAGTCAGATCACCCTCCCCCTCGCGCTAATGGCCATGCGCAAAGGTAAGCGGTTTATCTTCATCGGAGACCAGCAACAGCTGCCGCCGGTGCTGTTGTCCCAGTCGGTTCTTTCTGGCGAATCGATGTCGATATTTGGTCGCCTCACCTCCCAAACTGCCGACCATACGGTGATGCTCGAAGAAACCTATCGGATGAACCAATGGCTGACCGAATGGCCGAGCAAAAACTATTACAAAGGCAAATTACGGGCAGCGGGCCCTAACAAGGCGCGGCGTTTCAAATACGTTGATGCAGAGGCCCCTATGGACCGCGTATTTGATCCAGACGCAAGCGCCGTCTTTATCCCCACCACAGACAGAACCGCCAAGACCCGCAATTATCGCGATGCCCAGCATGTACTGGAACTCTGTAAGACCGCCCAGTCAATGGGCCTTGCCCTGTCTGATATCGGCATCGTCACACCTTACCGAGCCCAGGGGCGGGCGATTCGAACGCTGTTGGCGCGTAGTTTCGGGCGCGAAATCGCCAGCACCGTTGTGGCGGACACTGTTGAGCGCATGCAGGGACAGGAACGTGAACTGATCATCGTCTCTTTGGCCAGTGGCGATGAGGAGTTCATTGGGGCTGTGGCGGAGTTTTTCTTCCAACCCGAACGATTGAACGTATCCATCACCCGGGCGATGACTAAATTGATCATCATCGGGCCTGAACTGAGCCAAGGAATTGAATGCAGCAACAGCATCACGCAGCAATGGGCCAATGACTATTTGAGCCTGGTCAGTCGATGCCGCAAAGTGGTGCTCACCCCATGACGCTATTTATCCCTGAATGGCAACGCAGCACTGGCGCGCATGTCCACGTCAAACGGGTGTTGCGCAAGCTGGACGACCACCATGTCGTTCGCCAGTGCCTCCCTCGAGAGGCCTGGGCGCCGGACTTTTTCCTTCAGCACGCACAACATCAATGGCTGGCCATTGTGCTGTGTGAACTCTCTTTTGAAACACTGGACCCTGATCAACTGTTCGCGGCTACCGGACAGCAGGCTCTCAAGGAGTTGCTCTCGCGCCTGGAAGCAACCGAGCCCGACGGGATGCCGACCGGGCAGCGGCTCGGCAGGCTGATCGTCATGTGGAACTGCACACCCGACCAGACCAAGCGGCTGTGGCAGCACTACTCAACACCTGATGGCCCACGGCTGATGTCAAAAAACACCTTTATCGAACATGGCCACGAACAACTGCCCAAGTTGCTTAACTCACTGAGCTATGAGGCCAGCGACACGCTCATGGGGCACTACTTTCCAGAAGCGGAAATACCCGCGATATGTACGACGCGCCGGCATTTCTCACGGGATAACTCTGCAAAGACCACTCGATACTTTCTGGACTCACAACAAGAGTGGGCCAGTAAGCTGGATCTGGAACTGCCTGAAGAACAAACGCAAACCTTGAATGATTTTTCGGTGCGTCTGGTCAACGGCGTGGCGGGTAGCGGCAAAACATTGATCGCCGCTAACCGGGCGTTGATCCTGGCAAAGAAATTTCCCGATCAGAAGATATTGATGCTGATCCACAATGTCCCGGTGGTTAAAGACCTCAAGCATCGCTTGAAGAAGGCCAGCCCGGGAGATCTACCGCGCAACCTGACTATCATGACCGCGCTGGCCTGGATACGGCAGCAATGGGTGAATCATTTTGAGCCGCAACCAGAGATGGCATCCCCTATCAAGGTTACAAGCCAGATCGCCCATTACCGAAAAGCCTTTCCGGACCTGAAACCCGGCGATCAACAACTTCTGGATGAGTTCGACTTCATCAATGAATCACTGATCTGCGACGAGCAGAACTATTTGGCTGCTGAGCGCGCTGGCCAAGGGTTTGCCTTGCGCAAGGAAGAACGGGTGCAAGTGTGGTCGCTCTACGGGCAAGTCAATGACGCGCTGAGCAAACAAGGCGCTCGCTTATGGAGTTCATTGTCTCGGGATCTATGTCTCACGAAGCTCGACAAGCTCGATAAATACCAGCATATCCTGGTAGACGAAGCTCAATTCTTTGCGCCGACCTGGTTTCAACTGATCAAGAGCACCTTGACCGACTCCGAGGGCAGCCTGTTTTTATGTGCCGACCCCAACCAGGGCTTTTTGAAAAGCCGACTCAGTTGGAAGCGTGTCGGCTTGGATGTGGCGGGTAAAACAAAGAAACTTCACCACTCCTATCGAACCACTCAAGCCATATTGCGGGCTGCCGGCCTTGTCCTGGCCGAATTCACCCAAACCGACCCGGACGATTATCTGCAACCTGATTTCGACGGCATGGATGAAGGCGTTGCCCCGCTGTTGATCCTATCAGAGACGCCCCAGGATGCGGTCATACAGACCTGCAACGAAATAGTGGGCTACCTGGAAACCCAGCAGATCAATCTATCGAATATGCTGGTTCTGTATGGACGAGATACCAACAAGAAGCTTCTGTTCAAGGCGTTGAGCAAGCGATTCGGTTCGCGCAAAGTCTGGGATCTGAACAGTATGGAGTCTGTACACGTAGACACTGATAACCTACGCGTTTCCAGCCTGGACACCGCAACCGGGCTTGAAGCCAGTGTCGTGTTTCTGTTGGGCCTGGAAAAGCTCATGAAGGAAACGGCCCAGGCGGGAGTACTTTCCGCCCAGGAGTGCGAACAAAACTCGCGAAAACTCTATATGGCAATGACTCGGGCAGGCCAGCGATTGGTCCTGATTTCGACGGCACGTCTGCCAGAGGGTATCGCAGGCTTGTTCCTGAATGCACAGCAACCATGACCGTCAGGCAGTGGTGTTGAACCTGCGCGCTGTTTTGGCATCGTATCTACCGATACTGCCCCGGCCTTTCAAACAGCCGTTTTCAGGTTGTTGCCGCTGGGGCCCGTCGATACCCCTTCCCCTTGAGTGGCAGCCGGCCCTCGGGTAATGTCAACGGACCCATAGGACAGAGCACGCTCATGACTTCCAAGCTGGAACAACTCAAACAATTCACCACCGTCGTGGCCGATACCGGCGACTTCGAGGCCATCGCCCGCGTCAAACCCGTGGACGCTACCACCAACCCTTCCCTGCTGCTCAAGGCCTCGGCCATTCAAGGTTATGCCGAGCAACTGAATGCCTGCGTGGCGGACTGCAAGGGCGATGTGGGCCTGGCCAGCGACCGTTTTGCCGTGGCGGTCGGGCAAGAAATTCTGAAAGTGATCCCAGGGCGTATTTCCACTGAAGTGGACGCGCGCCTGTCGTTCGACACCGAAGCCATGTTGAAGCGTGCCCATCGCCTGATCGATCTGTACGAAAAGGCCGGCATTGGCCGCGAGCGCGTGCTGATCAAGATCGCTTCCACCTGGGAAGGTATTCGCGCCGCCGAGCAGCTGGAACGTGAAGGCATCCAGTGCAACCTGACCCTGCTGTTCTCCTTCGCCCAGGCCGCAGCCTGTGCCGATGCCGGGGTGTTCCTGATTTCGCCGTTCGTGGGCCGTATCTACGACTGGTACAAGAAAGCCAATGGCAACGACTACACCGGCGCTGATGACCCAGGCGTGCAGTCGGTGACGCGCATCTACAACTACTACAAGGCCAATGACTACAAGACCGTGGTCATGGGCGCGAGCTTCCGCAACCTCAACCAGATCGAGCAACTGGCCGGCTGCGACCGCTTGACCGTCAGCCCGGACCTGCTGGAAAAACTGGCCGCCGACGAAGGCAAGCTGGAGCGCAAGCTGGCGCCAGGGCAAGCCGGGGAAGCACGCTTGATCCTCAATGAAGCGCAGTTCCGTTGGTTGTCCAACGAGGACGCCATGGCGACTGAGAAACTGGCAGAAGGTATTCGTCAGTTTGCCCGGGACCAGGAGAAGCTGGAGGCGTTGCTGCAAGCCAAGCTTTGAGCTGATTCACAGCGCATGCAAAAAGGGCGAACCTTGGTGGTTCGCCCTTTTTTATGGGTGTGGCTTCGCGCTGAGGGATCAGCTGGCTGAACCGGCGCTTTCGCGAGCAGCCCCGCTCCCACAGGGGAATTTGGATAGGATTCAGTTTTTGTGACCGGCGCAAGACCTGTGGGACCGGGCTTGCTCGTGAAGGCGTCCGTCAGGCCAATACATGTCCCGAGGTCAAGGCCCTTCCAGCGCATTCACCAGGTCATGGAATGCTTCACGATTGGAATCGTTGAGCCCCATCAGGATCTTGTGGGCTTCGAGCACCTTGATCCGCACTTCTTCTTCGGACTGGTCCTGGTCAGGTAGGTCGTCCAGGCATTCCGGGCACGGCACAGGGTCGCCCACGATGTTGAACACCTGGTCGAAGCCCATCGATTGCAGCAGACGGGTGATGTCGTTGTGGGTGGTGACGACAGTCGGCAGCAGACCGACCTTCTGCCGCGACAGGATCGACAGTTTGGCCAGCAGGCCCAATGTGGTGCTGTCGATGCTGCGGGTTTCGGTCAGGTCGATCACGATGGCGTTGAAATTCAACGAGGTGAAGATCCGCTCAATAGTCGCATCCAGCGCCGAACACAGGGTCAGGCGCACTTCACCGACAAACTTCAGGACAAAGGTGCCGTCCTGCTCGGCGAACTGGATTCTACCGGTACTCATCAAAGGTTCCTGCTCAACACTAACAGGGCGATATCATCCGGCATCTCCCCTAGCGTGCCTAATCCAAACACTTGACGCAAGCCTTCCAGGCTGCCGCCCGCTGCACTCACCCGTTCAGGCAAGGCCGCTTCCTTCTCTTTGAGTGTAGGTTCTTCTGTCAAAAGGTCCAAAATGCCATCAGACATGAGCGTCAGGCTGAATGTCGGCGGCAATTCCAGTACGTGGTCTTCGTAAGTGGCCTCCTTGAACAGGCCCACCGGCAAACCACGCCCTTCCAGGTAACGAACGCTGTCTGGCGTATACAACACAGGCAACGGCAGGTGACCGCCGATGCTATAGGTCAACAAACCAGTCTCCTCGTCGATGACTCCACCGACCATTGTGACGTGTTTGCCCAGCTTACAACTGATCAGGCCTCGGTTGATATGCCCAAGGACTTCCGAAGGTTTGAACTCTGGCAGCGTGCCGTTGCGCTTGGACTCGAACAACAGGCGCGTGGTCATGAATTTCAACAGCACGGTGACGAATGCCGAAGAAGCACCATGGCCGGAAACGTCCGCCAGGTAGAACGCCACTCGCCGCTCGTCGACCCGGAAATAGTCCACGAAATCGCCCGACAGGTACAACGACGGGATGATCTGGTGGGCAAAACGGAAATCGTCGACGGTCCAAGGGCTGACCGGCAGCATGTTCATCTGCACCTGACGCCCGGCGTTCTGGTCTTCCTGCAACAGGTTCAGGCTGGCTTCCAGCTCGCGGTTGGCGGTTTCCAGCTTCTCGCGATAGCGCTGGTTTTCCACCAACAGCCGCGAACGATCCAAGGCCCGGCGTACCGAGTGCTCGAGCACTGCGAGGTCTTCAAGGGGCTTGATCAGGTAATCCGCCGCGCCCAGGCGCAATGCCTCGACCGCGTCGTTCATCACGCCCGCGCCCGAAACCACAATCACCGGGGTCTGCGAGGAAATCTCGGTGACCTGGCGAATGAGTTCGAGTCCGCCCATCTGCGGCATGCGCAGGTCGCAGATGACCAGGTCGGGCTTGTCTTGCTCGAATACCTGAAGACCCTGTTGGCCATTGCTGGCCTGCAGGACGCTGAAACCACTGTCTTCCAAGTAGGCGGCGAGACTGGCTCGCACCACTTCGTCATCATCGATTATCAGCAGCGTGGCACTGGTTTTTGGCATGTGGGCAAACGGCGCCAGAATTAGGTTGGCGTAGCGGGCTGGGCCATCTGGCCTTGCACGCACTACTGGATTCGCTTTCTAGCCTCTCTGTCATACCGGCTTCAGGCCTTTGCCCTACACGCCGTTACATCAGAGGTGCCCTTCTAAGGCGCAGACGGTACTCCCATCCGCGGGGCGTTTCAAGCTCATGCAGACAGCCGCTTGCCGTCTTTATTTGTCAAAGTACAGAGAGTTATAAGAACCGAGCGAAGCGTAACTCAATGGAAGGATCAAACCTGCTCAAACACCACGCCAAAGCACAGAAGGCGGCCTTTTGGGCCGCCTTCGTGGTTTTACAGGTCGAAATTAAAAATCGTCTTCGACCTGGCCATCCTTGACCTTGAATTCGCGGTTTTGCAGGTAGGCGTTGCGGATGAAGACGTACTTGTCGCCGCTCACCATCTTCTCGGCCGACAACAGGCTGGCGCGGGTGTCGACGACGTTCAGGCCCCGAATAGAGTTACGCACCGAGACGTTATCGATATAACGATACGGGGCCGTGTAGTCATCGACCAGCTTGGCCGGCGCGTCACGCAGGGTGCTTGGCCCCAGCAACGGCAGCATGACATACGGCCCGCTGCCCATCCCCCAGTAGCCCAGGGTCTGGCCAAAATCCTCATCGTTGCGCTGCAGGCCCATCCGGGTGCCCACATCAAAGAAGCCCAGCAGGCCGAAGGTGGTGTTGAAGATCAACCGGGTGGTGTCGACCCCGGCGGCGGCCGGCTTGGCCTGCAGCACGTTGTTGGCCAGATTGCCCACGTCGCCGATGTTGCGGAACATGTTGTGGATGCCGTCTTCGAGGAACTGCGGCGTCACGTATTGATAACCCTGGGCCAGTGGTTTGAGCGCATAGGTATCGAGGGTGTCGTTAAAGGTAAAGATCGGACGATTGATGCTTTCCCAAGGATCTTCTTCCGTAGCGGCCTGGGTGGCGAACGGAACCAGCAGCACACTGGCAGACAAACATAGCTGAGCTAAACGATGGCTCCAGCGCATAGGGAAAACTCCTTGGATTGTTCAAGCAAGGGCGCCGAGCCCAGGCGGTGAGCGGGCTAGTATAAGACGGAACGCGTGGATAGGCAGCACCGAAAAAACAAGTGGGCCGTAGGACGTTTCCACGACTGGCCCCCTCCATTCCACTGTCACCGGACTGTCATCGAGGTTCTTTAGGCTGCTGGTTATTTCAAGGACGTTCCCATGCCTCGCGCCGAAGCCCTGCCCCTCCTCGCCCCGAGCCTGACCGCCGTACTGTTTGGCCTGAGCGGATGCCTGGTGGATTTCGGCGCGCGCATCCGCCAGCCAGGGGCAGCACCGGATGAGCATGGACAGCCAACACCGGGCGCCCTTGAGAGCTTGCACCACTTGCAGCACCAGGAAATCCCCTGCGCCTGGCTCGATGAATTGCCGCCTGCCGCCTGCCATGCCTTGGCGGCTTCCTTGCCCACGTGGATCAAACCGCCGCAACTTCCAGCAACAAATAATCCTTGGCCGGCGCCGCATGCCTGTTGGCAGGCGCTGATGGCGCTCAATGTCCAGCAACTGGAAGGTTGCGTGTTGGTCAGTGGCGAACCCAGGCTGTTGCAGTCGGGGCTCAACGCCGGCTTGTGGACCATCGGCCTGGCGTCCTGCGGCTCGCTGTGTGGCCTGGCGCCTGGCGAATGGCAGGCGCTGAGCCAACAGGAACGGGAAACCAAGCGCGCCAAGGCCACCGTGCAATTGTTCGGCCTGGGGGTGCATTCGGTGATCGATCACTTGGGCGAACTCGACACTTGCCTGGCGGACATCAGCCTGCGCCGACTCAAAGGCGAGAAGCCATGACCGGGATCATGCAGGGAGCGCGAGGGTAGATTACTCTTAAGGCAAGCCACGGACTTTTGACCCAGCGTCGCGGTCCATGGCTGTGCCTATCAATAAAGGGAGTACGCCAATGCCTGCCCGCGAATTGCAAGAACAGCTCAACAAACTGCGCGAGCAATTGGAACAGAACCCGCCGCTTTCCGGGCCAGAGCGCAAGAATCTGCATCAACTGATGATGCAGCTCGAAGGCGAGATAGAACTGGATAATAAGCTTCAGAATGCTGACCTGGTCGATGGCGTGAACCTGGCCGTCGAGCGCTTCGAACTGGATCACCCTACCATTGCCGGGACCTTGCGCAACATCGTGCAAGCCTTGGGCAACATGGGGATCTGACCCCCTCAAATGCAAAAAAGCCCTGCTATCGCTAGCGGGGCTTTTTCAGTTTTCACGATATGAAATGCAATCCCCTGTGCGAGCTGGCTCGCGATGGCGGCGTGTCAGCTGACATCAATGTCGAATGTGCCGCCCTCATCGCGAGCCAGCTCGCGCCCACAAGAGCTCACTGCCACAAGGAAAGTTTATTGACGGACCAGGCGCTGGTTCGGCAGTTGAACATCTTCAGTACTGCGATACGGGTTGATATCCAGCCCGCCCCGACGCACATACCGCGCGTACACCGTCAGTTTTTCCGGCTTGAGCAACCGCTGCAGGTCGAGAAAGATTCGCTCCACACACTGCTCATGGAAATCCGAATGCTGGCGGAAGCTGACGATGTAGGCCAGCAGGCTGGCCGGGTCCAGGGCCGCGCCGCGATATTCCACCGCCACACTGCCCCAATCTGGCTGGCTGGTCACCGGGCAGTTGGATTTGAGCAGATGGCTGTGCAGGCTTTGCTCGACGATGCGCGAAGCATCACAACGCAGCAGTTCCGGGCGCGGGTGCGCGTAGGAGTCGACGCTGATGTCCAAATCGTCGATGCACGTACCGGGCAGCGCCACAACGCCCTCGCGCTCCACGTCCTTGAGGCTGCGGATCCGCACGCCCACTGCTTTGCCGGCAGCCGCCGACAGGTCCTGGCACAGGGTCGCTTCCAGGCTCGCGGTATCGGCAAACGGAGTCTGATTCAAGGAGTTGAGGTACAGCTTGAAGGATTTGGACTCGATGATGTTCGGTGAGTCCGCCGGGATCGCGAATTCACCGATGGCCACCACCGGCTTGCCGGACGGCAGCAGCCACGACAGCTCGAAGCAGTTCCAGAAATCCACGCCCTTGTACGGCAGGGTCTCGGCCGTCAGGCCCAGTTCCGCCCATTTCGCGGTGCGCGGGATCGGGAACAGCAGTGACGGCGTGTACGTGGCGATGTATTCGCTGGATTTGCCCAGCGGCGAATGTTCGGCTGCGGGATGCATGACGGAAACCTGACTGAAGAATCAGCCGATTCTATCAGCCTTTGCCACAGCCTTTGAGTGCTTACTGACTGACTGTCAGGTCGCCCTTCATCCCGGCCTGGTAGTGGCCGGGAATATTGCAGGCAAACTCCAGGCGCGTGGCCGTGCTGAAGGTCCAGGTCAGCTCGGCGGTCTTGCCTGGCGCCACCAACACGCTGTTGGGGTCATCATGGCGCATGCTCGCCTGGTCGTGACCCATGGCGGCATGATCCATCCCCGGTTTCATCGCGGTTGGCATCAACTGGCCGCTCTGCTGCATCTTGAGCATTTCCTGCTGGTGCTCGGCGTGCATCGCCGCGTTGCCCAGGTTGAATTCGTGGAGCAATTGGCCTTTATTGACCAGAACGAACCGAACCGTCTCGCCCGCCTTGATGTCAAGGGCACCGGGATCGAATGTCATGTCGCCCATCAGCACCTCGATGCTGCGACTGGCCTTGACCGCTGGCGCGGGCTGGCCAAAATCAAAATGGCCCGGCGATGCCCACAACGGCGCACTGAAAGCCAGTGCGCAAGCGGCCAGGATCAAGCGGCTTCCCATCAACATGTCCATACTCCAATCAGATTCAGCGTGTGGGAAACTCTATCGTTGCAGGCCTGCCAGTCGGCTGACAGCTCGATTACAACTTTGTCAGGTTTCGCCACGAACCCGCCTGCCACGGTATAACGCCCTCGTCCCAACCCTGCTTTGAGCTGCCCATGAAACTGCTGATCGTCGAAGACCAAACCAAAACCGGCCAATACCTGCGCCAAGGCCTGGGTGAAGCCGGGTTCAACGCCGACCTGGTGGCCGATGGCATCACTGGCCAGCAACTGGCCTTGAGCGGTGAATACGCCTTGCTGATCCTCGACGTGATGTTGCCCGGCCGCGATGGCTGGCAGATCTTGCAAGCGGTCCGCGGGGCGGGGCTGGATACACCGGTGCTGTTCCTCACCGCGCGGGATGCGATACAGGATCGGGTGCATGGCCTGGAACTGGGCGCCGATGATTATCTGGTCAAGCCCTTTGCCTTTTCCGAGTTGCTGGCTCGGGTGCGCAGCCTGTTGCGGCGAGGAAGCTCGACGCAACAGGAAACCAGTCTGCAACTGGCCGACTTGCGCCTGGACCTGATCCGCCGTCGCGTCGAACGCAGCGGTCGGCGCATCGACCTCACCGCCAAGGAATTCGCCTTGCTGGAAATGCTCCTGCGCCGCCAGGGCGAAGTACTGCCCAAATCGCTGATCGCGTCCCAGGTATGGGACATGAATTTCGACAGCGACACCAACGTCATCGAAGTCGCGATACGACGCCTGCGCATCAAGATTGACGACGACTTCCCCGGCAAACTGATCCATACCGTGCGTGGCATGGGCTATGTGCTGGAAGAGCGCAGCCTATGAGGGGCCAGTGGTCGCTGAGCAGTCGTCTGGCGCTGCTGTTCGCCGCCTGCACTGCAGTGGTGTCATTGTTCGCTGGGGTCTTGTTCAGCCGTGGCAGCGAGGCGCACTTCATCGAGCTGGACCAACAACTGCTCGAAGGCAAGCTGATCGGCCTGCGCCGGGCCCTGCAAGACCTCGACGCTGAGCAGACCCAGGCGCGCCTGGAAGATGAACTGAGCCGTCAGGCCGACCTGGCGCTGCGCATCAAGGGCAGCGATGGTGCACGCTGGTACGACAGCTCGATCCGGATTCCAGCTCAATTGCCAGAGCGTCCCGGCCTGTCGACTCTCAACGATGTCGACACCGATTACCGGGTGTTGAATGCCCCGCTGTATCCCGACCGTGCCAATTCGCCGCAACTGACCCTGTTGCTGGACATCACCCATCACCAGCACTTCCTGCAACGCATGCAGCGCCTGATCTGGCTGACCGTCGGCCTCTCGGCCCTGGCCACCGCCCTGCTGGGTGCCTGGGCCGCCCAACGTGCCTTGCGCCCGTTGCGGCGCATGGGCGCCATTGCCGGCAGCGTCTCGGCCCGCTCCCTCAACGCCCGACTGCCCGAAGAGCAAATGCCCGCCGAATTAGCGGAACTGGCCCACAGCATAAACGCCATGCTCGGACGCCTCGACGACGCGTTTCAGCGGCTCTCAGGGTTTTCTGCCGACATCGCCCATGAATTGCGCACACCGCTGTCGAACCTGCTGACCCACACCCAGGTCACCCTCACCCGCGAACGCCCCCTGGAGGATTACCGCGAGGCGTTGCACAGCAATCTCGAAGAACTGCAATGGATGGCGCAACTGGTCAACGACATGCTGTACCTGGCCAAGGCCGACCACGGCCTGCTAGCGCTCAATCGCGAACCGCTGCAATTGGCCGAGGAAGTGGACGTGCTGCTGGACTTCTTCGCGCCCCTGGCCGAAGACACCGATGTCCGCTTGAGCCGCGAGGGCGATGGCCGCATCGAGGGTGACCGCAACATGTTGCGCCGGGCGCTCTCCAACCTGCTGGACAACGCCCTGCGCTTCACCCCCGTTGACGGCGAAGTGCGGGTGCGCATTGTCGATGAGGCTCGAGGGGTGAACGTAAGTGTGGAAAACAGTGGCGAGGGGATTGCCGCGGACTTGCTGCCGCGCCTGTTCGACCGCTTTTATCGCGCCGACCCGGCGCGCCAGGAGGGCAGCAGCGAACATGCCGGGCTCGGACTGGCCATCACCCGCTCGATCATCCGCGCTCATGGCGGGCAGATCCGTTGTGAATCGGCCGATGGCTGGACGCGGTTCCTGATCGAATTGCCGAAGGGAGATTAAGCCCGACACGCCCCCCCGGTGGGGGGAGGCCTGTAGGAGCTGACGAGTGCAACGAGGCTGCGATCTTTCCCCAGACATTTGAGTCTCAAGCGAAAGATCAAAAGATCGCAGGCTTCGCCAGCTCCTACAGAGCCCAGCGGGAGCAAGCTCCCCCGTCACAGGGATTCAGAATCTGCGACAACCTCAGGAATACCGCAACGCCTGCGCCGGCTCGATCTTCGCCGCACGCCACGCCGGGTACACGGTGGCGAGGAAGCTCAGGATGAACCCGGCCGAGCAGATCAGCAGTACATCACCGCGCTGCAGCTCCGACGGCAGGTTGCTGACGAAGTACACGTCGGAACTGAAAATATGCTGGCCGCTGACCCGTTCCAGCCAGCCCACCAGCGCACTGACGTTCAGCGCCGCGATCACCCCCAGCACGCCGCCAATCAGCGTGCCGACAACGCCGATCACGGTGCCCTGGACCATGAAGATCGCCATGATCTGCCGCGGCGTGGCGCCGATGGTGCGCAGAATCGCGATATCCGCGCCTTTGTCGTTCACCACCATGATCAGGGTGGCGATGATGTTGAACGCCGCCACCGCGACGATCATCAGCAACAGCAAGCCGATCATGGTTTTCTCCATTTTCATGGCACTGAACAGGCTGCCCTGGGTGTGGGTCCAGTCATCGGCCTTGTAGGCCGCGCCAAGGCGGGTGGCGATGTCACCGGAGACCTTCGGCGCCGCGTACAAATCTTTCACCGCCAGGCGCACGCTTTGCACCTGATTCGGCTGCCACTGCTGCATCTGGGCGGCGTCGGCCAGGTGGATCAACGCCATGGAGCCATCCAGTTCGGCGCCCACCTTGAACACACCTACCACATTCAGCCGCTGCATCCGCGGGGTGATGCCGCCGGGGGCACTGCTGACTTCCGGCACGATCAGGGTGATTTTGTCGCCGACGTTCAGACGAAAACGCCGGGCGGTGATTTCACCGATCACCACGCCAAACTCGCCCGGCTTCAAGGCATCCAGACGCCCTTGGACGATATGCTGGGCGACGATGGACACCTTGCCTTCCTGGGCCGGATCCACGCCACTGATCTGGATCGGCTGCATCGAGCCCCTATGGCTCAGCATCCCTTCCATTTCGGTAAACGGCACGGCGGCGGTCACTTCAGGGTTTTTCAACGCCGCGGCGGCCACCGGCTGCCAATCGTCGATCGGATTGACGCCGACGATAGTGGCGTGGGGCACCATGCCGAGGATGCGCGAGCTCATTTCGCGCTGGAAGCCGTTCATCACCGACAACACCACGATCATTGCCAACACGCCCAGGGCAAGGCCAATCATCGAGGTCATGGAAATGAACGAAACAAAGCGATTGCGGCGCTTGGCGCGGGTATAGCGCGTGCCGATAAAGATCGATAACGGTCTGAACATTCGCGGGGCACCGTATGAAAATAAAAGACCCGACGCTTGCAGCAAGCCCCGGGTTTTGGTCGGTCAGATGGGCGTCAGGCAACCTTCCTGCAAGTGCAGGACGCGGTCCATCTGCCGGGCCAGGTTCATGTCGTGGGTCACCACCAGGAACGCAGTGCGCATCGAGGTGCTGAGTTCCAACATCAAATCCTGGATGCCTTGGGCGGTGTGGGAGTCGAGGTTGCCGGTCGGCTCGTCGAGCATCACCAGGCCTGGCTTGTTGACCAGGGCCCGGGCAATCGCCACGCGCTGGCGCTCACCACCGGACAATTCGGCCGGTTTGTGCTCCAGGCGATGTCCCAGCCCTACCCGCTCGAGCAACGCCGTGGCGCGCTGGCGGGCTTCAGGAATCGCGGTGCGCCCGATCAACAGCGGCATGCAGACGTTTTCCAGCGCGGTGAACTCGGGCAGCAAATGGTGGAACTGGTAGACGAAACCCAGGGAACGGTTGCGCAGCAGGCCACGGGCCTTCTCATTCAGCGCCGAAAGTTCTTCGCCCGCCAACCAGACACCGCCGCAGGTCGGTGTATCCAGGCCGCCCAGCAGGTTGAGCAAGGTACTTTTACCCGACCCAGAGGTGCCGACAATCGCCACGCGCTCGCCAGGATGCAACTCCAGTTGCAGCCCCGACAACACCACCACCGACTCAGGGCCTTCCTCGTAGGATTTGCCCAGGTTGCGACAGCTCAAGATTGCTTTTTCACTCATGCCCGACTCACTCATAACGTAACGCCTCCGCAGGCTGGGTGCGCGCGGCACGCCAGGCAGGATACAGGGTGGCGAGGAAACTCAGGACCAACGCGGCGCCGCAGACCATCAACACGTCATCGGCCTGCAATTGCGATGGCAGGTAGTCGATGAAGTACACGTCGGCGTTGAGAAATTTGTGCCCGATCAGGCCTTCGAGGGCGGCAATCGCGGCGCTGACATTCAGCGCGGCGAACATCCCGACCAGGGCGCCGACGAACGTACCGATCACGCCGATCACCGTGCCCTGGACCATGAAGATCCGCATGATCTGCCCCGGCGTGGCGCCGAGAGTACGCAGGATCGCGATGTCGCCCTTCTTGTCGTTCACCACCATCACCAGCGTAGAGATGATGTTGAACGCCGCCACGGCAACGATCAGCAACAACAGTAGGCCGATCATGGCTTTTTCCATACGGATCGCCTGGTACAGGTTGCCGTGGGTGCGGGTCCAATCCCGGGCGTAGTAACGGTCTTCGCCGAGTTGCTGGGCGATGGTCCAGGCCACACGCGGGGCCTGGAACAGATCGTCGAACTTCAACCGCAGGCCCTGGACCTGATCCGGCTTCCAGCGATGCAGGCGCGCCAGGTCCTGGAGGTTGGTGACGCCCAGGTAACCGTCCAGCTCGCCGGCGCCGACATGGAAAATGCCGACCACGGTAAAGCGTTTCATGCGCGGGAACATGCCGCCCGGGGTCACGGTGACCTCCGGGGCGACGAACGTCAGCTTGTCGCCAATGGCAACGCCAAGCTTGGCCGCAGCCTTGTCGCCGATGACGATGCCGAAGCTGCCTGGCGCCAAATCGTCGAGTTTGCCCTGCTGCATGAAGTTATCGATGATCGATACCTGCCGCTCGAGCCCGGGGTCGATGCCATTGAGCAACACCTTGGACACCTTGCCGTCGTTGGTCAGCAGCCCCTGCATCTGGGTGAACGGCGCAACGGCCAACACCTGCGGGTTCTGCTTGACCTTGGCGGCCAGGCTCGGCCAATCGCTGATGGCTTCACCGGATTCGAGGGTCGCGTGGGGCACCATACCCAGCACTCGGGTGCGCATCTCATGGTCGAAGCCGTTCATCACCGAGAGCACGACGATCATCACGACCACGCCAAGGGCCAGCCCGATGATGGACGTCAGGGAAATGAACGATACGAAATGATTGCGACGCTTTGCACGGGTATAACGCGTGCCGATAAATACGAAGAGAGGTCTGAACATGTCGGGGCTTGTTCGGAGGGAAAAGGAACGTCCTTGTGGCGGGGGTCACAAACCAGCTTTACACTCAGACCACCGCCGCTACCATGGGTTCGCCATGTCGACATTAGATGAAGAAGATCGCCGCGAATACTACCGTATCGAGGACACGATCGCACTGGAAATTCGGCCCCTGTCCATTCCTGAAGCTGCTGACCAGGAAGTGTTGCAGGATGCTTCTCCACTGTTCAATCTGCTCAGTGAATTGCACCTGAGCGAATTCGAGTCACAGCACCTGCTGCGCCAGATCAGTGAGCGCGAACGCAGCATCGCGGCGTACCTCAAGGCAATGAACAAGCGCATCGACCTGCTCAGCCAGGTCATTGCCCTGACGGTGCTCAGCGAAATCGGCGAGCCGCAGCCGGTGATCATTTCCGAAGGCGGCATCGACTTCCAACACACCACGCCGATCGCGATCAGCACCCACCTGTCGATCAAGCTGGTGCTGATGCCACAAGCCCTCGGCCTGTTGCTGCGGGCGCGGGTCACCCACTGCGACCCCAAGGGCGACGGCTACGACGTGGGCACCGAGTTCGAACGCCCGACCGACGCCCAGCGCCAACTGCTGGCCCGCTACATCCTGCAGAAGCAGGCACAAGAACGGCGCCTGGCCCGGGAACTGAACGAATCTGGTATCAATAAGGAAGAACCGTGACCCTCATTTATGGCCACCGCGGCGCCAAGGGTGAAGCGCCGGAAAACACCCTGAGCGGTTTTCAGGAGTGCCTCAAGCACGGCGTACGCCGTTGCGAGCTGGACCTGCATCTTTCGATGGACGGCGAGTTGATGGTGATCCACGACCCGACCCTCAAGCGCACCACCGATCGCCGTGGCAAGGTGGTGGAACATGCCGCCGCCGAGCTGGTGACCTACGATGCGCGCAAGGGTGGCCCGGGCTGGATCAAGCCGTGCCCGATCCCACGCCTGGAGGAGCTGTTCGAGAAGTGTGATTTCGAGCACTGGCAACTGGAGGTCAAGAGCGCCTCGCGCACCCGCGCCGCCGCCACGGTGCTGGGCATCCGCGAAATGGCCCAGCGTTTCGGGCTGCTGGACAAAATCACCATTACGTCCAGTTCCCGGGAAGTGCTCAAGGCAGCCCTGGACCTGACCCCGGACATCTCCCGTGGACTGGTGGCCGAATACGCTTGGCTCGACCCGTTGAAGGTCGCCCAGAGTTACGGCTGCGAGATTCTGGCGCTGAACTGGACCCTGTGCACGCCGGAACGCCTGATCAAGGCGCAGCGCCAGGGGCTGCATGTATCGGTGTGGACCGTCAACGAGCCCGCGCTGATGCGCAGACTCGCCGACTTTGGCGCTGACAGCCTGATTACAGACTTTCCCGGTTTGGCCACTGCCACGCTCGAGAATGGCTGAAATCGGTCTCCCCGGCCGGCTCAGGCCACCGGCCGGAGCCGCTCAAAAAAGCCGGTTGAGCCCGTCATAGGCCGCTACCCGATAGGCTTCGGCCATGGTCGGGTAGTTGAACGTAGTGTTGACGAAGTACTTCAACGTGTTCAGTTCGCCCGGCTGGTTCATGATCGCCTGGCCGATGTGCACAATCTCTGACGCCTGGTAGCCGAAGCAGTGCACGCCCAGTACTTCCAGGGTCTCGCGATGGAACAAGATCTTCAGCATGCCTTGCGGCTCGCCGGCGATCTGCGCCCGCGCCATGCCCTTGAAGAAGGCCTTGCCCACTTCATACGGCACCTTGGCCTGGGTCAGCTCCTGCTCGTTCTTGCCGATCGAGCTGATCTCCGGAATGGTGTAGATGCCGGTCGGCACGTCGTTGACGAAGCGCCAACTGCCGTTATCGACAATGCTGCCAGCGGCCGAGCGGCCCTGGTCGTGGGCGGCACTGGCCAGGCTCGGCCAGCCGATCACGTCACCGGCACCGTAGATGTTCGGCACGCAGGTCCGGTAGTTCTCGTCGACTTCGATCTGGCCACGGCCGTTGACCTTCACGCCGATGTTTTCCAGGCCCAGGGCGTCGGTGTTGCCGGTACGGCCGTTGCACCAGAGCAAGGCGTCGGCCTTGATCTTCTTGCCGGACTTAAGATGCAGGATCACCCCATTGTCGACGCCTTCGACGCGGTCGTAATCTTCGTTGTGGCGCACGGTGATGTTGTTGTTGCTGAAGTGATAGCTCAGGGCCTGGGAGATTTCCGAGTCCAGGAAGCTCAGCAACTGGCCGCGGTTGTCCACCAGCTCCACCAGTACACCCAGGCCGCTGAAGATCGAGGCGTATTCGCAACCGATCACGCCAGCGCCGTAGACGATGAGCTTACGCGGGGTGTGACCCAGGCTCAGGATGGTGTCGCTATCGTAGATACGTGCGTGGTGGAAATCGATGTCGGCCGGGCGATACGGGCGTGACCCGGTGGCGATGATGATGTGCTTGGCCACCAACTTCTCGACCACGCCATTGCCGCAAACCACTTCGATCGTCTGTTCGTCGGCAAAGCTGCCGGTGCCGAAGAACACATCAACGCGATTGCGGGCGTAGTAGCCGGTGCGCGAGGCCACCTGCTTGGAAATCACCTTCTCGGCGCTCTTGAGCACGTCCGGAAAGGAGAACCAGCGCGGCTCGCCGATGGCCCGGAACATCGGGTTGGTGTTGAACTGCATGATCTGCCGGACCGAGTGACGCAAGGCCTTGGACGGGATGGTACCCAAGTGGGTGCAGTTGCCGCCGACCTGCCGACGGCTGTCGACCATCGCCACCTTGCGCCCTGCCTTGGCCGCGTTCATTGCCGCGCCCTCCCCCGCCGGGCCGGAACCCAGTACCACCACGTCGTAGTTGTAGACAGCCATGCGTACTCCTCAGAACAGGCCGCGGCACCACACTTGGCACCGACGGCTAAATCATGCCGGCCTGCGGCATGAAGGAACAATTTGGGGCCGGTTCACGAGCCCGGCCACAGTCTATACAAGCGTCAACGCCGCGCACATTACCCCTTGGTCGCGTCGTAGGCTAGGGGGCGTTCTCAATTAGTTTCCCCACCGCGTTGTGCCTTAAAGCGGGCCAGGCAAGGCGCAGGCCGCTGGGAATGGGCTCCCTTTCCAAGGCCTGCAACGCAGCATCGCCCGTGTTAAGGCGCAACCCGCAGGGCCGGGCCTGCTGTTGTGCAGGGCTGTGTTGCTCGAAGCTTATTTGGAATGAGCAAACCGCGCTTCTCGCGCCTTGCCCTGCACAACAGCAGACCCGGCGCGGTGGGGAAACTAATTGAGAGCGCCCCCTCTGTCTGTGCTATTTCGCCACAGGTAGGCTTTCACAGCGCTGTCATCATTGGTTTTTTCCGCGACTGATCCGTTCAAACTCATCATTGGTACGAGTCAAAAAACGATCGCCATCGCGCAGCACGAAAAATACCCCGATGCCATGTTTCTCGGCATAGTCCCAACCCCGTTCAGGACCGAGAATCAGCAACAGCGTCGATAGTCCATCGGCCATCAACGCCGAAGGATGAATCACCGTGACTGACGCCAGGTTGTGTAGGACCGGCGTACCGGTGCGGGCATCAAACGTGTGGGAATAACGTCTGCCGCCCTGTTCGAAATATTTACGGTAGTCGCCCGAAGTAGAAACCCCGTAGCCGTTGACCTCGATGACACGCTCGGCCACTTGCCGGTCGTCCCGGGGCTCTTCCAGGGCGATACGCCAAGCCGAACCATCGGGCTTGCGTCCCGCGGCCTTGAGCTCACCGGTAGCTTCGGCCAGGTAACTGTCAATACCCAGAGCCTGGAGCCTGGCGGCGATACGATCGACGGCATAGCCTGCGGCGATACTGTTGAAGTCGACCTCCACTGCGGCGTCCTTGCACAGCCGGTCGCCGTCGATGCGCAAATGAGCATGACCGACGTGCTGGCGCATCAGGGCCAAAGCGTCTGCAGTCGGCACTTTCTCTTCCCGGGACTGGGGGCCGAAACCCCACAGGTTGAGCAGCGGCTCCACGGTCAGGTCGAAGGAGCCGTCACTTTGAACCGACAACTGCTCGCCCACTTGGACCAACGCCAGGACCGGGCCAGGCATGAGCTGACAGCTATTGGCCGGCAGCGCGTTAAAACGCTCGATGTCCGAGTCGCTGCGATAGGTCGAGAGTTGCCGATCCACTTCGGCGAGGATGTTTTCCACCTCGACCTGCACTGTTTTCGCAGCGGGCCCGGCGGAATGTCTGACGTATTGAATCGAATAGTGGCTGCCCATGGTCGGGCCGTCGAAGCGCTCCAGGGTGTCGCCGTTGCCGCACCCCGACAACCCGCCGGCCAGCACCACAAGCCCAATCCATCGTCCAGTTAACAAATCTTCACCCCCCCTCAAAACCGCGCCCGCCATTATGAACTTCAGCGCACACAAAAACCTGTGGGAGCCAATGGAGCCCTGTGGGAGCAAAGGTTCCTGCAAGGCTCCCACAGGGGTGCAGCGCCTTCATACAAGATTTGCCACAGTGAGTACCTACACATGTCTTCCCACACGAGCAACGGCAAGGCGATTTTTCGCGTTGTCAGTGGCAACTTCCTGGAGATGTTCGACTTCATGGTCTATGGCTTCTACGCCACGGCCATCGCCAAGACGTTCTTCCCCACCGACAGTGCGTTCGCCTCGCTGATGCTGTCCTTGGCCACATTTGGTGCCGGGTTCCTGATGCGTCCCCTCGGGGCGATTTTTCTCGGCGCCTACATCGACCGCCACGGTCGCCGCAAAGGCTTGATCATCACGCTGGCGATGATGGCCATGGGCACCATACTGATCGCCTGCGTGCCGGGCTACGCCTTCCTCGGCGTGGCGGCCCCCTTGCTGGTGCTGCTGGGCCGATTGCTGCAAGGCTTCTCCGCTGGTGTGGAGCTGGGCGGCGTGTCGGTTTACCTGGCGGAAATATCCACGCCGGGGCGAAAGGGCTTCTTTGTCAGCTGGCAATCCGCCAGCCAACAGGCTGCCGTGGTGTTTGCCGGCCTGCTGGGGGTTGGCCTCAATCACTGGCTCAGCCCTCAGGAGATGGGCGACTGGGGCTGGCGCGTACCGTTCCTGGTGGGGTGCATGATTGTGCCGGCCATATTCGTGATCCGTCGCTCGCTGGAGGAAACACCTGAGTTCCAAGCGAGAAAACATCGTCCCAGCCTGTCGGAAATTGTCCGCTCCATCGGTCAGAACTTCAGCATTGTCCTGGCCGGCATGGCGTTGGTGGTGATGACCACCGTGTCGTTCTACCTGATCACCGCCTACACACCGACCTTCGGTAAGGCCGAGTTGAATCTGTCGGACCTGGATGCGCTGCTGGTCACGGTGTGCATCGGCTTGTCGAACTTCTTCTGGCTGCCCGTGATGGGGGCGTTTTCCGACAAGATCGGACGTAAACCCCTACTGCTCGGTGCGACTGTCCTAGCGATCCTGACGGCCTATCCGGCGCTGTCCTGGTTGGTGGTTAACCCCAGCTTCAGCCATTTGCTGATGGTCGAGCTGTGGTTGTCATTTCTGTACGGATCGTACAACGGTGCAATGGTCGTGGCCTTGACGGAAATCATGCCGGTCGAAGTGCGCACCACCGGTTTCTCCCTGGCCTACAGCCTGGCAACAGCGACGTTCGGCGGGTTTACCCCGGCGGCTTGTACCTACCTGATTCATGTGCTCGACAACAAGGCTGCACCCGGGATATGGCTCAGTGGTGCGGCGGTGCTGGGGTTGATTGCGACCTTGGTGCTGTTCAAGGGCAATCGGCATGCACTGCGGACTGCACAAGCTTCAGTCGTCGGCGGCGCCTGACACATCGCTATCGCGAGCAGGCTCGCTCCCACATTGGACCGCATACATCAGCAACAACTCGGTCAACTGTGGGAGCGAGCCTGCTCGCGAAGAGGCCGGCCCAGCCAACACAAACCTCCAGATACAAAAACGCCCCGACAAGTCGGGGCGTTTTCACAAGCGGCTAAAGCTTAGCGCGGGAACGCTGGCGGGTTTACACCGGCCATGTCTTCCATCACGCGAACCACCTGGCAGCTGTAACCGAATTCGTTGTCGTACCAGACGTACAGAACAACGCGATTGTCTTGGCTGATGGTGGCTTCAGCATCCACGACACCGGCGTGACGCGAGCCAACGAAGTCGGTGGACACCACTTCCTGGGAATTGACGAAGTCGATCTGCTTATGCAGATCGGAGTGCAGCGCCATGTAGCGCAGGTACTCGTTCATCTCTTCGCGAGTGGCGGCTTTCTCAAGGTTCAGGTTGAGGATGGCCATCGACACGTTTGGCGTCGGCACACGGATCGCGTTGCCGGTCAGCTTGCCAGCCAGCTCAGGCAGGGCCTTGGCAGCGGCGGTGGCAGCACCGGTCTCGGTGAGGACCATGTTCAGCGCGGCACTGCGGCCACGACGATCGCCCTTGTGGAAGTTATCGATCAGGTTCTGGTCGTTGGTGTACGAGTGAACCGTTTCGACGTGACCGTTGACGATGCCGAACTTGTCGTTCACCGCCTTGAGCACCGGCACGATGGCGTTGGTGGTGCACGAAGCAGCGGAGACGATTTTGTCGTCAGCGGTGATTTCCCCGTGGTTGATGCCGTGAACGATGTTCTTCAGCTTGCCCTTGCCAGGCGCAGTCAGCACGACGCGGTCGATGCCCGGGCAGGCCAGGTGCTGGCCCAGGCCCTCGGCGTCACGCCATACGCCGGTGTTGTCCACCAGCAGTGCGTCCTTGATGCCGTACTGGGTGTAGTCCACCTCCGTCGGGCTCTTCGCGTAGATCACCTGGATCAGGTTGCCGTTGGCGAGAATGGTGTTGTTTTCTTCATCGATGATGATGGTGCCGTTGAACGAACCATGGACCGAATCACGACGCAGCAGACTGGCGCGCTTGGTCAGGTCGTTCTCGGCGCCCTTGCGCACCACGATGGCCCGCAGGCGCAGGCCGTCGCCGCCACCGGTCTTTTCAATCAGGATGCGCGCCAGCAGGCGGCCAATACGACCGAAGCCGTACAGGACCACGTCAGTGCCTTTGCGAGGCGAAGCGTTCTGCTGGCCAACCACATCAGGCATCTCTTCACGAACGAACTGCTCGGCGCTACGGCCGTTGCCTTCGTTGCGGAACTTGAACGCCAACTTGCCCAGGTCCACCGACGCCGCGCCGAGCTTGAGCTCGCTCATGGCTTTGAGCAGAGGGAATGTTTCGTGGACGGAGAGTTCGCTGTCGTCGGAAGAACGGTGGCGAGCAAAGCGGTGGGCTTTGAGGATCGCGATGACAGACTGGTTGATCAGGCTGCGGCCATAGATCGAGCTCACCACGTTGTTATTGCGGTAGAGCTGACCGATGAGAGGGATCATCGCTTCTGCGAGAGCTTCACGATCAATCCATTCACCAAGACACTGGTCGGACTTCTGAGTCACGGTAACCTTCCACATGTAGGGGCTGAAAAAAGGGGCTACATTATGCCGCCGAGTCCTCGGCGGAGCAATGCGCGCCTGTCGCACCGTGGTTTTCCTGTCTGCCTGGGTAGTCTGCGACTGACAGCAGCCCCCTTCCCCCGCTACACTTGTCGACTTTGTCGCAACGCTGGAGCTCAACCTTCCGTGCCCGTTCTGCGTCTTCCGCTTCTCCCTGCCGCGGCAGGTAAACAGCACTGGGGCAACCTGCCCGGTGCCGCCCTGAGCCTGGCCATCGCCGAGGCTGCCAGCGCTGCAAAGCGTTTCACCCTACTGCTGACCGCCGACAGCCAAAGCGCCGAGCGGCTGGAACAGGAGCTGAGTTTCTTCGCTCCGGATTTGCCGGTCTTGCATTTCCCGGACTGGGAAACCCTGCCCTACGATCTGTTTTCACCGCACCAGGACATCATTTCCCAGCGAATCGCCAGCCTTTATCGGCTGCCGGAACTCAGTCATGGCGTTTTGGTAGTGCCCATCACCACGGCCCTACATCGCCTGGCGCCGACCCAATTCCTGCTTGGCAGCAGCCTGGTGCTGGATATCGGCCAGAAGCTGGATGTCGAGCAAATGCGCACCCGCCTTGAGGCCAGCGGTTATCGCTGTGTCGACACGGTGTACGAGCATGGCGAGTTCGCGGTACGCGGCGCCTTGATCGACCTGTTCCCGATGGGCAGTAAACTGCCTTATCGCATTGACCTGTTCGATGACGAAATCGAGACTTTGCGCACCTTCGACCCGGAAAACCAGCGGTCCATCGACAAAGTGCAGTCGATCCGCCTGTTGCCGGCCAAGGAGTTCCCGCTGCAAAAAGACGCCGTGACTCGCTTCAAGGCACGCTTTCGCGAGCGCTTCGATGTGGATTTCCGGCGCAGCCCGATCTTCCAGGACCTGAGCAGCGGGATTACGCCCGCCGGTATCGAGTACTACCTGCCGCTGTTTTTCGAAGAAACCTCCACCCTGTTCGATTACCTGCCCCAGGACACCCAGGTGTTTTCCCTGCCCGGCATCGAGCAAGCCGCGGAAAATTTCTGGAACGACGTGCGCAACCGCTATGAAGAGCGTCGCGTCGATCCTTCCCGACCTTTATTGCCGCCGGCCGAGCTATTCCTGCCGGTGGAAGACTGCTTTGCCCGCCTAAAGAGCTGGCCGCGGGTGGTGGCGAGCCAGCAGGACGTGGAAACCGGCGTCGGCCGCGAACGTTTCCCGGCCAAGGCGTTGCCGGACCTGGCCATCGAAGCCAAGGCCACCCAGCCTCTGGCGGCGCTGGCTGGCTTCCTCGATGCATTCCCCGGTCGCGTGTTGTTCACCGCCGAATCCGCGGGTCGTCGCGAAGTGCTGCTGGAGCTGCTTGAGCGCCTGAAACTGCGACCGAAGACGGTGGACAGCTGGCCGGACTTCGTCGCCGGCAAGGATCGCCTGGCGATTACCATCGCGCCGCTGAACGACGGCCTGGTCCTGGATGACCCGGCCCTGGCACTGGTCGCCGAAAGCCCTTTGTTCGGCCAGCGCGTCATGCAGCGCCGCCGTCGCGAGAAGCGCGCCGACGCCGCCAACGACGCCGTCATCAAGAACCTCACCGAGCTGCGCGAAGGCGCCCCCGTGGTGCACATCGACCACGGCGTGGGCCGCTATCTGGGCTTGGCGACACTGGAAATCGACAGCCAGGCCGCCGAGTTCCTGACCCTGGAATACGCCGAAGGCGCCAAGCTCTACGTGCCGGTGGCGAATCTGCACCTGATCGCCCGCTACACCGGCAGCGACGACGCCCTGGCCCCACTGCATCGCCTGGGCTCGGAAACCTGGCAGAAAGCCAAGCGCAAGGCCGCCGAACAGGTGCGCGACGTGGCCGCCGAACTGCTGGACATCTACGCCCGTCGTGCGGCCCGCGAGGGCTATGCCTTCGCCGATCCGAAAGCCGACTACGAAACCTTCAGCGCCGGTTTCCCATTCGAAGAAACCGTCGACCAGCAGACCACCATCGAAGCCGTGCGCGCCGACATGCTCGCGCCCAAACCCATGGACCGGTTGGTGTGTGGCGATGTGGGCTTCGGCAAGACCGAAGTGGCGATGCGTGCCGCGTTCATTGCCGTTCACGGTGGCAAGCAGGTGGCGATCCTGGTACCGACTACCCTGCTCGCCCAACAGCACTACAACAGTTTCCGCGACCGCTTTGCCGACTGGCCGGTGACCGTGGAAGTGATGAGCCGCTTCAAATCCACCAAGGAAGTGAACGCCGCGGTGGCCGACCTGGCCGAGGGCAAGATCGACATCGTCATCGGCACGCACAAGCTGCTGCAGGACGACGTGAAGATCAAGAACCTGGGGCTGGTGATCATCGACGAAGAGCACCGCTTTGGCGTACGCCAGAAAGAACAGCTCAAGGCCCTGCGCAGCGAAGTCGACATCCTGACCCTGACCGCCACGCCGATTCCGCGCACGCTGAACATGGCGGTATCGGGCATGCGCGATCTGTCGATCATCGCCACGCCGCCGGCCCGTCGCCTGTCGGTACGCACCTTTGTCATGGAGCAGAACAAAAGCACGGTCAAGGAAGCCTTGCTGCGTGAGTTACTGCGTGGCGGCCAGGTCTATTACCTGCACAACGACGTGAAGACCATCGAGAAATGCGCCGCCGACCTGGCCGAGCTGGTGCCGGAAGCGCGGATCGGCATCGGCCACGGGCAAATGCGCGAGCGTGAACTCGAACAGGTGATGAGCGACTTCTACCACAAGCGCTTCAACGTGCTGATCGCCTCGACCATCATCGAGACCGGCATCGACGTACCGAGCGCCAACACCATCATCATCGAGCGCGCCGACAAATTCGGCCTGGCCCAGCTGCACCAGTTGCGCGGCCGAGTCGGTCGTAGCCACCACCAAGCCTATGCCTACCTGTTGACACCACCGCGCCAGCAGATCACCCCGGATGCGGAAAAACGCCTGGAAGCCATCGCCAATACCCAGGATCTGGGCGCCGGCTTCGTGCTGGCCACCAACGACCTGGAAATCCGCGGTGCTGGCGAATTGCTTGGCGACGGCCAGAGCGGCCAGATCCAGGCCGTCGGCTTCACGCTGTACATGGAAATGCTCGAGCGCGCGGTCAAGTCGATCCGCAAGGGCGAACAGCCGAACCTCGAGCAACCCCTGGGCGGTGGGCCGGAAATCAACCTGCGCGTGCCAGCACTGATCCCGGAAGACTACCTGCCGGACGTTCACGCACGGCTGATCCTCTACAAGCGCATCGCCTCGGCCAGCGACGAGGAAGGCCTCAAGGACCTGCAAGTGGAGATGATCGACCGCTTCGGCCTGCTGCCGGAACCGACCAAGAACCTGGTGCGCACGACGCAGCTCAAGCTCATGGCCGAACAACTGGGCATCAAGAAAGTCGACGGCGGCCCCAACGGCGGCCGTATCGAGTTCGAGGCCCAGACGCCGGTCGATCCACTGGTGCTGATCAAGTTGATCCAGGGCCAGCCCAAACGCTACAAATTCGAAGGGGCCACGATGTTCAAATTCATGGTGCCCATGGAGCCCGCGCAAGAGCGCTTCAATACCGTAGAGGCGCTGTTCGAGCACCTCACCCCGACCACTGCTTGAAGGACGCCACATGCGCCTGTTTCGCTCACTGACCTTGTTGTTGACCCTGGTCGCCCCCCTGGCGTTTGCCGACGACCTGTATCAGGTTGAAATGATCCTGGTGCGCCAGAATGCCGAGCCGGCGATTGTCAGCCGCGCCGCACCGGAAGACTGGGACGCCGGCGCGCAACGCCTCGGCGCGGACAGCCAGCGCACGCCGGCCATGGGCCACATCGTCGAGAAACTCACCGCCAGCGGCCAATACACGGTATTGATGCACAAGGCCTGGCAGCAGACCCTCGGCGAACAGGAGCACAAAGTTGCCATCAGCGACGGCGCCGAACAGTTCGGGCAATTCCCCATCGAAGGCACCCTGGAACTGAAGCTGGGTCGTTTCACCGACGTGGATGCCGATTTCTGGATCAACCAGATCAACGCCAATGGCCTGGTCACCTCCAGCGAGCGCCTCAAGCAGCAGAGCCATACCAAAAATGGCCAACTGAACTTCCTCGACAACGGTCATCTTGGTCTGCTGATCAAGATCACCTCGTTGACCGCGCCCGCGCCACGGCAGGCACCTGAAGTCATTCCGGACTGATTGGCGCGCCTATGCCTTCGCCCCTGAGCAAACCCCTGGCACCTTCCTGGGTCAATCGATTCAAGGAACAGAGCCTGGAACGCGGGCGCCGTTATGCGCTGGAAAACCGTGTCAGGATCGTCGAGGCCGGCGACAGCACCATCACCGCCAGTTGCGAAGGCTCTGGCGGAAACGTCTACCGTCAGACCATTCGCCTTAAAGAGTCAGCCAAGGGCACCCTGATTCTGCTCGAAGCCGCGTGCTCCTGCCCGGTGCGCATCAACTGCAAGCACTGCGCGGCGGTGCTGCTGCAAGTCCAGGAAACCCTGGCCTACCCGGCCGCCGAAAAAGACGCGCAATTGCTGGAGAAACTTCAGGCGGTGCTGGACAACCGCAGCCCCAAGGCCCCGCCACAAGTGCTGGTGGACAACGTGCAACCGGTGCCGCGCCTGTGGCTGGCCAGTGTCGAGTTCAGCGCCTTCGAGCCGCGCAACGGCAAGATGCAGCGCTACATTCAACACCGCGCCGCGCTGTCGTTCAGTTACCTGGACGAATACGTCAGCGGCCAGCGCAACACCGACGTGCTGATTCGCCAGGAAACCCAGACACTGCGGATAAAACGCCACACCGATGTGGAACAGTCCTACCGCGAACAGCTGCGAATCCTCGGTTTCAAGGTCGCGACCCGACAAAGCAAGGCCCTGCCGGAAAGCGCCGGCGAACTGTACGAGATGGTCAACGACAGCGCCTGGCTGACGTTCACCCTCAATGACCTGCCGAA
Organism: Pseudomonas sp. RL_5y_Pfl2_73; assembly: GCF_963970515.1. Classification (NCBI taxonomy): domain Bacteria; kingdom Pseudomonadati; phylum Pseudomonadota; class Gammaproteobacteria; order Pseudomonadales; family Pseudomonadaceae; genus Pseudomonas; species Pseudomonas sp. RL_5y_Pfl2_73. The sequence continues at coordinate 237,213 of NZ_CAXAPD010000003.1, read as the reverse complement.
ACTGCGTACCCAGGGCTGGGAACTGCAGATCGACGAAGACTTCGGCTTCGACCTGACGGCCGTGGACGAGTGGTACGCCACCGTCGAGCAAACGCCGGAGCGGGACTGGTTCGACCTGGAACTGGGGATCATCGTCAACGGTGAGCGCCTGAGCCTGCTGCCGATCCTGCTGAACCTGATGCGCTCGCACATCGAACTGTTCAACCCGGAACGCCTGGCCAGGCGCCGAGACGACGAGCTCATTCTGGTCAACCTGCCCAACCGTCCGAACTCGGAGTTCGGCCCGCAGCAAGTGGCCCTGCCCTATGGCCGGCTGAAACCGGTGCTGGCGACCCTGGGCGAGTTTTACCTGCAAGAGCCCGGCACCACCAAACTGCGCCTCAACAGCGCGGACGCCCTGCGCCTGAATCCGCTGCAGGACATACCGTTGACCTGGGAGGGTGGCGAACACATTCGCGGCCTGGCCCAACGCCTGCGGGACATCAAGGATTACACCGCGACCGCGCCAGAGGGCCTGAATGCGAGGCTGCGGCCGTATCAACTCGAAGGCTTGAGCTGGATGCAATCGCTGCGGCAGCTGGAAGTCGGCGGCATTCTCGCGGACGACATGGGCCTGGGCAAAACCCTACAGACTCTGGCGCACATTCTCAGCGAAAAACACGCCGGACGCCTCGACCGGCCGTGCATGGTGGTCATGCCGACCAGCCTGATCCCCAACTGGCTCGACGAGGCAGCTCACTTCACGCCGCAGCTCAAGGTATTGGCGCTTTACGGCGCCGGGCGCAAGCAGCATTTCGACCGGCTGGCCGATTACGACCTGGTCCTCACCACCTATGCCCTGCTGCCCAAGGATGTCGAGCGTCTGGCTGCGCAGCCATTGCACGTGCTGATCCTCGATGAAGCCCAGTACATCAAGAACCCCACCAGCAAAGCCGCCCAGGCCGCCCGGGAGCTCAACGCCCGCCAACGGCTGTGCCTGTCCGGCACGCCCCTGGAAAATCACCTGGGCGAATTGTGGTCGCTGTTTCACTTCCTGCTGCCGGGCTGGCTCGGGGACATCAAGAGTTTCAACCGCGACTACCGTGTACCGATCGAAAAGCGTGGCAGCGATGTACGACTGCAGCACCTCAACGGCCGGATAAAACCTTTCCTGCTGCGCAGGACCAAGGAGCAAGTGGCGACGGAATTACCGCCCAAGACCGAGATCATCCATTGGGTCGAGCTCAGCGACGCCCAGCGAGACGTCTACGAAACCATGCGCCTGGCGATGGACAAAAAAGTCCGCGACGAAATCACTCGCAAGGGCGTGGCCCGCAGCCAGATCATCATTCTCGAGGCGCTGCTCAAGCTGCGCCAGGTGTGTTGCGACCTGCGCCTGATCAACGACGCCACCCTGCCCGTCCGAGGCAGCACCTCGGGCAAGCTCGACAGCCTGATGGAAATGCTCGAAGAGCTGTTTGAAGAAGGTCGCCGGGTGCTGCTGTTTTCCCAGTTCACGTCCATGTTGGCGCTGATTGAAGATGAACTGAAGAAACGCGGCGTCGATTACGCCCTCCTGACCGGCCAGACCCGGGACCGACGCACGCCCGTCAAGGAATTCCAGAGTGGCAAGCGTCAGATCTTCCTGATCAGCCTCAAGGCCGGTGGTGTAGGCCTGAACCTGACCGAGGCCGACACAGTGATTCACTACGACCCGTGGTGGAACCCGGCGACCGAAAACCAGGCGACCGACCGCGCCTACCGCATCGGCCAGGAAAAGCCGGTGTTCGTCTACAAGTTGATTGCTCGAGGCACAGTGGAAGAGAAGATCCAGCTACTGCAAAAGGAAAAATCCGACCTCGCGGCCGGCGTACTGGACGGACGCGTGGCCGGAGACTGGAAACTGCAGAGCGACGATATCGAAGCACTGTTCGCGCCGCTGCCGGACAAACTCGAGAAGCGCTGATTCACACCGTTTCCTGTGGGAGCTGAGCTTGCTCGGCTCCCACAGGGGATTTGCCGCGCCCACAAAGCCGGAGCCCGGCCCGTTCTAATGTGGGAGCGAGCCTGCTCCCGATGGCTGACTATCAGGCGACATAGCCAGTGAATGTGCCGGTGAATCAGGTCTTGGGCAACGGTGCAAACAACGCTTCGATATCGCTCTGCTCAAGCTTCCACCCACCCGTCGCGCCGCCATCCAGCAGGCTGCCCGCCAACGCAGCCTTGTCCTCCTGAAGCGCCTGTATCTTCTCTTCCACCGTGCCTCGGGCAATCAGCTTGTAGACGAACACTGGCTTGTTTTGACCGATCCGATAAGCCCGGTCGGTCGCCTGATTTTCCACCGCTGGGTTCCACCACGGATCGAAGTGAATCACCGTGTCGGCAGCCGTCAGATTGAGCCCCGTACCGCCGGCCTTGAGGCTGATTAGAAACAGCGACACCTTGCCACTCTGAAATTCCCTCACCGGGGTGCGGCGATCCGTGGTGGATCCGGTCAGTAAGGAATAGGTCAGGCTGTGCTTTTGCAGTTCCTCCTCGATCAGGGCCAGCATCGAGGTGAACTGGGAAAACAGCAGAATCTTGCGCCCTTCGCTGAGCAACTCTTCGAGCATCTCCATTAAACTGACCAACTTGCCGCTGCCGGAACGTAGCGCTTTGGCGGTCTGTACGGTATTGAGCAGCCGCAGGTCGCAGCAGACCTGGCGTAACTTGAGCAACGCATCGAGAATGATAATCTGGCTACGGGCCACTCCGCTTCGAGCGATTTCGTCGCGCACTTTCTTGTCCATGGCCACACGCACAGTTTCATAGACATCCCGCTGCCCGTCACTGAGGTCGACCCAATGGACGATTTCAGTCTTGGGTGGCAGCTCAGTAGCGACTTGTTCCTTTTTACGCCGCAGTAGAAACGGTTTTATTCGCGCCGTCAGATGGTGCATTCGCTCGCTGTTGCCATGTTTTTCGATCGGCGTCCGGTAGTCTCGGTTGAAGCTTTTGTTATCCCCCAACCAGCCGGGCAGGAGGAAATGAAACAGCGACCAGAGTTCGCCCAAGTGATTTTCCAGGGGCGTACCGGACAGGCACAAGCGCTGCCGGGCATTGAGTTCGCGAGCAGCCTGGGCGGCCTTGCTGGTGGGGCTCTTGATGTTCTGCGCTTCATCGAGAATCAGCACACTCCAGGCCTGGGGTTTCAGCACCTCCAAATCCCGCGGCAACAAGGCATAAGTCGTCAGAACCAGGTCGTACTGTGCAAGGCTGGCGAAATCTTTTTGCCGGGCTGCACCATGAAGCGCCACGACGTTGAGCTGCGGCGTGAAGCGTGCCGCTTCGTCGAGCCAGTTGGGAATCAGACTGGTGGGCATGACTGCAAGCGCCGGGACATCCAGGCGCCCGGCCTGCTTCTCACAAAGCAGGTGAGCCAGGGTCTGCAAGGTTTTACCCAAGCCCATGTCATCGCCCAGGATGCCGCCGACTTCCAGCTCGCGCAGGGTCTGCATCCAATTGAGCCCTTCCAGTTGATAAGGTCGCAGGGTGGCTTTGAGCCCCGCCGGCGCCGGGACATGAGCATGAGTCGACTCGTGTAATCGCTTGGCGAACGTACGCAACCGCTCCCCGCCTTGCCAGGTCAATGGCACGCTTTCAAGCACATTCAACCTGGCCGCATCAAAGGCATTCAACCGTATCGAGTCACCCCGGTGCTCCTTCATGTACAACTCACCAAGCGTTGCCATCAGCGGCTTGACCCGCCCATATGGCAACGCGACCTTCACACCAGGACCCGCACCGAATTTTCCGCCGTTGAGATCGAGCAACATCAACTCTTCATCACCACGCCGATCAAGGTTGTCCGGATCCATCATCTCGGGGCTTGAGCGAAGCAGATGAAGCAAGATCGGCAGCAGGCTGTGCCGTTTCCCATCCACGACAATGCCCAGTTGTAAATCGAACCACTCTCGACCGGGAGACTCCTCGATGTCGGCGTACAACTGCTCCACCGGTTGCAGATCGAAATGAAAACCCGCTTCGATATCGATCTGCCAATTGGCGGCACGCAATCGCGGCAGGCCTTTGTCCATGAAGGCCAACCAGGCGTCGTCATCCGCCATTTGAAATAGCTCACCCCCGATGTCCGCCAGCGCAAGGCTCTTGCGACTTGTTTTCTTGAAACCTACCTTACGCAGAACAGTGCGAAAGGCCTGCTCGACATCCGGCTTACGCTCAATGCGCAAAATTTCGGTTCCGGACAGGATCGACAGTTCGGTGGATGCTTTGTCGTCCGCCACATGACCATCATAAATAAAGGTCAGTGCCGCGCGATGTTCTGGAACAGATTTCCAGTGCCGGAAGTTGATTGCACTTCCCAACGTCAACACCGCTCGCGGTTCAACACCTTCGATGATGCGCTCAGTCAGTTCTTTCGGCGGCGGGATAGGTCGGTCGACAGCGTTGATCCTATGGCTGAAAAGCACGACATCCCGAGCGGGTACCTCCGGCGCATGGCATAAATGGCACGCCAATTTGTCGTCCATTTCATAGGACAGCCGGCCAAGTTCCCTGCGCGATAAATCCAGATAATGAAGCGGCTCAAGCACCAGGAGGTTATCCAGTACCTGATCGCCACTGCGCCACCGAGACCGATAGTTGCCATTGGCCTGCTCAGCCCAGAAAAACTGCGCATTTTTTAGCGGACCTGCGCCCAATGGCTGCGGCGGGTCGAAATCCAGGAACAAGCGTGAGGAATGCAATGCCAGCGCCAGCACTTCGGCGCCGCTGCGACCTTGCAACGGAAAGCTGTTCTGGCTGTGATAATGCTGACTGCTGATAAGCGACTGGCCAATTTGCTTGTCGACGTCGGACATATAATTCGGAAAACGATTCAGCATGTCCGTCAGTTGGCCAAACGCTTTCAGATCCTTCAGGGAACCATCATCGAGCTGGCGCCCCTTGAAGAGTTCCAAAAGCCACTGCCCTAAGTGCGTCTTCTTGAGTTTGTAGAAGATCCGGACATCGGCGTCTTTTTTGCTCGGTAGCGAATCGGCGTCCCACTCGGGAATACACTTGATCCAGGTTTCAAGTTCAGAACTCAGGCGCTCGCTGGCGGAGCCGGCCTCCAGCGCTTGCGGATTCCACATCAAATGGAACATGACGGCAGCGCAGTGCTTGCAGCTGTCACCGACCGGGCACGAACATTCGTAACGAACGCCGTCGTAGCCCCGATAACGAGTGAGCGCGATCACCTGCTGATAAACATTATCGCCGCCACCCTCGCATTCGGCGTGAATCGATTGCTCATCTATCCGCAGTATCCGTACTCGCGCTCTCTCGGCGTAGTCGAACCCTCGCTCAAGGTAACGCTGATGGAAGCTTTCTCCCCAATCAGTCTCAAGAAGCGCCTCAATTGGCTGGGTCATGGGCACCGCCGATCATTACTCATGCCAGTCATGACAACTCCTTAATCAACCAACTGGGCAGCCCTCAGCGCGCCGTGCGCCGCCAGCCAGCGAGGGTCCTGACGGTATTCAGTGGAGGCGTAGGCCTGGCCGCGCATGCGGGCGATCCGCGCCGAAGGCTTGACCTTCAGGCGCTGGGCCGCGCTCAAGGCCAACTCCGCGGCAGCACGGTCGTTGCACACCAGGCCCATGTCACAACCCGCCGTCAAAGCCGCCTCGATACGGCTGGCAGCATCACCAACCACATGAGCACCGGCCATCGACAGATCATCACTGAAGATCACCCCATCGAATTGCAACTCGCCGCGCAGGATGTCCTGCAGCCAGCGGCGGGAAAACCCGGCTGGGTTGGCGTCGACCTGCGGGTAGATGACATGGGCCGGCATGACGGCGGCCAGTTGCTTGCTCAGCCTGGCAAACGGTACCAGGTCGTTGGCGCGAATCTGCTCCAGGCTACGCTCATCGTTCGGAATCGCCACGTGGGAATCGGCCTCGGCCCAGCCATGCCCCGGGAAATGCTTGCCGGTGGCGGCCATCCCGGCGGCGTTCATGCCGCGGATGAAGGCACCGGCCAACAACGCAGCGCGCTCGGGGTCGCCTTCGAAGGAACGGCTGCCGACGACGGCGCTGCGCTGGTAATCGAGGTCCAGCACCGGGGCAAAGCTCAAGTCGAGGCCGACCGCCAACACCTCGGTGGCCATGATCCAGCCGCACTGCTCGGCCAGGTATTGCGCGTTCGGGTTGTCGGCTATCGCCCGCATCGCCGGCAACCGCACAAAACCCTGGCGCAGCCGCTGGACGCGGCCACCTTCCTGATCCACCGCCAATAAAAGATCGGGGCGGATAGCGCGGATCGACGCGCTCAGCTCGCGCACCTGACGTGGATGCTCGATATTGCGCGCAAAAATGATCAGACCGCCTACCTCGGGCTGGCGCAACAGGTGGCGATCTTCGGCCGTCAGCCAGGTACCGGCGACGTCCACCATCAACGAGCCTTGCAGGCCAGCAGTCATAGCATTTCCTTAATAACGATGAACCCGCGCGGTAACACAGGCACGACCACACCGCTGGGACCAAGGCCCGGCAGGTCGCGGTCATGCAATGAAAAATGGAACGGGTTCGAAACGAGAGTCGGCATGGGCGGCTAGCTTAGCGGATGTCGGCAGCCGCGCCCACCCGTGCGCTTACGCCTTGGCCAGCGCCGGTGTCGATTTACTGCGCGGACGCAATTGCGCGGCTGCCATGGCTTCATCGGTGACACCACTTTCGGCACGCATGCCGGCTGCCAGGAACGGCACCATCAGGCGCATCACCTGCTCGATCGAGGTGTTCACGCCAAAATCGGTTTCAGCGATGGCGCGCAACGCCTTGATACCGGACATGCTGAACGCCGCGGCGCCGAGCATGAAGTGCACCCGCCAGAACAACTCGATGGGCGGAATGCGCGGTGCGGCCTCGTTGACCAGCAGCATGTAGCGCCGGAAAACCTTGCCGTACATGTCTTCCAGGTAACGTCGCAGGTGGCCCTGGCTCTGACTGAAGGCAAGGCCCAGCAGGCGCATGAAAATGGAAAGGTCGTTACCGCTGCGCGGTTGCACGACAAGGGCTTGCTCGACCAGGATTTCCAGGAGCTCTTCCAGGGTCGGCTTGACGTCAGGCTTGGCCTGCCGACGCTCCAGCTCGCGATCGAGGCTGAGGCAGAAAGGCCCGAGGAACCGCGAGAATACCGCCTGGATCAGGGCCTTTTTCGAGCCGAAATGATAGTTCACCGCCGCCAGGTTCACCCCGGCCTTGCTGGTGATCAGACGCAACGAGGTTTCAGCGAAACCTTTTTCCGCGAACAACTGCTCGGCAGCATCGAGAATGCGTTCAACGGTTTCCGACTGGGCCATGGTTACTCCGCCTGACAAACACTTGTTTGAAACATACGTTTCAGCCTAGGGGTTGTCAAGCCTGCCGGGGCGTTTTGCGAATGCCCGGTCACGTATTTAACCACACCTTTTCACGGGTGGTAGCCATGTCGCATCCAACAACCCGACCGACCGTCCAGCGGCCTGTGGAAAAAGGAGGATTGCCAAGCGGTGTTCACTGTATATAATCCCAGTCACTGTATAAAAAGACAGAGCGATCAATATGCTAAAGCTGACGCCACGCCAAGCAGAGATTCTGGCCTTCATCAAACGCTGCCTCGAAGACAACGGCTACCCGCCAACCCGTGCGGAAATCGCCCAGGAACTAGGGTTCAAGTCGCCCAACGCGGCTGAAGAACACCTCAAGGCGCTGGCGCGCAAGGGTGCGATCGAAATGACCCCGGGCGCATCCCGTGGCATTCGCATCCCCGGCTTCGAAGCCAAGGCCGACGAAACCACCCTGCCGATCATCGGCCGGGTCGCGGCAGGCGCACCGATCCTCGCCCAGCAGCATGTCGAGGAGTCCTGCAACATCAATCCTTCGTTCTTCCATCCTCGGGCCGATTACCTGCTTCGTGTACACGGCATGAGCATGAAGGACATCGGCATCTTCGACGGTGACCTCCTGGCAGTTCACACCACCCGCGAAGCCCGCAATGGTCAGATCGTGGTGGCGCGAATCGGCGACGAGGTAACCGTCAAGCGCTTCAAGCGCGACGGCAGCAAAGTCTGGCTCATCGCTGAGAACCCGGAGTTCGCGCCCATCGAAGTGAATCTGAAAGATCAGGACCTGGTCATCGAAGGCTTGAGCGTCGGCGTCATTCGCCGCTAAAGGAGGCTTTATGCAGTTCCCTCACACACCACAACACACACAACTTCCGCTGTTCGAGGCATTCATGGCCCAACCGCTGGCTCCAGTCCTGAAAGAGGTCATCGAGTCGCCCTGGGGCGTCGAGCCTGAGGCTTTCAGCGAACTGTCGTTACGTGGTGCGGCCGGAAACTGCCTGAACCTGCTGGCGCCGATTCTGCGGGAACTCAGCCAGGACCAGGATGCTCGCTGGCTGACGCTGATCGCACCACCGGCCAGCGTCACCCAGGCCTGGCTGCGAGATGCCGGCCTGAACCGCGAACGCATCCTGTTGCTGCAACCGCGGGGTACCCAAAGCGCCCAACAGTTGACCTGCGAAGCCTTGCGCCTGGGCCGTAGCCACACCGTGGTCAGTTGGCTCAACCTGTTAACCGCGACCGCACGGCAACAGTTGATCAGCGCCGCCCGTATCGGGGACGCACAAAGTCTCAATATTCGATTGGGCTAAGACAAACGCGGGGCTTCTCCAAGGAAGAGAAGCCGACCAGCCACACCGTCAAAAAAGCCGACGGACGGGATCAATGAAGAACCCGCGGCCCCTCTTCCTTATTGAATTCGCCTTCAACCAGGCGACCTGCCATCTGGACGCCCACGCTCAGCATCGCCTTGGCGACTTCAACGTGTTGGCCCTGGAGGAATACCTTGGCGTCTTCGGAGAAGTTCAGGGTAACCAGAGACCCCTCGTCCTCAGCCCTGCGCAGCTCGATGCGGCCATCAGGAAGTTCGACAATTTCTAGAAAGGACGTTGGCATAAAAGTCTGTTCTCCACGAAAGTCGAGGATTATATAGTCATCGGCCAGGCTCCGCTCGGGATCTTGACCAAGCGTTATCATCGAAGGTAACGGGCCGAGGGGAAACTCAGCACTCGTTCAACCCTTCACGAAAGCGTATCGCCAAGCTCTTGAGGTTCTGGCGCCAGCTCTCCAGCTCCTCCCGGCTCAACTCCTGCTCAGGTTCTTGCTCGTCCAGATTGACCGCCACGATCAACGGCTGGGTCACGTCCCCCTTGGGCTTGCGTGGGGCCCGCGGCGGCTCGAACAGCGCCGCATGGGCCGTCAATAGCTTCGCCAGCCAGGTTTCCGGGTTATGCGCCAGCTCGACCATTTCGGCCAATTCCGGGATAGCAATGGTTTCCAGCACTTCGCGGGTCAACAACAGCTCGGCCCGTGGCGCATTCGCTTGTGGCAGGCGATAGAAACCGGCAATTTCATGGCACAACCCCAATAACGCACCGTACAGGTGAAACAACGCGGATTCGCGTCCTGCCTGGAGCAATGCCGGGGAATTCATCGCACGCCCATCCTCGGCCCTGGTGAGCGCCTCGAGCGACAGACCGGCGAAATAGATTTTCTGATTGGTGCGGGTATAGAGTTCGTGGGCCATGGCGGCATCTCCCCAACGAAATGAAAGCGTCACGCAAGTGCGACAGTGTCATGGATCAACCGAGGCCACTGCAAGCCAAAAACAAAAAGGCCGCATGAAAACCTATGGGTTGTCATGCGGCCTTTTGCTCACTTGAGACTTATTGGGGCAGCTACGCCCGAAACGTCGGACCGGTCCAGCGGGCGCAAGCCCCCTCGTCACACGTGAGTGCTGCCATCAGCTCTTGTCTTGCACCGCCCACTTACCACCGTCGTAGTACGCTTTCCAGCCAGTCGGCTTACCCTCGACTTCGGTTTGCACGTACTGCTCCTTGGTCTTGCGGCTGTAGCGAATGACCGCCGGGCGCCCTTCCGGATCCTTCTGCGGCGCTGCACAGAGGAAATGGTACTTCGGATCGATCTCGTCCTTGTGCGGCACGATTTCCATCACCAACGGTGCGCGGGTCTCGCGGTTTTTCGGGAACTGGCTGGCCGCCAGGAACAGGCCGGAGGCGCCGTCGCGCAGGATGTAGGTGTCGTTGACCTTCTCGCACTTGAGCTCAGGCATCTTCACCGGATCCATCTTCGGCGGCGCCGCGTCACCACTCTTGAGCAGTTTGCGGGTGTTTTTGCAGGTCGGGTTGGTGCAACCGAAGAACTTGCCGAAACGGCCGGTCTTGAGCTGCATCTCACTGCCACACTTGTCGCATTCCAGGCTCGGGCCTTCGTAGCCCTTGATGCGATAAGTGCCCTCTTCGATCTCGTAGCCAGCACAGTCCGGGTTGTTGCCGCAGATGTGCAGCTTACGCTTTTCATCCAGCAGGTAGGCGTCCATCGCCGTGCTGCAGATCGGGCAGCGATGCTTGCCGCGCAGCACCAGGGATTCCGATTCCCCCTCGTCGTCCGCAGCGATTTCGTCGCCCGGCACCAGGTTGACTGTCGCCTTACAGCGCTCCTTGGGTGGCAGGCTGTAGCCCGAGCAACCCAGGAATACACCGGTCGAGGCGGTACGGATTTGCATCGGACGCCCGCAGGTCAGGCACGGGATATCGGTCATGACCGGCTGATTGGCGCGCATGCCACTGTCAGGGCTTTCGGCCACTTCGAGCTTTTTCTTGAAGTCGCCGTAGAACTCGTCGAGAACGTTTTTCCAGTCGCGCTCGCCCTGGGCCACATCGTCGAGGTTCTCTTCCATACCGGCGGTGAAGCCGTAGTCCATCAGGTTCGAGAAGCTCTCGGACAAACGCTCGGTAACGATGTCACCCATCTTTTCCGAATAGAAACGACGGTTGTGCAGCGCCACATAGCCGCGGTCCTGGATGGTGGAGATGATGGCTGCGTAGGTCGAAGGACGACCGATGCCGCGCTTTTCCATTTCCTTGACCAGGCTGGCTTCGGAGTAACGAGCCGGTGGCTTGGTGAAATGCTGAGTCGGATCAAGCTTGATCAGCTTCATCACGTCGCCCTGGGCCATGTCCGGCAGGACGTCGTCATCCCCAGGCTTGGTGATTTGCGGCATGACGCGGGTGTAGCCGTCGAACTTCAGGATGCGACCCTTGGCACGCAGTTCGAAGTCGCCAGCACCGACGCTGACCGTAGTCGACAGGTATTGCGCCGGCAGCATCTGACAGGCCAGGAACTGGCGCCAGATCAGCTCGTAGAGACGCTCGGCATCACGCTCCATGCCCGACAGCTTGCTTGGCTCGGTATTGGCGTCGGACGGACGAATCGCTTCGTGAGCCTCCTGCGCGCCTTCCTTGCTGCTGTAGACGTTCGGCGTGTCCGGCAGGTATTTCTTGCCGAACTCGCTTTCTATATATGTGCGCGCCATCGCCACGGCATCGACCGAAAGATTGGTCGAGTCAGTACGCATATAGGTGATGTAACCAGCTTCGTAAAGACGCTGGGCCATCATCATGGTTTTCTTCACGCCAAAACCCAGGCGATTGCTCGCGGCCTGTTGCAGCGTGGAGGTGATGAACGGCGCCGACGGCTTGCTGCTGGTCGGTTTGTCTTCGCGCTTGACGATGCTGTAGCTGGAAGCCTTGAGCTTCTCCAGCGCCACCATGGCCTGGGCTTCGTTGAGCGGCTTGAAGGCCTCGCCCTTCTCCCGGGCCACGTCGAAGCGTACGGTGGCGCCCTTGGCGGTGCCGAGGTCGGCGTGGACTTCCCAGTACTCTTCAGGGATGAACGCACGGATCTCACGCTCGCGCTCCACCACCAGCTTTACCGCGACCGACTGCACACGACCGGCCGACAGACCACGGGCGATCTTGGCCCACAGCAGGGGCGAGACCATGTAACCCACCACGCGGTCGAGGAAGCGACGCGCCTGTTGAGCATTGACCCGATCGATATCCAGCTCGCCCGGCTGGGAGAAGGCTTCCTGGATGGCCTTCTTGGTAATTTCGTTGAACACCACGCGCTTGTAGCGGCTGTCATCCCCACCAATGGCTTCGCGCAGGTGCCAGGCAATGGCTTCCCCTTCGCGGTCCAAGTCCGTCGCGAGATAGATGGTGTCGGCATCCTTGGCGAGCCGGCGCAGCTCTTCGATGACCTTTTCCTTGCCCGGAAGGATCTCGTACTTGGCTTTCCAGCCGTGTTCCGGATCGACCCCCATGCGTGAGACCAGCTGCTTGCGCGCCTTGTCTTTCGGCGACAGCGCCGGCACTTCACCGGCGGCAGCCTTGCCGCGCTTGGCGGCTGGCTCCTTGTTGGCGCTAGCCGAACCGCTGGTGGGCAGGTCTCGGATATGGCCGATACTCGACTTCACCACGTATTGGTTGCCCAGATACTTGTTGATGGTCTTGGCCTTAGCCGGGGATTCCACAATGACCAGCGATTTGCCCATGGATCAGAAAATTCCTGAATTCTAAAAAGTGAAAGGCGGTTGGCGCCTGACGCGGCACCGCTATATATAGTGGCTGCAAGGTGAGGTCAAGCGCAGGGTTGCCCGCATGCCGGCCTCAAGGCTTGGGAAAAATGCTTTCCTCGGCCTGCACCAAAGCAAAGCGTGGCACCTGTTCCCCGTCAACCTCGACGGACTCTTCGAACATGCTCAAGGGGCGCACCCAAAAGCCGTAATCGCCATACAGGGCTTGATAGAAGACCACTTCTTCCTCGGTCTCGGAATGCCGCGCGATGCTGAATACACGGTACTGCGGACCTTTGTAATGCTGGTAGAGCCCAGGTTGTATCGGCATGCTCGGCACTCACTCAAATTTTTTCAAAATAAAAACAAAATCTTTTTTTTACTAAACCCGAAAAAACAAAAACCGGGGCACTTGGCCCCGGCTTCCATCGACGCAACGCTTAGACGCGTTCGAAGACAGTGGCAATGCCCTGGCCGAGACCAATACACATGGTGGACACACCAAAGGTGCCGCCATTCTGCTTCATGACGTTGAGCAGCGTGCCGGAGATGCGTGCACCGGAGCAACCGAATGGGTGACCCAGGGCGATCGCGCCGCCGTGCAGGTTAACCTTCTCGTTCATCTTGTCGAGCACTTTCAAATCTTTCAGCACTGGCAGGGCCTGCGCGGCGAAAGCTTCGTTGAGTTCGAAGAAGTCGATATCGGCAATACCCAAGCCTGCACGCTTCAAGGCTTTCTGCGTGGCCGGTACTGGACCATAGCCCATGATCGCGGGGTCCACACCCGCCACGGCCATCGAACGAATCACCGCCATCGGCTGGATACCCAGGTCCTGGGCACGTTGGGCCGACATCACGATCATGCACGAGGCACCGTCGGTGATCTGCGACGAGGTACCAGCTGTCACGGTGCCACCCTTCGGATTGAATGCCGGCTTGAGGGCCGCCAGGCTTTCCAGGGTGGTTTCCGGACGAATGGTTTCGTCGTAGTCGAACAGCTTCAGGAAGCCGTTCTCGTCGTAGCCCTGCATCGGGATGATCTCATCCTTGAACTTGCCTTCCACGGTCGCCTTGTGGGCGAGCTGGTGGGAGCGCACGCCAAAAGCGTCCTGCTGTTCGCGGGTGATGCCGTGCATTTTGCCAAGCATTTCCGCAGTCAGGCCCATCATGCCCGAGGCTTTTGCCGCGTACAGCGACATATGCGGGTTCGGATCGACGCCATGCATCATGCTCACGTGGCCCATGTGCTCGACACCACCGACAACGAACACGTCACCGTTGCCGGTCATGATCGCCTGGGCGGCGGTGTGTAGTGCGCTCATGGACGAACCGCACAGGCGACTGACGGTCTGTCCCGCCGCCGTGTGAGGAATCTGGGTCATCAGCGAGGCCATGCGGGCAATGTTCCAGCCCTGCTCCAGGGTCTGGTTCACACAGCCCCAGATCACGTCTTCGACTTCGTTGGGGTCAACCTTGACGTTGCGCTCCAGCAGCTTCCTGATCAGGTGCGCCGACATGTCTTCGGCGCGGGTGTTGCGGTGCATGCCGCCCTTGGAGCGGCCCATCGGCGTACGACCGAAGTCGACAATCACGACGTCTCTAGGATTCAAGCTCATAAATGTTCTCTCGCTCTAGTCGTTGGGCGCTTAACCGAAGAAGCACTGGCCGTTCTTGGCCATTTCACGCAGCTTCGCGGTCGGGCGGTACAGCGCGCCCAAATCAGCGTACTGGTCAGCCAGGGCAACGAACTCGGCCACACCGATCGAATCGATGTAACGCAGCGCACCGCCACGGAATGGAGGAAAACCGATACCGTAGACCAGACCCATGTCGGCTTCGGCGGCGGTTTCGACGATGCCATCTTCCAGGCAACGCACGGTTTCGAGGCACAGCGGGATCATCATCCAATTGATGATGTCCTCGTCGGTGACTTCGCGCTGCTCGTAGACGATCGGCTTGAGCACTTCCAGCACCGACGAGTCGACGACTTTCTTCTGCTTACCGCGCTTGTCGGTCTCATAGCCGTAGAAGCCCTTGCCGTTCTTCTGGCCCAGGCGTTTGGCTTCGTAGAGCACGTCGACAGCCGAACGGCGGTCGTCCTTCATGCGGTCCGGGAAGCCTTCAGCCATGACGTCGCGACCGTGGTGGCCGGTGTCGATGCCGACCACGTCCATCAGGTACGCCGGGCCCATTGGCCAGCCGAATTTTTCCATGATCTTGTCGATGCGCACGAAGTCGACACCGGCGCTGACCAGCTTGGCGAACCCGCCGAAGTACGGGAACAGTACGCGGTTGACCAAAAAGCCCGGGCAGTCGTTGACGACGATCGGGTTCTTACCCATTTTCTTGGCGTAGGCCACGGTGGTGGCAACGGCATGTTCGCTGGACTTCTCGCCGCGGATCACTTCCACCAGCGGCATCATGTGCACCGGGTTGAAGAAGTGCATGCCGACGAAGTTCTCCGGACGCTTGAGAGCCTTGGCCAGCAGCGAAATGGAGATGGTCGAGGTATTCGAGGCCAGGATGGTGTCCTCTTTGACCTTGTCTTCGACTTCAGCCAGTACCGCCTGCTTGACCTTCGGGTTCTCGACAACGGCTTCAACCACCAGATCGACATGGCCGAAATCACCGTAGGACAGCGTCGGACGAATGCCGTTGAGCACTTCAGCCATCTTCGCAGCGGTCATGCGACCTTTGTCGACACGGCCGACCAGCAACTTGGCGGCTTCGGCCAGGCCTTGCTCGATCCCGTGCTCGTTGATGTCCTTCATCAGGATCGGCGTGCCTTTGGACGCCGACTGGTAGGCGATACCGCCGCCCATGATGCCGGCGCCGAGTACGGCAGCCTGCTTCACGTCACTGGCGATTTCGTCGTAGGTCTTGGCCTTTTTCTTCAGTTCCTGGTCATTGAGGAACAGACCGATCAGGCTTTGCGCAGCCGAGGTCTTGGCCAGCTTGACGAAGCCGGCGGCCTCGACTTCCAGGGCCTTGTCGCGACCGAAGTTCGCGGCTTTCTGGATGGTCTTGATCGCTTCGACCGGCGCCGGGTAGTTCGGGCCTGCCTGACCGGCCACGAAACCCTTGGCGGTTTCGAAGGCCATCATTTGTTCAATGGCGTTGAGCTTGAGCTTTTCCAGCTTCGGCTGACGCTTGGCCTTGTAGTCGAATTCGCCGCTGATGGCGCGCTTGATGGTTTCAAGGGCCGCCTCCTGGAGCTTGCCAAGTTCGACCACAGCATCCACGGCACCGACTTTCAGCGCGTCTTCGGCACGGTTTTCCTTGCCTGCGGCAATCCACTCGATAGCGTTGTCGGCACCGATCAGACGCGGTAGGCGCACGGTGCCGCCGAAGCCTGGGTAGATGCCCAGCTTGACTTCCGGCAGGCCGATCCTGGCCGTGGCGGACATGACGCGGTAATCCGCTGCCAGGCACATTTCCAGACCGCCACCCAGGGCGATGCCGTTGATGGCCGCGACGGTCGGTACGTTGAGGTCTTCGAAGTCGCTGAAAATACGATTGGCTTCGAGGTTGCCAGCGATCAGTTCGGCATCGGACAGCTTGAAGTTGTCGACGAATTCGGTGATGTCGGCGCCGACGATGAACACGTCCTTGCCGCTGCTGACGATCACACCCTTGATCGAAGCATCTGCCTTGATAGTGTCCACGGCCTGACGCAATTCATTCAGGGTTAGACGGTTGAACTTGTTGACGGACTCACCCTTGAGGTCGAATTTCAATTCGACGATGCCACTTTCAAGAGCCTTAACCGTGATGGCTTTACCTTCGTAAATCATCAACTGATCTCCACGATATGGAAGCTGAACAGTACACGTTGAACGCTGACCACTGATTCGGCATTGACGTTACCGTCGATGCTACGCCAATCCGCCAGGCACACCCGTCAACGCGATAGTCGGGGTCTGTAGGAGCATTCTGAAAATACAAACGCTCAATTCATACGCCCGTTTGATTTGGGTACGTCACCTTCACGGAATTTCCGACAATTGTCAATCGCCCTAAACACAGGCGTGAACGCGACTTCACGGTCATATTCCGTATCGCACGGGTCCACAACACGGCGCCGCATGAGCCGCTATTCATAGGATCAATAATTAGAAAAATCGCCCTAATTCCAGACAGGCCGGATCCAGCCGTCTACGCTGTCGGGAGCGCGATTGAACATTTGGGAGTGAAGGGCGTTACGAACGCACGCCCTGGTACGCGTTTGATTACCGGCCTGCCTGGCCAACCCGCCCGATGAGACTGTCGGGCTTTTTTATGCTGGCAGGAGCTGCCGAAGGCTGCGATTTTTTGATCTTGAGACTCAATGGCCCGGGTAAAAATCGCAGCCTCGCTCAGCTCGACGGCTCCTACGCAGCTAAATCCGCTCAGGCCAGCGCTTTGAGCACCGCGCAAATATCCTGCAAAACAGTGGCTTCGCCCTTCTCGCCCCAGTACAAGGCGATCATTTGCCGGTCAGCTTCGACTTTGTAGACGTTGGCCGGCAATTTTTCGAAATGATTGACCAGCACCTCGTCCTGGCAGACTTCCCGCCACTGGTTGACCCAGACGCCTGGCGCAGTCTGCCAATAGCTCCAGACCGCCGGCTCCTTGCCCCGCCGGGGCCGGTGGTACTGGGCGCAGGGGTTTGGCGGCTGCTGACCGAGCCAGTGCGGCCACTCCTGCGGCGCCAGCTGCATGGCCAGGCCCAGGCGTCGCGCCTCCATGCGCAGGGTCATGCGAGCGCTCTGAACACGGGACGGTCGCAACCATGCCAACGGACTTAACACCACCAACAGGATTGACACCACTATCCAGACCGTCATATTCGTACTCCCGAATTCTGATGAGCCCATTGAGCCACGTCGCCATCAATGCGCTTGAAACCAGCCATACTTACCGTATTGCAATTCTCTGGAGTGTTTCCCATGTACTACGAACATGTTCTGGTCGCCGTCGACCTCACCGAAGAATGCGATCCGGTCGTCAAGCGCGCCCTCGCCCTTTGCGAAGGCCGGGACACCAAGCTGTCGCTGGTACACATCGTCGAACCGATGGCCATGGCCTTCGGCGGCGACGTGCCCATGGACCTTTCCCAGTTGCAACAACAGCAATTCGACCAGGCCAAAGAACGCCTTGACCGACTGATCGTGAAATACCCTACCCTGAAAAAGGAGTTCAGCCACCTGACCTACGGCCAGCCGCGCCAGGAGATCCATCACCTGGCCAAGGAGCAGGGTTGCGACCTGATTGTGGTCGGCAGCCATGGTCGCCACGGCCTGGCGCTGTTGCTGGGCTCGACTGCCAATGACGTGCTGCATGGCGCACCCTGCGACGTGCTGGCAGTACATCTGATCAAGCGCACGTAACCCTGTGTAGGAGCGGGCTAGCTCGCGAAAACGTCATAACAGTCAATATCGAAGTCGACTGATACACCGCTTTCGCGAGCAAGCCTGCCCCCACAGCAATAGTGTTTCAAATAGAAATCCCGGTGCTCACCACGCAACACCGGGATTTTTTTTACAGCATGGGATCAAGCGTCCAGCTCAGCCCAGCGCTCGACCAATGCGTCCAGCTCGGCCTGCAACTGCTCCAGACGCGCGATGACCTTGGCGGTTTCGGCCGCTGGCCGCTGGTAGAAGCCGGCGTCAGCCATCTCGGCCTCAACGGCGGCGATCTGCTGTTCCTTCGCATCGATATCGCCCGGCAGCGCCTCCAGTTCGCGCTGTAGCTTGTAGCTGAGCTTTTTCTTGGCTGGGGCCGCTGCGGCAGCTACCGGTACTGGCTCGGCCTTGACCACAGCCGAATTCAGATCGGCCTTACCGGACTTGCTTTCGGTTACCCCCAGCAGACGCGGCGAACCGCCCTGGCGCAGCCAGTCCTGATAACCACCGACGTATTCACGCACCAGGCCTTCGCCTTCGAACACCAGGGTGCTGGTGACCACGTTGTCGAGGAATGCCCGGTCGTGACTGACCATCAGCACGGTGCCGTTGAAGGTCAGCAACACCTCTTCCAGCAACTCCAGGGTTTCCACGTCCAGGTCGTTGGTCGGTTCGTCGAGCACCAGCAGGTTCGCCGGTTTGCTGAACAATTTGGCCAGTAACAGACGGGCGCGCTCGCCACCCGACAGCGCCTTGACCGGCGTACGAGCACGCTGGGGGCTGAACAGGAAATCGCCGAGGTAGCTCAGCACATGGCGGCTCTGGCCATCGATATCGATGAAATCGCGACCTTCGGCCACGTTGTCGATCACGGTCTTTTCCAGGTCCAGTTGATGACGCAACTGGTCAAAGTAGGCAACGTCGATCTTCGTGCCCTCTTCAACCTTGCCGCTGGTGGGCACCAGGCCACCGAGCATCAGCTTGAGCAGCGTGGTCTTGCCGGTGCCGTTGGCACCCAGCAGGCCGATGCGATCGCCACGTTGCAGAACCATGGAAAAGTCTTTGACCAGGAACGGGCCGCCTGGATGGGCGAAACTGACGTTTTCCAGCACCATCACCTGCTTGCCGGACTTGTCAGCCGTTTCCAGTTGGATGTTGGCCTTGCCGGTGCGCTCACGACGCTCGCTGCGCTCCACGCGCAAGGCCTTGAGGGCCCGTACGCGGCCTTCGTTACGGGTACGACGGGCCTTGATTCCCTGGCGGATCCAGACTTCTTCCTGGGCCAGGCGCTTGTCGAACAGGGCGTTGGCGGTTTCTTCCGCCGCCAGCACCGCCTCCTTGTGCACCAGGAAGCTGGCGTAGTCGCCGTTCCAGTCGATCAGGCCGCCGCGGTCCAGTTCGAGGATGCGCGTCGCCAGGTTTTGCAGGAAGGAACGGTCGTGGGTGATGAACAGCACCGCCCCCTGGAAATCTTTCAAGGCTTCTTCAAGCCAAGCGATGGCGCCGATGTCCAGGTGGTTGGTCGGTTCGTCGAGCAGCAGCAGGTCCGGCTCGGAGACCAGGGCCTGGGCCAGCAGGACGCGGCGACGCCAACCACCGGACAACTCGGCCAGGGTCTTGTCGGCCGGCAATTGCAGGCGGCTCAGGGTGCTGTCGACCAGTTGCTGCAGACGCCAGCCGTCTCGGGCTTCAAGGTCGTGCTGCACGTGCATCAATTTGTCCAGGTCGGCATCGGTGACGATGTTCTGGCTCAGATGGTGATACTCGGCCAGCAGCGCACCGACACCGTCCAGGCCTTCGGCGACCACGTCGAATACGGTCCGCTCGTCGGCCACCGGCAGTTCCTGGGGCAATTCGCCGATTTTCAGGCCTGGCGCGCGCCAGACCGAGCCGTCGTCAGGCTTTTGATCGCCCTTGACCAGCTTCATCATGCTGGACTTACCAGTGCCGTTGCGGCCGATGATGCACACCCGCTCACCACGGGCGATCTGCCAGGACACCTTGTCCAGCAACGGCATCGCGCCGAAAGCAAGGGACACATCGCTGAATTTGAGCAGGGTCATGAGCTTCTCCAAAAACCGGGCGCGCATTCTACCTGAGATGAGACCCCAAAGGGTCCGCCAATTTCGCCATCGAAGCTCTGCGCACAACAAATGTTGCGAACTTGCACCGACAGCCCTGCAAAGCTTTCGCCGACTGCTGGCAAAAGGCTAAGCTACAGACAGTTACCCTGGGTTACCCCTTGGGCTTGTCATGTTTTTTTATGCCCGGACGTCTCATGCGCAGTCGCCTTTTCAGTGTTATCTCGTGTCTTTTTGTATGTGCCACAGCCGTTCAATCCGCACAGGCGGTGGATATATCTACTCAACGCCAGTATTACGACGAGGCCAAGCGCGCCTTGGCCAAGGGTGATTCCGCCCCCTACTTTCGCTACAGCCAGGCCCTGCGCGATTATCCACTGGAGCCCTACCTGGCCTACGACGAATTGACCGCTCGCCTCAAGAGCGCCAGCAACGCCGAAATCGAGAAGTTTCTCGCCGAACATGGTGACCTGCCCCAGGCCAACTGGATGAAGCTGCGCTGGCTGCGTTGGCTGACCGAACGCGGCGACTGGAAGACCTTCGTCAAGTATTACAACCCCAAGCTCAATTTCACCGAACTGGACTGCCTTAACGCCCGGTACCAGCTCAGCCATGGCTTGAAGGCCGAAGGCTATGCCAATACCGAAAAGCTCTGGCTCTCCGGCAAATCCCAACCCCAGGCGTGCGATGCATTGTTCGGCCTATGGGCTTCCCAAGGCCAGTTGACCGAACAGAAACGCTGGGAACGCATAAAACTGGCGGCCCAGGCCCGCAACTTTCCGCTGGCCAAAAGCCTGGTCAGTGGCCTGACCACCCTCGCCCCCCGCGGCAAGTTGCTCGTGGACGTGGCGCAAAAACCCGAATTGCTCAACCAGCCCTCGCGCTTCACCCCGGCCGATGGACCGATGTCCGATATCGTCAGCCTCGGCCTGCGTCGTCTGGCCCGCCAGGATCCGAAAAAGGCCTTGGCGCTGTTGGACGGCTACGCCAGCAGCATGCATTTTTCTCGCGATGAAAAAGTCGCGATTGCCCGGGAAATCGGCCTGACCCTGGCCAAGCGCTTCGACAGCCGAGCCTTGGACGTGATGACGAAATACGACCCGGAATTGCGCGATGACAGCGTTTCGGAATGGCGTTTGCGTCTGCTGCTGCGCCTGGCCCGCTGGGACGATGCGTACCAACTGACCCGTCGCCTGCCCGAATCGCTGTCCAGCACCAATCGCTGGCGGTACTGGCAGGCCCGCACGCTGGAACTGGCGCAGCCGCAAAACCCCGAGGCGCTGGCGCTCTACAAGCACCTGGCCCGCGAACGGGATTTCTATGGTTTCCTGGCCGCCGACCGTTCCCAGTCGCCGTACTCGCTCATCAACAAGCCGCTGGTGATGAACCAGGCGCTGATCAACAAAGTGCGCAACACCCCCGGTGTGCGTCGGGCACTGGAATTTCATGCCCGCGGGGACATCGTCGACGGACGCCGCGAGTGGTATCACGTCAGCCGTCATTTCAACCGGGACGAAATGGTCGCCCAGGCAAAACTGGCTTATGACCTGAAGTGGTATTTCCCGGCCATTCGCACCATCAGCCAAGCCAAGTACTGGGACGACCTGGACATCCGCTTCCCGATGGCCCACCGCGACACCCTGGTGCGCGAAGCCAAGATCCGTGGTTTGCATCCAAGTTGGGCGTTCGCCATTACCCGCCAGGAGAGCGCCTTCATGGACGACGCCCGCTCCCACGTCGGTGCCTCCGGCCTGATGCAACTGATGCCTGCCACCGCCAAGGAAACCGCGCGCAAGTTCAGCATTCCCCTGGCCTCACCACGGCAAGTATTGAACCCGGACAAGAACATCCAGTTGGGCACGGCCTACCTGAGCCAGGTTCACAGCCAGTTCAACGGCAACCGCGTCCTGGCCTCGGCGGCCTACAACGCCGGCCCCGGTCGCGTACGCCAGTGGCTGCGCGGCGCCGACCACTTGAGCTTCGACGTCTGGGTCGAAAGCATACCGTTCGACGAAACCCGAAAATACGTGCAGAACGTGTTGTCGTACTCGGTGATCTACGGCCAGAAACTCAATTCGCCGCAACCGCTGGTGGATTGGCATGAGCGGTATTTCGATGATCAGTGATTATTAGCGCAAGCTGTTCCTGAGAAAAGAAATGCCCGCATCGAAAGATGCGGGCATTTCTTTTTGCTCGGCGCGAGACCTTGTGGGGGCTTGCCCGAAAAGGCGGTGTATCAGTGACGGTGATGCTGGCTGGCACACCGCTTTCGCGAGCAAGCCCCACATACAGACCGGGGGAAACACTGAACCTGCGAACACTCGGGCTCTTAGTCGGTTGCCGTCTCCAACCCCACATTGAACTGCAACGCCGCCAACCGCGCGTACAGCGCATTGCTGGCAACCAGCTCCTGGTGAGTGCCCACCGCAACCACTTTGCCCTGGTCCATTACCGCGATCCGGTCGGCATTTTTCACCGTGGCCAGACGGTGGGCGATAACCAGGGTCGTACGGTTTTTCATCAGGTTGGGCAGGGCTTGCTGGATCAGGTGTTCGCTTTGCGCATCGAGGGCGCTGGTGGCTTCGTCCAGCAGCAGGATCGGAGCGTCCACCAGCAACGCCCGAGCGATGGCCAAGCGTTGGCGCTGGCCGCCGGACAAGCCCTGGCCGCCGTCGCCGAGGTGAGTCTGGTAGCCGTTGGGCATTTTTTCGATGAAGTCATGGGCGTGAGCGATCTGCGCGGCCTCGCGCACCTGCTCGGACGTCGCGCTCGGGTTGCCATAGCGGATGTTCTCTTCGACCGTGCCGAAAAACAGCGCCGGGTTTTGTGAAACCAGGGCGAAGTGGCGGCGCAGGTCCAGGGGATCGAGTCGAGTCAACGGCACGTCGTCGAGCAGGATCTGCCCTTGCACCGGATCGTAGAAGCGCAGCAGCAGGTCATACACCGTTGACTTGCCCGCACCGGAAGGCCCGACCAGGGCCAGGGTCTCGCCGGCCTTGATGGTCAGGTCGAGGCCGTCGACCGCATAACTGTCCGGCCGGGAGGGATAGGAAAAACGCACACCTTCGAGGCGCAAATCGCCTCGGACCCGCTCCGGTAAGGTCACAAGCCCTGAGGCCGGCGGCTGGATGATGTTCTCCGAACGCAGCAACTCGGCAATGCGCTCTGCCGCGCCCGCCGCCCGTTGCAGCTCGCCGATCACCTCGCTCAGCGTGCCGAAGGCGCTGCCGACGATCAGGCTATAAAACACAAATGCCGCCAGCTCACCACCGGAAATCCGCCCGGCGATCACATCCATGCCACCAACCCAGAGCATCACCCCCACCGCGCCCAGCACCAGCACGATCACCAGAGTGATCAGCCAGGCCCGCTGGGCGATGCGCTTGCGGGCAGTGTCGAACGCCTGCTCCACCGTCACGGAGAATCGCTGTTCATCCTGAACCTGGTGGTTGTAGGCCTGCACGGTCTTGATCTGGCCGAGGGTTTCGGAGACGTAGCTGCCGACGTCAGCAATGCGGTCCTGGCTCTGGCGCGACAAACTGCGCACCCGACGACCAAAGACCAGGATCGGTGCCAATACCAGCGGCAGGGCAATCACCACGATGCTGGTCAACTTGGGATTGGTGATGAACAGCAGCACGATGCCACCCACCACCATCAAGGCGTTGCGCAAAAATAACGACAGCGACGAACCGATCACCGATTGCAGCAAGGTTGTATCGGCGGTCAGCCGCGACTGGATTTCCGAACTGCGGTTGTTTTCGTAGAAACCGGGGTGCAAGTACACCAGATGGTTGAAGACCATCCGCCGGATATCGGCCACCACCCGCTCACCGATCCAGGACACCAGGTAAAAACGTGAAAACGTACCGATCGCCAACCCAACCACCAGCACCATGAACAGGCCGATGGATTGATTGAGCAGGTGCGGCGAGCGGGTCATGAAACCCTGGTCCACCAGCAACCGGATGCCTTGGCCCATGGACAAGGTAATACCGGCGGTGACAATCAAGGCCAGCAGGGCGCCGGCGACCTGTTTGCGGTAAGGGGCGATGAAGCCGCTGGCCAGGCGTATGGCACGGCGATGTCGGGAAGAAAGCATCAAGGGCATCCGATAATGCAGCAGGAAAAAGGTCGGCCAGCGACGCCAAAGCGTAGCGAAACCAAATTGAATCAGAATGAGTCAGGTTAAATATGACCACAACGACTAGGGGCTAGATGTTATCGGTCTAAAGTCTGGCTGGAAACGCAACTGTGTTTCTGATTGAGTGGAGGTGTCGCCATGAACCTACAAGGAGTGTCATGGCTCGGTCACCTGGCGACATTAAAGTAGGCACACATCCTGATGAGGAGACAGGCCATGTCCTTGCAACACAGCAGCGACGACAAGATTCAAGTAATCCGCACGCAACCGGACCAGTCTCTGGGCTGCTCGTTCATTGATGCCCAAGGACGCGAAGTACCGATCACCGAAGACATGATCCAGAAAGCCTGCAGCGAGCTGGAAAAGCGACTGGCCAAGCCTGCCGAACAAAAGTGATACAGCCCGTCTTCAATTGGACCCGACCTTGATGTCGGGTTTTTTATGACTGTTTCTATGAGCCTGGCTTACTGCCCATTGCCAGCGTCCTACAACCCTGTAGCGATGGGTTTCTCCCCGCTCTGCGAGAAAGCTTGTGGGAGCAAGGCGTGCCCGCGATGCAGACTCCTCGCCCCCCCCTGACCGCGTCAGCGTTCATCGCGAGCAAGCTTTGCTCTCACAGCCCAGCGCCGCCACGATCTGTTGCAAGGCCGCCGACTGCCCTTCGATACGAACCTTCAAGTTGTCGATTTCCCGCCGTGGCGGATAATGCTTGCGCAAGGCATCGAACGCACTGCGTTGTTCGCCGACTGTGCCCACCAGGCTGCGACGAAAGTTCGCGTCGTCGCCACGGGGGTCGTACACGCTCCGGCACAGCGCCGCCAAGGCCCAGGCCGGGTCGGCTTCGGCATCCAGGGTAACGCCGCCCA
Organism: Pseudomonas sp. RL_5y_Pfl2_73; assembly: GCF_963970515.1. NCBI lineage: Bacteria > Pseudomonadati > Pseudomonadota > Gammaproteobacteria > Pseudomonadales > Pseudomonadaceae > Pseudomonas > Pseudomonas sp. RL_5y_Pfl2_73. Next base: position 212,298 of record NZ_CAXAPD010000003.1, on the reverse strand, counting down.
GCCAAGGCCGAGGCAACAGGTCGCTGAGGCTGACTTCAACCGGCCGCTCCAGGAAAGCGCACAAGGCCTGGTAGATCTGGGCGGTGCCACGCTGGCGGCCATCGAGGCTATAACCGGCAATGTGCGGGGTAGCGATCACGCACAAATCGGCCAGGTCCACATCCACGGTGGGCTCCTGCTCCCAGACATCCAGCACCGCTTGCAGGTCTTCGCGCTCCAGCAACACTTCGCGTAGCGCGGCGTTGTCGATCACCGGGCCTCGGGCCGCATTGATCAACCAGGTCCCGGGCTTGAGCCGGTTCAGACGCGCCTCGTCGAACAGGTGCCAGGTCGGTTGCTCACCGTCTCGGGTCAATGGTGTGTGCAGGCTGATCACATCGCACTGCTCGATGATCTGCTCCAGGCTCACATATTCGCCCCCCTCGGCGGCCTGACGCGGCGGATCGCAGACCTTCACGGCCCAGCCCAACCCCTTGAGCACCTCGATCAACCGACCGCCCACCTGGCCTGCGCCAACCACGCCGAAGGTTCGTTGCGCGAGCGCTGCACCTTCGATTTCTGCCAGGGTCATCAGGCTGCCCAGCACATAGTCCACCACGCCACGGGCATTGCAGCCCGGCGCGCTGGCCCAGCGGATACCGGCCTCGGCGAAATAATCCAGGTCCAGGTGATCGGTGCCGATGGTGCAGGTGCCGACGAAGCGCACCTTGCTGCCTTCCAGCAGGGCCCGATTGACCTGGCTGACCGAACGTACCAGCAGCACGTCGGCGTGTTCGACCATCGTCCGGTCGATCCCCCGGCCCGGCACCCGGCGGATTTCGCCGAACCCTTGGAAAAATGCATCAAGCAGGGGGATGTTTTCGTCGGCGACGATCAGCATGGCAAAGCTCCTTTGGCGGGAGGGGCAGTGTAGGCGTTCCGTTGGGCCTGTGCATTACCCGGAGCGCATGATGTTGTGGCAAGGGGATTTATGTGGGAGCAAAGCATTGCTCGCAATGCAGGCGCCTCGGCTCCTAGGGAGACCGCATCATCTTCATCGCGGGCAAGCCTTGCTCCCACCGGTGCTCGAACACTGAAAAAGCGATTACAAATCCACAACACAGGTTTTTTCCTGACCACTGCGTCAAGGCGTAGAATTCGCCGCCTTGCGCTTAACCTTTTCGGACGCTTGCCCCGTGAATCCTGTCATCGACACCCCCCTATCCCGCCCGGCCCGGGTTCGCCTGGAACTCAAGACTTTGCTGGCCCTGGCCCTGCCGATCATGGTGGCGCAACTGGCAACCACCGCCATGGGGTTCGTCGATGCAGTCATGGCCGGCCGGGTCGGCCCACGGGACCTTGCGGCCGTGGCCCTGGGCAACTCGATCTGGGTGCCGGTGTTCCTGTTGATGACCGGCACATTGCTAGCGACAACGCCGAAAGTTGCCCAGCGTTTCGGTGCCGCTACGTTCGACGAGATCGGGCCGCTGGTGCGCCAGGCGCTGTGGTTGGCATTGGTGGTGGGGTTGATCGCGACGCTGGCGCTGCTCAGCGCCGAACCGATCCTGCATATCATGAATGTGGATCCTGAATTGATTGGCCCATGCATGGAATACCTGCAAGGCATCGGCACGGGCCTTCCGGCCGTAGCGCTGTATCACGTCCTGCGCTGCTTCAGTGACGGCCTGGGGCGCACACGGCCGGCGATGGTGCTGGGGCTGTGCGGCCTGGCGCTGAACATTCCGCTCAATTACATCTTCATCTATGGGCACCTAGGCGTGCCCGCCATGGGCGGCGTCGGTTGCGGCTGGGCTACGGCCATCGTCATGTGGGTCATGGCCCTGGGCATGGCCGGTTGGGCCCGGTGGGCACCGGCCTATCAGTCGAGCCAGTTGTTCAGCCGTTTCGACTGGCCGCAATGGGCGGTCATCAAGCGCCTGCTGGGCATCGGCCTGCCGATTGGCATTGCGGTGTTCGCCGAGTCGAGTATTTTCGCGGTGATCGCACTGCTGATCGGCAGCCTTGGTGCCACGGTGGTGGCCGGACACCAGATCGCGCTGAACTTCAGTTCCCTGGTGTTCATGATCCCCTACTCCCTGGGCATGGCCGTCACGGTGCGGGTCGGCCAGGCCCTGGGCCGTCGTCAGCCTCGCGAAGCGCGCTTCGCTGCTGGGGTGGGCATGGCCACGGCCCTGGCGTACGCCTGTCTGTCGGCGAGCCTGATGTTGGCGCTGCGCGGGCCTATCGCGGCGATCTATACCGCCGACCCGGTGGTGATCGAAGTAGCTTCGATGCTGATCGTCTACGCGGCGCTGTTCCAGTTTTCCGATGCGATCCAGGTCACGGCGGCAGGCGCGTTGCGCGGCTTCCAGGACACCCGGGTGACGATGATCCTGACCCTGTTCGCCTATTGGGGCATCGGCCTGCCGGTGGGTTACACCTTGGGCCTGACCGACTGGCTCGGTACCGCCAGCGGCCCGAGCGGATTGTGGCAAGGCCTGATCGTGGGTTTGAGTTGCGCGGCGCTGATGCTATCGATCCGCCTGGCACGCAGCGCGCGCAAGCAGATCCGCCTCAGCCGCTCGACGGATTAAGCAAGTTTCTTGCGAATCCAGTAGAGATAAGTGCCCGCTTCCTCCTGCTGGGCCACCAGTTCGTGGTCCAGGAACACGCAAAACTTGGGGATATCACGGCGAGTCGAGGGGTCGGTGGCGATCACTTTCAGCAACCCACCGGGGGCTAGGTCGCGGATGTGCTGGTGCAGCATCATCACCGGCTCCGGGCAATTGAGACCGGTGGCATCCAGCGTGCCGTCCACCGGCGTATCGTTCATGTCACTCATGTTCTACTCCTGAAACTGGCCGGCATTGTCGCGCAATGTCGGCGCGCTTAACAGAGGTGCATCACCCCTGTGGCGAGGGAGCTTGCTCCCACTCGGCTGCGCTGTAGGAGCTGTCGAGCGAAGCGAGGCTGCGATCTTTCCATTGGCGCTTGAGTTCCAAGTGAAAGATCAAAAGATCGCAGGCTTCGCCAGCTCCTACACCGCCCAGCGGGAGCAAGCTCCCTCGCCACAAAAGCTCGCTACATGCTTCAGCGGGACTTCGGCTTCTTGGTATCCAACCGCCGCAGATGGCACGTCACTTCCTCGCGGTCGTGGTACAGCTGCTTGCAACCGATCTCGACCTTGATCCCCCGAGCCTTGAAACCCTCGGCGATGCGTTCGAGCAGGCGTTTGACCTCGGCATAACGCTGTTTCATCGGCAGCTTGAGGTTGACCACGGCCTCGCGGCAATGCCCTTCGCCAATCCACTCTTCCAGCATTGCCGCGTTGCGGGCCGGTTTCTCGACAATATCGCAGACCATCCAGTCCACCGGCTGCTTGGGCTTGAACGTGAAGCCGTCTGCCATCAGATGCTGCACCAGGCCGGTGTCCATCAGGCTTTCGGCCATCGGGCCATTGTCGATGGCGGTCACCAGCATGCCCCGGTTGACCAGTTGCCAGGTCCAGCCACCCGGCGCGGCACCGAGGTCCACGCCGGTCATGTCGCTGTGCAGGCGCTCGTCCCACTGGTCCCGGGGAATGAAATGGTGCCAGGCCTCTTCAAGCTTGAGGGTGGAACGGCTCGGCGCTTCCCGGGGAAACTTCAGGCGGGGAATGCCCATGGGCCACATCGCCGAATTACCGGATTCGGCCAGGCCCAGGAACACTTCGCGGCCACTCTTGAAGGTCAGCAGCAGGCGCGGCTTGCGCGGGTCGTCCACCAGTTTGCCGGCGCCAATCAGCGCCTTGCGCAAGGGGCCTTCGAACTTTTTGCAGAAGTTCGACAGTTCCTTGCCGTCGTTGGTATCCACCACTTCCAGCCACAGGCTGCCACAGGTCGGGAAAGCGGCCATGTGGGCCAGGATGACGCTGATGCGATCGGTTTCCGGCAAATCGATGAAGGTGCCGCGCGCCCACTGGCGCGGAAAAATCAGTTCGGCGAAACGCTGGCCGCCCATCAGCCGCTCGGCACCATCGTCTTCGGTGCAGACAAATTCAGCGCAGGCACTGGCCGGTTTGGCCTTGGCATAGCCGGCCACGTTGAGGCGGGCCGCGTGCTCGGCGATCTCGGAACAGACCTCGCCTTCGAAGCCCGGCCGGCAGTGCATGAAAAGCGTGTTCATTGAAACTCCGTAGCAAAGCCTGTCACGAAAACCGCCGCATGATAGCGGAGTTCGGAACCGCGAACCTGCCCATAGAGTCCAGTGATTAGTCATACGCTCAAAACAGGGCTAGGTTAAAGGCTCTGTCCGTTCCGTCAGTCCGTAGCCGTGCGGACTCAAAGGAGTGATTTCAATGCCATCCCTCGATAGCCTGAAAACCCTTAAGACACTGCAAGTCGACACCAGGACCTACCACTACTTCAGCCTGCCGGATGCCGCCCGAAGCCTGGGCGATCTGGACAAACTGCCGATGTCGTTGAAGGTACTGCTGGAAAACCTGCTGCGCTGGGAAGATGAAAAAACCGTCACCGGCACCGACCTCCAGGCCCTGGCCGGGTGGCTCAAGGAGCGCCGTTCCGACCGCGAGATTCAATACCGCCCCGCCCGGGTGTTGATGCAAGACTTCACTGGCGTCCCCGCCGTGGTCGACCTGGCCGCCATGCGTGCCGCCGTGGAAAAGGCCGGCGGCGATCCCCAGCGGATCAACCCGCTGTCGCCGGTGGACCTGGTGATCGACCACTCGGTGATGGTGGACAAATTCGCCAGCAGCCAGGCGTTCGAGCAGAACGTCGACATCGAAATGCACCGCAACGGCGAACGCTACGCCTTCCTGCGTTGGGGCCAGAGCGCTTTCGACAACTTCAGCGTGGTGCCGCCGGGCACTGGGATCTGCCATCAGGTCAACCTCGAATACCTGGGCCGCACCGTGTGGACCAAAGAAGAAGACGGTCGCACCTACGCCTTCCCGGACACCCTGGTGGGCACCGACTCCCACACCACCATGATCAACGGCCTCGGCGTACTGGGCTGGGGCGTCGGCGGGATCGAAGCGGAAGCCGCCATGCTCGGCCAGCCAGTGTCGATGCTGATTCCCGAGGTCATCGGCTTCAAACTCGTCGGCAAGCTGCGCGAAGGCATCACCGCCACCGACCTGGTGCTGACCGTCACGCAGATGCTGCGCAAGAAAGGGGTGGTGGGCAAGTTCGTCGAGTTCTATGGTGATGGTCTTGCCGACCTGCCCCTGGCCGACCGCGCTACCATCGCCAACATGGCCCCGGAATACGGCGCCACCTGCGGCTTCTTCCCGGTGGACGATGTGACCCTGGACTACTTGCGCCTGTCGGGACGCCCTACGGAAACGGTGAAATTGGTGGAGGCCTATTGCAAGGCCCAAGGCCTCTGGCGCTTGCCCGGCCAGGAACCGGTGTTCACCGACACCCTGGAGCTGGACATGGGCAGCGTCGAAGCCAGCCTCGCCGGACCAAAACGCCCGCAGGACCGGGTCTCGCTGCCGAATGTCGGCCAGGCTTTCAGCGACTTCCTGGGGTTGCAGGTCAAACCCACCAGCAAAGAAGAAAGTCGCCTGGAAAGTGAAGGCGGCGGTGGCGTCGCAGTGGGCAATGCCGATCAGGTGGGCGAAGCCGAATACGAATTCGAAGGCCACACCCATCGCCTGAAAAACGGCGCGGTGGTGATTGCAGCGATCACCTCGTGCACCAACACCTCCAACCCCAGTGTGATGATGGCCGCCGGGCTGCTGGCCAAAAAAGCCGTGGAAAAAGGCCTGGTCCGCAAGCCCTGGGTCAAGAGTTCCCTGGCGCCGGGCTCCAAGGTGGTCACCGACTACTACAAGGCAGCCGGCCTGACCGAATACCTGGATAAACTCGGTTTCGACTTGGTGGGCTATGGTTGCACCACTTGCATCGGCAACTCCGGACCGTTGCCGGAACCGATCGAAAAAGCCATCCAGAAAGCCGACCTGACGGTAGCCTCGGTATTGTCGGGCAACCGCAACTTCGAAGGTCGGGTGCACCCGCTGGTGAAAACCAACTGGTTGGCCTCGCCGCCGTTGGTGGTCGCCTATGCCCTGGCCGGCACCGTGCGCATCGATATCAGCAGCGAGCCACTGGGCAATGATCGGGACGGCAAGCCGGTGTACCTGCGGGACATCTGGCCCAGCAGCCAGGAAGTGGCCGCCGCTGTGGCCCAGGTCAACACCAGCATGTTCCACAAGGAATACGCCGCGGTGTTTGCCGGTGACGAGCAATGGCAGGCCATCGAAGTGCCGCAAGCGGCGACTTACGTCTGGCAGGACGACTCGACCTATATCCAGCACCCGCCGTTCTTCGACGACATCGACGGCCCGCCACCGACCGTCAAGAACGTCGAAGGCGCCCGGATCCTGGCCCTGCTCGGAGACTCGGTGACCACCGACCACATCTCCCCGGCCGGCAACATCAAGACGGACAGCCCGGCCGGTCGCTACCTGCGCGAACAGGGTGTGGAACCGCGAGACTTCAACTCCTACGGCTCCAGGCGCGGCAACCATCAGGTGATGATGCGCGGCACCTTCGCCAATATCCGCATTCGCAACGAAATGCTCGACGGCGAAGAGGGCGGCAACACGATCTACATTCCCAGTGGCGAACGAATGCCGATCTACGACGCGGCCATGCTGTACCAGGCTGCGGGCACACCACTGGTGGTGATCGCCGGCCAGGAATATGGCACCGGGTCGAGCCGGGACTGGGCAGCCAAGGGCACGAACCTGCTGGGGGTCAAGGCGGTGATCGCCGAAAGCTTCGAGCGCATCCATCGCTCCAACCTGGTGGGCATGGGCGTGCTGCCGTTGCAGTTCAAGCTCGACCGTAACCGCAAGAACCTGAACCTCACGGGCAAGGAAACCCTGGAGATCCTGGGACTCAATAACGTCGAACTGACGCCGCGCATGAACCTGCCCCTGATCATTACCCGCGAGGACGGCAGCCAGGAGCGAATTGAAGTGCTATGCCGGATCGATACCTTGAATGAAGTGGAATATTTCAAGGCCGGCGGGATCCTTCACTATGTGTTGCGGCAATTGATTGCCGCTTGAAAAAAACCGCCTCTATGGCGAATACAAGCCTGGACAAATACCTGTGGGAGCGAGCCTGCTCGCTCCCACAGGTTCGGTAAGTTATTGCCAGTTATTTATTAGGCGCTGTTTTTATAGGGGCCCGCCTATAATCCCGCCGGCACTCACGGAGCAGAGTCCGCCAACGGCTTGCCCCTCCTGCGCATGAGCCTGCATGGACACAAATGTGCCCTTTGCGCGACACGGTGGCGTCGAAGCCCCAACGGCCGCTCTCGCCCCGAGCTCTTCCGCTAAAAGGATGTTGTATGCCCGCTTTACCCTGGCTTCACCTGGCCCTCCTCTCCACAGGCTACGGTCTGGCGCTGGTCTACGGCCATTTGACCTGGACGGCTGTCATCTCGGTCGCGCTATTGCTGTTTGCCGGGTATGCGGTTCGCCAACAGCAAACGCCGGTAGGCCAGTTTCTCGGGCACGCCCTGTTCCTGATCATGGCCCTGGCGTTGGCCCTGCACTGGATGCCTGGCTTCTTCAACGGGCGGGTGATTGCGGCGCAACGCTTGACCGACGACGCCGCGCCGTTTGCCATGTACCTCAACCAGGACAAGCCGCTGATCGGCTTCTGGCTGTTGCTGGCCTGCCCCTGGATCATCGGTCGGCGCCCGTTGCGCCTGTCGGCCCAGGCCACGGCATTGGGCCTGGCGTTGAGTGCGGTGCTGGCCCTCGGCGGGGCCGTGCTGCTGGGCATGATCCACTGGGCGCCAAAGTGGCCGGATCACGCCTGGTTGTGGGTGTTCAATAATCTTTTATTGGTGACGCTCGTGGAGGAAGCGCTGTTTCGTGGCTACATTCAGGGAGGCCTGAGTCGGCGCTTCAAACATTTGGCCCACGGCGACAATCTGGCACTGCTCCTGGCCTCACTGCTGTTCGGCCTGGTACACGCTGGCGCAGGTTGGCAATGGGTGCTGCTGTCGGGACTGGCGGGGGTCGGTTATGGCCTGGCGTATCGTTTTGGCGGACTGGGCGCGGCGATTGCCACGCACTTTCTCCTCAACCTGCTTCATTTCGCCCTATTTACCTATCCGATGCTAGCGTGATAGCGACAGGCAAAAATAACCTCAATTAAAACCTGATAGCGCCGACAACCTTTCATAGCCTTTCAGAGCCTTGCGGATCGACACATCATGCGTAACAACCAACCCGTCACACAACGCGAAAGGACCTTCCCGGCCCAGCAACGATTGATTTCGACCACCGACGCCAAGGGCGTAATTACCTACTGCAACGACGCGTTCGTTGACATCAGCGGGTATTCGAAGGAAGAACTGATTCGTTCACCGCACAATCTCGTGCGCCATCCCGACGTCCCATCCGCGGTGTTCGCGCACATGTGGGGCACGCTGAAACAAGGCTTGCCATGGATGGGCATCGTCAAGAATCGCAGCAAGAACGGCGACCATTACTGGGTCAACGCCTATGTCACGCCCGTGTTCGAGGGCAATCAGGTGATCGGCTACGAGTCGGTACGGGTCAAACCCTCCGCCGAACAGATCGCCCGCGCCGAAGCGCTTTATCAACGCCTCAACCAAGGCAAGTCCGCCGTTCCGGGCAGCGACAAATGGGTGCCCGTACTGCAGGACTGGCTACCGTTTATCCTGGTCAGCCAGTTGAGTTTCATCGTCGGCGCTTTCCTGGATTCCTCCTGGGGCTTTGCCCTGGCCGCCCTGTTGTCGGTGCCGCTGGGGCTGTTGGGCTTGCAATGGCAGCAACGCGGGATCAAGCGCCTGCTGCGCCTGGCCGAGCAAACCACGTCCGACCCGCTGATCGCCCGGATGTATACCGACAGCCGCGGCGCCCAGGCACGCCTGGAGATGTCGATTCTCAGTCAGGAAGCGCGCCTGAAAACCTGCCTGACCCGTCTGCAGGACACTGCCGAACACCTTAACGACCAGGCTCGCCAGTCCAACACCCTGGCCCATGACAGCTCCAGCGGCCTGGAGCGCCAGCGGGTGGAAACCGAACAGGTCGCCACTGCCGTCAACCAGATGGCGGCAACGACCCAGGAAGTCGCCAGCCACGTGCAGCGCACCGCCGACGCCACCCAGGAAGCCAATCGCCTGACCAGCCGCGGCCGCGACATCGCTGGCGAAACCCGCGAAGCCATCGAGCGCCTGTCGGTGGTGGTCGGTGAAACCGGCCACACCGTGACCCAACTGGCCAAGGACAGCGACGAGATCGGTGGCGTGGTAGACGTGATCAAAGGCATCGCTGACCAAACCAACCTGCTGGCCCTCAACGCCGCCATCGAAGCGGCCCGCGCCGGTGAGATGGGTCGCGGCTTTGCCGTGGTGGCGGACGAAGTGCGGCAACTGGCACAACGCACCAGCGAATCCACCGGGCAGATCCACGCCCTGATCGCCAAGCTCCAGCAGACCGCCACCAACGCCGTGCAGACCATGGACGCTGGCCATCGCCAGGCCGAAGAAGGCGTGGCACGGGTCATGGAAGCGGACAAGGCGCTGGTGGGGATCAGCGAAGCGGTGGCCCACATCACCGACATGACCACCCAGATCGCCGCCGCCACCGAGGAGCAAAGCTCAGTGGCCGAGGAGATCAGCCGCAACATCAGCAATATCTCGGAACTGGCCGACCAGACCTCTGGCCAGGCCCACAGCTCGGCGCTGCTGAGCGAAGAACTGACCCGTACGGCCAACACGCAGTACTCGTTGGTGGAGCGGTTTAACCGCTGATAGATGTCGGATTGAGCAAAAAACCCGGACAGCGAAAGCTTCAGGGTTTTTTCTTACCATTTTAAAAAATAGCGTCGCGTAACCCGCCTTCGCGAGCAGGCTCGCTCCCACAGGGGCTTGTGAACGCCGCAAATCCAGTGTGCGAGCTTGCTCGCGAAGAGGTCATGACTGGCAGCATCAATCTTGAGACAGGAACCCGGCCACTCCCTGCGCAGCAGCCTCCAGGTGCTGCTCATGACTAAATCCCGAAGCCTTCAACGGCTTCAGGTCATGATCCCCCGCCACCAGCCACATCACCTCGATGCTCGCTGACAGGTCATAGCCCCGCACCGCTTCACGATTGCCCAACGCATCGCGCTCGCCCTGGACGATCAAGGTCCGCGTCTTCAATTCCGCCAGGTGCTCGACCCGCGGCTTCTCCGGTTTGCCCACCGCGTAGAAGGGATATCCCAGGCACACCAGGGCATCAGCTTCCAGTTCATCGGCCAGCAGGCTCGCCATGCGCCCCCCCATGGATTTGCCCCCCACCGCCAGCCGCCCAGTGACATAAGGCCGCACCGTGGCGTACACCTCACGCCAGCATTCCAGCAGCTTGGGGGCCGGGTTGGGTGGCCGTTTACCCCCATCCTGGCGCCGCTGGGCCATGTAGGGAAATTCGAAGCGCAACACGTTGATGCCCTGTGCGGCAAGGCGCGCGGCCATTTCCTCCATAAATCCACTGTCCATTGGCGCACCGGCACCATGGGCCAGGATCAGGGTTGGCGCCTTGGCGCTGGCGATCGATTGCCCGGCTGTCCACAGCCAGCCGTTTTGCTCCAGGCACCGCGCCCATTGATCCCCGTCAATACTGGCCTTGTGCTGTTTGTCCATGCTTACCTCGCTTTTAGTCTGCCTATAACTCCAGGCGAAGAACGCCGCACTGCCTTGCGCAGGCGCTCACTTCGGCTGAACCGTGGATGGGGAACCATGAACACTTCTATCAGTACCGCCTACAACTACAAGGTGGTCCGCCAATTCGCCATTATGACGGTGGTGTGGGGCATCGTCGGCATGGGGCTCGGGGTTTTTCTCGCAGCCCAATTGGTCTGGCCACAACTCAACTTCGATTTGCCATGGACCAGCTTCGGCCGCCTGCGCCCACTGCACACCAACGCAGTGATCTTTGCCTTCGGCGGGTGTGCGTTGTTTGCGAGTTCGTTCTATTCGGTGCAACGCACCTGCCAGACACAGCTGTTCGCGCCGAAAATCGCCGCGTTCTGCTTCTGGGGCTGGCAACTGGTGATCCTGCTGGCGGCTATCAGCCTGCCACTGGGCTACACCAGTTCCAAGGAATACGCTGAGCTGGAATGGCCGATCGACATCCTGATCACCATTGTCTGGGTCGCCTACGCCATCGTGTTCTTCGGCACTGTGGCCAAGCGCAATACCAAGCACATCTACGTCGGTAACTGGTTCTTCGGCGGGTTCATCCTGACCGTGGCGATCCTGCACATCGTCAACAACCTGGAGCTGCCGGTGAGCCTCACCAAGTCCTACTCGGTGTACGCCGGGGCCACGGATGCGATGGTGCAATGGTGGTATGGCCACAACGCCGTGGGCTTCTTCCTCACCGCAGGCTTCCTGGGGATGATGTACTACTTCGTGCCGAAGCAGGCCGAGCGTCCGGTGTATTCCTATCGCCTGTCCATCGTGCACTTCTGGGCGCTGATCACCCTGTACATCTGGGCCGGTCCGCACCACCTGCACTACACCGCGCTGCCGGATTGGGCGCAGTCGCTGGGCATGGTGATGTCGCTGATCCTGCTGGCGCCAAGTTGGGGCGGCATGATCAACGGCATGATGACCCTGTCGGGGGCCTGGCATAAGTTGCGCAGCGACCCGATCCTGCGGTTCCTGGTGGTGTCCCTGGCGTTCTACGGCATGTCGACCTTCGAAGGTCCGATGATGGCGATCAAGACCGTCAACGCCCTCTCCCACTACACCGACTGGACCATCGGCCACGTCCATGCCGGCGCGCTCGGCTGGGTGGCAATGATTTCCATCGGTGCGCTGTACCACATGATCCCGAAAGTCTTCGGACGGCCACAGATGCACAGCATCGGCCTGATCAACGCGCACTTCTGGCTCGCGACCATCGGCACCGTGCTGTACATCGCCTCGATGTGGGTCAACGGCATCGCTCAGGGCCTGATGTGGCGTGCGGTAAACGAGGACGGCACCCTCACCTACTCCTTCGTCGAAACCTTGGTGGCCAGCCACCCTGGCTTCGTCGTGCGGCTGGCAGGCGGGGCGATCTTCCTCCTCGGCATGCTGCTGATGGCCTACAACACCTGGCGCACCGTGCGGGCCTACCAGCCTGCCGAAGCTGCCGCTGCCGCGCAGATGGCCTGAGGAGTCCACCATGAAACACGAAACAATCGAAAAAAACGTCGGCCTGCTGATGCTGCTGATGGTCCTGGCCGTGAGCATTGGCGGCCTGACCCAGATCGTGCCGCTGTTCTTCCAGGACGTGACCAATAAACCGGTGGACGGCATGAAGCCCTACACCGCCCTGCAGCTGGAAGGCCGTGACATCTACATCCGTGAAGGCTGCGTCGGCTGCCACTCGCAGATGATCCGTCCGTTCCGCGCCGAGACCGAGCGCTACGGCCACTACTCCGTCGCCGGCGAAAGCGTCTGGGACCATCCATTCCTGTGGGGCTCCAAGCGCACCGGGCCGGACCTGGCACGGGTCGGCGCGCGCTACTCCGATGATTGGCACCGCGCCCACTTGTACAACCCGCGCAACGTGGTGCCCGAGTCGAAAATGCCGGCCTACCCGTGGCTGGTGACCCATGCGGTGGACAGCAGCCACACCGAAGGCAAGCTACGCGCCATGCGCACCCTGGGCGTGCCGTACACCGACGACGACATCAGCGGCAGCGTGGCCTCGCTCAAGGGCAAGACCGAAATGGACGCGCTGGTGGCCTACCTGCAAGTGCTCGGCACTGCCATCAAGAGCAAGAGGTGAGCCATGGTTCTTGAAATGAGTACTGGAATGATCCGCGGCCTGGGCACGGTCGTGGTGTTCGTGGCCTTCATTGGCCTGACCCTGTGGGTATTCAGCAGCAAACGTCGTCCAGAGTTCGCCGAAGCGCGCCTGCTGCCGTTCGCCGACGAACCACCTGCCGACATTGCCACCCCCCAAGACCCTGCAACAAGGAGTACCCGGCCATGACCACCTTCTGGAGTACGTGGATCTGCGTGCTGACCATCGGCAGCCTCATCGGCCTGACGTGGCTGCTGATCGGCACGCGCAAGGGCGAGACCAAGGGCAGCGTCGACCAGACCATGGGCCACAGCTTCGACGGCATCGAGGAGTACGACAACCCGCTGCCGCAGTGGTGGTTCCTGTTGTTCGCCGGCACCCTGGTGTTTTCCGTCGGCTACCTGGTCCTCTATCCGGGCCTGGGCAACTGGAAAGGCATCCTGCCAGGTTACGAGAACGGCTGGACCGGCGTCCATGAATGGGAAAAGGAAATGGCCAAGGCCGACGCCAAGTTCGGGCCGATCTTCGCCAAGTTCGCCGCCATGCCCGTGGAAGAAGTGGCCAAGGACCCACAGGCCTTGAAGATGGGTGGCCGCCTGTTCGCCTCCAACTGCTCGGTCTGCCACGGCTCGGACGCCAAGGGTGCCTTCGGCTTCCCCAACCTGGCCGACAGCAACTGGCGCTGGGGCGGCACTGCCGACACCATCAAGACCACCATCATGGGCGGCCGCATCGCGGCAATGCCGGCCTGGGGCGAGGTGCTGGGAGAGGCCGGGGTCAAGAACGTGGCCGCGTACGTACGCCATGACTTGGCCGGCCTGCCTCTGCCGGCGGACAACGGTGCCGACCTGCAAGCCGGCCAGCAGGCCTTCAGCACCACCTGTGTCGCCTGCCACGGCGCCAACGGCCAGGGAACCGAAGCCATGGGCGCGCCGAACCTGACGCAACCGGCCGGCTTCATCTACGGCACCAGCCTGGCACAGTTGCAGCAGACCATTCGCCATGGTCGCCAGGGTCACATGCCGGCGCAGAATGAGTTGCTGGGCAATGACAAGGTGCAACTGCTTGCCGCCTACGTCTACAGCCTGTCCCACACAGCCGGTGCCGAGCGCCTGCAAGCTGAACACAAAAGCGAATAAATCTTGACCGTTAAACAGCCGCATTCATCTGGATGCGGCTGCTCCCTGTCCCTGCGCGACGCATTGTCGCACCCTCCCATAGTCTTTCTTTCGGTTCCCCTGAATCGGGTCTAAGCTTGCCTTTGCGTGCACTGGCGACTGCCGGTTTCAGGTCGACCCGACCCGATGCGTTCGACAATCGTTCGTCAAAAAGGCCGCAAAGGCTGGTGAATACCGGCTGTTGCGACAGTTGCCTGGCATCACCCGAACGCTGTGTTTGAACACACCCCGTTACAACCGACCTGACCCCCTCGCCTCGTTCCTTCGTTGCGACTTTTTGCCGTGGGCCATTTTTGTCCCTACACGGAACATGGAAAGGCCGCAGAATCAGCTTTGGAAAGCATTGACCCAGGTCATGGCGCGTTGCAATGACCCCCCGCTTTCTCCATACTTGCGACCGATTTTTATCCTAATAAAACACCCAAACCGTGGAACCTTAGAATGAGCACAGCAATCAGTCCGACTGCTTATAACTATAAGGTAGTCCGCCAGTTCGCCATCATGACGGTGGTCTGGGGGATCCTTGGCATGGGGCTCGGTGTCTTCATCGCCTCGCAACTGGTCTGGCCGGAGTTGAACTTCGATCTGCCATGGACGACATTTGGACGCCTGCGCCCGCTGCACACCAACCTGGTGATCTTCGCCTTCGGTGGTTGTGCGTTGTTTGCCACTTCTTACTACGTCGTGCAGCGAACCTGCCAAACGCGACTGATCTCCGACGGCCTCGCCGCCTTTACCTTCTGGGGCTGGCAAGCGGTCATCGTCGGTGCGATCGTGACCTTGCCAATGGGTTTCACCACCACCAAGGAATACGCGGAACTGGAATGGCCCCTGGCTATCCTGCTGGCCATCGTCTGGGTGACCTACGGTCTGGTGTTCTTCGGCACCATCGTCAAGCGCAAGACCAAGCACATCTACGTCGGTAACTGGTTCTACGGTGCCTTCATCGTCGTGACAGCCATGCTGCACATCGTCAACCACGCTTCCCTGCCGGTCAGCTTCTTCAAGTCGTACTCGGCCTACTCGGGCGCGACCGATGCGATGATCCAGTGGTGGTACGGCCATAACGCCGTAGGCT
Source organism: Pseudomonas sp. RL_5y_Pfl2_73 (assembly GCF_963970515.1). Taxonomy (NCBI): domain Bacteria; kingdom Pseudomonadati; phylum Pseudomonadota; class Gammaproteobacteria; order Pseudomonadales; family Pseudomonadaceae; genus Pseudomonas; species Pseudomonas sp. RL_5y_Pfl2_73. The sequence continues at coordinate 197,231 of NZ_CAXAPD010000003.1, read as the reverse complement.
TCTTCCTGACCACCGGTTTCCTGGGGATGATGTACTACTTCGTGCCGAAACAGGCCGAGCGTCCGATCTATTCCTATCGCCTGTCCATCGTGCACTTCTGGGCGCTGATCACCCTGTACATCTGGGCCGGTCCGCACCACCTGCACTACACCGCACTGCCAGACTGGGCGCAGTCCCTGGGCATGGCGATGTCGATCATCCTGCTGGCACCAAGCTGGGGCGGCATGATCAACGGCATGATGACCCTGTCGGGCGCCTGGCATAAGCTGCGCACCGACCCGATCCTGCGGTTCCTGGTGGTGTCGCTGGCGTTTTATGGCATGTCGACCTTCGAAGGCCCGATGATGGCCATCAAGACCGTCAACTCCCTGAGCCACTACACCGACTGGACCATCGGCCACGTACACGCCGGGGCACTTGGCTGGGTTGCGATGATTTCCATCGGCGCCATCTACCACATGATCCCGAAACTGTTCGGTCGTGCGCAGATGCACAGCACCAGCCTGATCAACGCGCACTTCTGGCTCGCGACCATCGGCACCGTGCTCTACATCGCCTCGATGTGGGTCAACGGCATCACCCAGGGCCTGATGTGGCGTGCAATCAACGACGACGGCACCCTGACCTACTCGTTCGTCGAAGCACTGCAAGCCAGCCATCCTGGTTTCATCGTACGAGCCCTGGGCGGCGCGTTCTTCGCCAGCGGCATGCTGTTCATGGCCTACAACGTGTACCGCACCGTTCGTGCCTCTGACCCGGCTGAAGCTGAAGCCGCCGCCAAGATCGCCGTAGTTGGAGCTCACTGATGAAGCACGAAGCAGTAGAGAAGAATATCGGCCTGCTGGCCTTCTTCATGGTCATCGCCGTGAGCATCGGCGGCCTGACCCAGATCGTCCCGCTGTTCTTCCAGGACGTGACCAACAAGCCGGTCGAAGGCATGAAGCCACGTACCGCCCTTGAACTGGAAGGCCGCGACATCTACATCGCCAACGGTTGTGTCGGCTGCCACTCGCAGATGATCCGTCCGTTCCGTGCTGAAACCGAACGCTACGGCCACTATTCGGTCGCCGGTGAAAGCGTCTGGGACCACCCGTTCCTGTGGGGTTCCAAACGTACCGGTCCGGACCTGGCCCGCGTTGGCGGCCGCTACTCCGACGACTGGCAGCGTGCGCACTTGTACAACCCGCGCAACGTGGTGCCAGAGTCGAAAATGCCGGCCTACCCGTTCCTCGTAGAAAACAAGCTCGACGGCAAAGACACCGCCAAGAAAATGGAAGTCTTGCGTACCCTGGGCGTGCCTTACACCGATGAAGACATCGCCGGTGCCAAGGATGCCGTCAAGGGCAAGACTGAAATGGACGCGCTGGTGGCCTATCTGCAAGGCCTGGGCACCATCATCAAAAGCAAACGGTGATTTAGATGGATATCGGGATGATTCGTGGCCTGGGCACCGTCGTCGTGATGGTGGCCTTTATCGGTCTGGCGTTGTGGGTGTTCAGCCCCAAGCGCAAGTCGGAGTTTGACGACGCGACCTTGCTGCCGTTCGCGGATGATCCCGAAGCCATCAAGCACGTCGAGCAAGCTTCTAGGAGTAACAAAGAATGACTACGTTCTGGAGTCTGTACGTCACAGTCCTCAGTCTGGGTACGATCTTCGCCCTGACCTGGCTGCTGCTGTCGACCCGTAAGGGCCAGCGCGCCGAACAAACGGACGAGACCGTCGGCCACTCGTTCGATGGCATCGAAGAGTACGACAACCCACTGCCGAAATGGTGGTTCATGTTGTTCGTGGGCACCATTGTGTTCGCCCTCGGCTACCTCGTGCTCTACCCGGGCCTGGGTAACTGGAAAGGCCTGCTGCCAGGCTACAACTACCTGGACACCGAGAAGCAGACCGCCTTCGCCAACGGCCAGACCGGCTGGACAGGCGTTCACGAGTGGGAAAAGGAAATGGCACGCTCGGACGCCAAGTTCGGTCCGATCTTCGCCAAGTTCGCCTCCATGCCGATCGAAGAAGTCGCCAAGGACCCGCAAGCCCTGAAGATGGGTGGCCGCCTGTTCGCCTCCAACTGCTCGGTCTGCCACGGTTCCGACGCCAAGGGTGCCTACGGTTTCCCGAACCTGACCGACGCCGACTGGCGCTGGGGTGGTGAGCCGGAAACCATCAAGACCACCATCATGGGCGGTCGTCATGCCGTGATGCCGGGCTGGGCTGCCGTGGTTGGCGAGCAAGGGGTTGCCGACGTCTCCGCCTACGTGGTGACCAGCCTGCACGGTCGTAAACTGCCGGAAGGCGCCAAGGCCGATCCGGCCAACGGCCAGAAGCTGTTCGCGGCCAACTGCGTGGCCTGCCACGGTCCAGCCGGCAAGGGCACGCCTGCCATGGGCGCACCTGACCTGACGCACCCGGCCGGTTTCATCTACGGCTCGAGCTTCGCTCAGTTGCAGCAGACCATCCGTTACGGTCGCCAGGGCCAGATGCCTGCCCAGGCCGACCTGCATGGCAACGACAAGGTCCATCTGCTGGCTGCGTACGTCTACAGCCTGTCTCATGGGGAACCGGCGCCAGCCGCCGATGCCCAGTAAGGCACACGCCTGATGCACCAAAGGCCCCGCCAACCCATGTTGGCGGGGCCTTTTTATTGGTGGGTATCAAGAGGCGAAGCTGTTTCACTTGCTCGCCGCTTGCGCCGGTAGTAACGTGCCTACATTCTAGTTTCATGAGGGCACCGCCATGTCCATCACGACCATTTCCAGCCGCGAATTCAATCACGACACAAGTGGTGCCAAAAAAGCCGCCCGCCAGGGGCCGGTCATCATCACTGACCGTGGCAGGCCGGCCCACGTACTGCTAAGCATTGAGGAGTACCAGAAACTGACCGGCATTGGCACCAGCATTGTCGAGTTGCTGGTCATGCCCGATGCGCAGGATATCGATTTCGATACCGAACGTGCCGTCATCACTCCCCGGCCAGTGGACCTGTCCTGATGTTTCTACTCGACACCAATGTCATTTCGGAACTGCGCAAGCCGCAAGCAGATAAAAACGTACAGGCCTGGGCACGGAGCGTGTCCGCCCCCCACCTGTACGTCTCGGCAATCACCGTATTGGAACTGGAAACCGGTGTGTTGCGCTTCGAACGCAAGGACCCGGCGCAAGGCAGCCGCCTGCGCGCGTGGCTGGATAACCACGTCATGCCCGCATTTGCCGGCAGGATCCTGGCAGTCGACCGCACCGTCGCGCTGCGCTGCGCTCGCCTGCACGTACCGGATCGCAGCAATGAATGCGATGCATTGATTGCCGCCACCGCGCTGGTCCATGGCCTGACCGTGGTCACGCGCAATGTGAGTGATTTTCAAAGCAGCGGCGTGGCCTTGATCAATCCATGGTCAAGCTAATATAACGTCGCGACGGACCATCAATTACCGCCAAGGAGATAGGCGCAATGGGCATCGAAACACTTCAGCGCGCAACGATGAGCCCCCGGCATGTCTGACGCGCTCTGGGCCGCTCGCCTGGGCGATGCACTGAACCACACCTCCATGATGGCCGACATCCTCGGCGGCGTGCTGGAAGTGGCGGCCAACATCGCCATCACCACCCTGGCGACGGCGGCGGTGGTGGCCGCCACCGGCATCACCGTCGCCACGGGTGGCTTGGGTTGCTTCCTGCTCGGTGCGGTGGTGGGGGCGGTCGTGGGCATTGCCATGAGCAAAACCGGGGCCGACGAAGGCCTGAGTACTATCTGCGAAGGCATCGGCAACGCGCTCTTCCCGCCCACGGTGCAGGCCAACATCCTCACCGGCTCCAAGGACACCTTTACCAACAACATCCCCTCGGCCCGCGCCGGAAGAAGAAGCCGAGGCCAGTTACCTGGACATGGCCGGCAACTTCTTCTCGCAGATGTGGCGCCCCACCGTCGCATCGCCCGCCCCCGGCACGGAGACCCGGCCGGAAGACCTGGTGATCTGCACCAAGCACCCACCGATGCCGCCGCAGTTCATGGCCGAAGGCTCGGACAAGGTCACCATCAACGGCCAGCCCGCCGTGCGCAGCGGCGACCGCAGCACCTGCGATGCGACGGTGGTGTCGGCCGGGTTGATTTCCCCGGACGTGACCATTGGCGGCGGCTCAGTGGTGGTGCGCGAGATTCGCAGCGGCAAGACCCCGGGCGTGGGGCTGGCGGTCACCGCGTTACTAATGCTCAAGGGTGGCAAGGGCAAGTTCTTCAGCAAACTGCCGTGCATGCTGGCCGGTGGCGCGGCGTCGATGGCGGTCAGCAGCGCCATGGGCGCCGCGGCCAACGCCGCCATGGGCTCGTCGAACCCGGTGCATGCCGCGACCGGCGCCAAGGTGCTGGGCCGCGATGAAGAGCTGGACTTCGTTTTGCCCGGTGTTCTGCCAATCGACTGGCAACGCTTCTACAACAGCCGCGACGAACGACGTGGCGGGATGTTCGGCGCCGGCTGGAGCGTGGCCTACGAGGTGCAGGTGGAGATCCTGGCCCATCCCGAGGGTGGCGAGACCCTGCTCTACACCGACGAACAGGCCCGGCCCATCGACATGGGTTCGATCCCGTTGGGCGGCGCGGTGTTCAGTGCTGGCGAAGGCCTGGCCGTGCGACGTCATCTCAACGGGCAGTTGCTGATCGAAAGCGACGACGGCGTGTATCGCCCGTTCGAACCCACGCCGGACCACACATCCCTGCTGCGCCTGAGCCAACTCGGTGACCGCAACGACAATCGCATCTTCCTCGACTACGACGCCGCCGGACGGCTGATACGCCTGCGCGACACCTTCGATCTGGTGCAAGTCGAACTGATCCGCGAGCGCGAACGCGTCACGCGGATAGAACGTCTCTACCCCGACCAACAGCGCGAAGTGCTGGTCAGCTACGCCTACGACACGGCGAACAACCTGAGCGAAGTACGCGACGCCACCGGCCAGGTGCAACGGCGTTTCAGCTACGACGCCGGCCAGCGAATGCTGGAGCACCAACTGCCCACCGGGCTGCGTTGCTTCTACGAATGGGCCTTGGTCGAAGACCAGGAATGGCGCGTGGTCCGGCACTGGACCGACGAGGGCGACACCTACCAGTTCGACTATGACCTCAAGGCCGGTGTAACCCGCATCACCGACAGTTTGCAGCGCGTCAGCACGCGCCACTGGAACCGCCAACACCAGATCACCCGATACAGCGACAACCTCGGCCAGACCTGGCTGTTCGAGTGGAACGACGAACGCCAACTGCTCAGCGCCACCGACCCACAGGGCGGGCGCTATGAATACAGCTATGACGAGGCCGGTAACCTGATCGGCGAAACCGATCCGTTGGGCCGCAGCGATTCCACCCTCTGGCTCGAACACTGGGCCCTGCCGCTGGTGGACACCGATGCCGCCGGCCACAGCTGGAAATACCGCTACGATCAACGCGGCAACTGCACCGCCGAAACCGATCCCCTGGGCCACGTCACCCGCTACCGCTACGACACCCACGGTCAGGTCATCGAAATCATTGACGCCACCGGCAAGCTTAAAAAGCTGCGCTGGAATCCGTTCGGGCAGTTGGTGGAGCACACCGATTGTTCGGGTTACCCGACACGGTTCAGCTACGACCAGCGCGGCTACCTGCAGACCATCACCGACCCCCTCGGCGAGCGCACCCAGTTCAGCTACGACGCCCAAGGCCGTTTGCTCAGCAGCCAATTGCCGGATGGCCGCACCGAGCACTACCAGCGCGACCTCGCCGGGCAGTTGACCGGCTACACCGACCCGGCCGGGCACACCACGCTCTACCAGCACAACCGTCGCGGTCAGGTCCGCCAACGCACCGACGCCCACGGCCGGCAGGTGCAATTCGCGTACGACAGCTACGGGCGGCTGCAAGCGCTGGTCAATGAGAACGGTGAAAGTTATCGGTTTGCCTGGGATGCGGGTGATCGGTTGGCCGAACAGCGCAACCTTGATGGCAGCGCCAAAGGCTACACGTACGACGTCCTCAACAACGTAAAACGAGTCGAAACCATCGCAGCGCCGCGAGGTGATCATCAGCCCAGTGAAAGGACCATTGTTCATCATCTCGAACGTGATGCCATTGGCCGGCTGACCACCCGAATCACACCTGATGGACAGTCCCGGTACAGCTATAGCCCGTTGAATCAGTTAATCGAAGCCACCGTCATCGCTAACGACGGCAACGAACAACGACTGGGCTTTGCTTATGACGCGCTGGGTTATCTGATTGAGGAGCAGAGTTCAGCGGGCGTTCTGAAGCATCACTACGACGAACTCGGCAACCTGATCCAGACCCACCTACCCGACGGCCGTTGGGTCAGCCGCCTGTACTACGGCAGTGGTCATCTGCACCAAATCAACCTCGACGGCCACGTCATCAGCGACTTCGAACGCGACCGGCTGCATCGAGAGGTGCTGCGCACCCAAGGCCAAATCAGCACACGGAGTGAATATGACCGTAGCGGGCGCTTACGCAGCCGCCAACGCCGGCATACCAGCCAGCCGTCATTGATGCCTGCCGCAGATCAAACCCATTTTGAGTTTGATCCTGGCGACCACCTGGTGGCGCGCCTTGAACGGCAGCCAAAAGGTCAACAACGCCAATTGCTGCACTACGATGTGACCGGCCGCATCCTGGCAAGCCAGGGCACTCGACAAGGCCAGAATGAAACATTTTCCTTCGATGCCGCCGCCAATCTCCTCGACAGTTCACCTGGTACAGGTGGGCGGGTTACGCACAACCAACTCAAGCGCTATCAGGATAAGCACTATCGCTACGATGGTTTTGGCCGAATGATTGAAAAGCGCAGTGGGCGACATGGCCTGCAGCGCTTCAGTTACGACTCGGATCACCGGCTGGTTGAAGTTCGAACCCAGAAATCCGACGGTGAAAACGTCGTCAGGATGCGCTACGACCCGTTGGGTCGAAGGATTGAGAAAACCGAACATGACGACAACGGGCGTCTCATCGCCCGCACGCGTTTCGACTGGGATGGCCTGCAATTACTCAAGGAACATAAAAATAGCCTGACCAGCCTGTACCTCTATATTGGCGACAGTCACGAACCCTTGGCCCGGGTCGACGGCATCGGTGAACATCAACGCATCCGCTATTACCACAACGACCCCAATGGTCAGCCACAGGCCTTGACGGAAAGTGACGGCTATCCGCTATGGCACGCTCACTACCAGGTATGGGGCAATACCACTGATGAAGTCCGTGAGCCGTACTACATCGAAGAACAGAACCTGCGTTTTCAGGGGCAATACCTGGACCGGGAAACAGGCCTGCACTACAACACCTTCCGCTTCTATGATCCCGACATAGGCCGCTTTACCACGCCCGACCCCTTGGGCCTGGCCGCAAGCCTGAATCTTTATCGCTACGCACCGAATCCATTTACCTGGATCGACCCGCTGGGGCTTAAAGAGAATGAGATTATCCGGTACATGGGCGAGAGCGAAACCGTCTCGTCCAAGGCCGCCAACGGAGGCAAAGGTGGGCTTGTTCCGAATATCAGAGGTGAGAAAGCCGTCTGGGTGAATCAGGACAGCAATCCCGGCTTCAATCCGGGCAACGAAAAGTATCGGGTAGTCGCCACCGTCAATAATGAAGGGGTTAGCATGCTCAACGACCACAAGGATATTTCTACCGTTGACTATAAGGAGACGGGCCTTAAGGATGGCGTGCTATCCAAAACGAATGAGCCCAAGGCCAGAGGTATCGGTTTCCGGTTACTGGATAAATTCAATAAAACCATTACGTCATTTCGTGTCGAGAAGAAAGGCCCGAACGGAAAATGGAAGACCTGCGGATAAAGCCAGATGGACATATTCGATCTTCTCTCATACAAACTTGAAAATTTCCTGAACGTCCGGCCGTATCCGAAGGCGTTGGGTGCTGTTTTTTACGAAGAAGACGAGCCTTCGCTACTGAACGTCGTCGCGAAAAAACACAATGGCGCTCCCTTCAGCGTTAGCCGCTGGCGGGACTTGTTTTCCACCAGCGCTTTCGAAAAAGCCATGCTGAAGAACGGCTTCACGGAACCCGACTGCTACGCCCTCCTCCTGGTCCTGTCGCGCTTTGGCTACCTGCTTGAAATCGACAACCGTCAACGAACCAACAAGGATTACTTTATTTTCTTCTACCTGATCCAACTGATCAGCTTGAAGAACAGCACCCTGGATGCGGATGCGCGCCTCAGGAACTACATGCTTAGGTTCCTCCTCTTCGAATTGAGCATCGATGACGAGGCGTATCGTCGTTTCAGCATCGAGGGCAATCAGTTGATGATGGCGAGCGATGGGCTGGGGTCCGTGGCTTTTCTGGATGTGATTGATCTGGTTTACAAAGCGATCAAGGCCGACAGCAGGAAAGAGCATCAACTGCTGAGTACGTTGAAAACGTTTCAAACAAGCACAGTCAGATTACTCAGCGAGCCCGACGATACCCATTACCGCTTCGCGATCAATGATCGTCACAGCGAGCTTATGTACCCCGACGTTTTTTTGCCCACCTATGCTCAGGACAGGCAAAAAATATTTGATGCTTTGATCGACGCGGTCAATCCGCTTCAGTCAACGGCAAACCTGTTCGTCTCCAATATGGTGGTGATGAATTACGCCTTTCACGTCCTGAAAGACAAGCCTCACGAAATTCTAAAACTGAAAAAACACGTCCGTGATGAAGCGCTGTTCGGCCAATTGCTGGAGGTGATCATCATGCGTCGGATGGCAGTCAACAAAGCGCTGTTCGAAAAAATTCCCACGGGGCACGATCTGTCCTTGATCAAGGATGAGCAAACCGCGTTCTACAACATTTTGTACCGCCAGTAGAAACTTGATGCATTTGTGCGCCTGACGCTTCTCTTTGCAGGGCACAAAAATAATCAGAGCCGGGATTCGGCTGTGCTCAAGAAAACCCTGGCGGCTAGATCAAATTGGGAAACAAGCAGTTCGATCTGGCCTTGCGAACAAATGACCAGGCGCAGGTTAAGCGCAAATCCCCGTGGCGAGGGAACTTACTCCCGCTGGGCGGCTGAGCCGCCCCAAAAAGGCTGACGAATTCCTACAGAAAAACCGCTGCGCCACCGAGCGAGAGCAAGCTCCCTCGCCCCGAATCCAGGGCATTACGAAGACGTGTTTATTCTCCCTGCGCAACGCTTCCGCCAAGCTACGAATCCTTGCGCCATTGCCTACAACTACGCCAGAATCCGCCCGCTTGTGCGCCTTGCCCATGGGTTCTATCGTTTGCCTGCCACTGCCCATCAGTGGTCGGGTTTAGTAGCCCTGGTTGGAAATACATAATGGTTGCATGAGTCTCATCAGTCAGGCGTCGCCTGCATTTGATGGTGGCTGTGCGCATGGCGCCTTCGGGCGCGCCGGGTTTTTATGTATTTTCCACCGGTCTACTAACTTGCGCACAGCTGCCACCCCTTCGTTTAGTAGCGAGATGGTTGCGGCCTACTAGAAGGAAAAATGCATATGTTCAAGATAACTCCGAACCCTCCGGAAACTGACTCAACCTCTACCCATTCCGGTCGCAAAAACAAGCAGCACGACGAAACCACCAAACGCGTCTTGGATCACTACCTGCTACCCAAACCGGAAAAGTCCGAAGAAGCATCCAAACCAGACCAGCTCTTCACCGTGAAAAAAAACGCCGACAACGAATGCCTGCTCGCCAACCTCAGCGAAAACTTGGCCTCAGCCGACGCGATGATTAGCAACCTGGCCTTCGACTTGGAAGGCCCCCGCCGCCACATCGCCCTCGGCATCCAGCAACTGATCGAACTGAGTTCAATGCTGGCGAACCGAGTGCTGGATAACGTCGACCCGCGCTAACCGCGACACCACCAACCCGTGACGAGGAAGCCTGCTTCCGCTGGATGGCGAAGCCGCCCCAAAACAGGCCGGCGCATTCTCCAGATAAACCGCATCAGCCGGTTTACGACGGCTGCGCCGCCGAGCGGGAGCAAGCTCCCTCGCCACGGATCGCCTACACCTCAAAAGCAGGCGTGTAACCCGCCTTCACCGACCGGCAAGGCAACGCGCAAACCCTGAGCTTCGCCTACGACGCCACCGGCCAGTTGCTCGCCGAAAACAGCGCCGCCGGCAGCCTGCAACACCACTATGACGAACTTGGCAACCTGATCCAGACCCAGTTGCCCGACGGCCGCTGGATCAATCGCCTGCACTACGGCAGCGGGGCGCTGCAAAAAATCCGCTACTACCACAACGACCTCAACGGCCTGCCGGAACAACTCACCGAGGCCGACGGACACAACGTGTGGCGGGCGACATATCGGGTGTGGGCACCGAGCCCAGAAGCGCAGATGATTGGAGCTACGATGTACGACCGCCGGGTGGCGAAGCCGCCAAAAATAGCGGCACAAAGCAACCAAACAGGCCTGTCGAACGAGTCGGCAGGCCCTTTGGTTTTTTCGCCAACGCCATGGAATGTCTATAGTCAATTGATCTGGGTCATGACTTGTTACATCTGCTACACCATTCGACCCTTCCCCCCAACGCGACCAAAGGTCGCACCCTTGAGCTAGACCTACAGGCGTATCATTGCGCCACTGCAATACCCTTTCTGACCGTGGTCGGCACGTACTGACCCCGGCACTTTTCCACTGCCGTGGGATGCATTTTGATGAGCAACCAGATTCCCGTACATGACGTCACCCCGCCTGCCAAGGACGCGAACCAAAGCGTCGATCTCTACGCTTCTCGGGAAAAAATCTACACCCGCGCCTTCACGGGCCTGTTCCGCAACTTGCGGATGGTCGGCGGTGGCATGTTGTTCCTGCTGTACTTCGGTACGGTCTGGTTGAATTGGGGTGGGCATCAGGCGGTCTGGTGGAACCTGCCCGAACGCAAATTCTTCATTTTCGGTGCGACCTTCTGGCCCCAGGACTTCATCCTCCTGTCAGGGCTGCTGATCATTGCCGCCTTTGGCCTGTTTTTCATCACGGTATACGCCGGACGGGTCTGGTGCGGCTACACCTGCCCACAAAGCGTATGGACGTGGATTTTCATGTGGTGTGAGAAAGTCACCGAAGGCGACCGCAACCAGCGCATCAAGCTCGACAAGGCGCCCATGAGCGGGAACAAGTTCCTGCGCAAGCTGGCCAAGCACAGCTTGTGGCTGCTGATCGGTTTCGTCACTGGCATGACCTTCGTCGGGTATTTCAGCCCCATCCGTGAACTGGTGTTCGAGTTCTTTACCGGCCAGGCCGATGGCTGGTCGTATTTCTGGGTCGGCTTCTTCACTCTCGCCACCTACGGCAACGCCGGCTGGCTGCGCGAGCAGGTGTGCATCTACATGTGCCCTTACGCACGTTTCCAGAGCGTGATGTTCGACAAGGACACCCTGATCGTTTCCTACGACCCGCGTCGCGGCGAAAGCCGTGGCCCACGCAAGAAGGGCGTTGACTACAAGGCCCTGGGCCTGGGGGACTGCATCGACTGCACCATGTGCGTCCAGGTCTGCCCCACCGGTATCGACATTCGCGACGGCCTGCAGATCGAATGCATCGGCTGCGCGGCGTGCATCGACGCCTGCGACAACATCATGGACAAGATGGATTACCCGCGCGGGCTGATCAGCTACACCACCGAACATAACCTCTCGGGACAGAAAACCCATAAACTGCGCCCACGCCTGATCGGTTATGCCCTGGTGCTGCTGGCAATGATCAGTCTGCTGGTGACCGCGTTCTTCATGCGTTCGCTGGTGGGTTTCGACGTCAGCAAGGACCGTGTGCTGTACCGCGAGAACGCCGAAGGCCGGATCGAGAACGTCTACAGCCTCAAGATCATGAACAAGGACCAGCGCGATCATACGTACGTACTGGAGGCCTCCGGCCTGCCGGACCTCAAGCTGCAGGGACGCCGGGAAATCAAGGTCGCGGCCGGTGAGATCTTCACCCAGCCGGTAGAACTGTCCAGTGCACCGGAGCAACTGCCGTCGAGCACCAACGAGGTGACCTTCATTCTCAAGGATGCCGATGACGACAGCGTTCATGTTGAAGCCAAGAGCCGGTTCATCGGCCCACAAATTCGTTGAGAGAACTGAACATGCCTGCAGCAACCGCCACCAGCCCCTGGTACAAGCACCTCTGGCCGTGGATCATCATTGGGATTTTGGCCTGCTCGGTCACACTGAGCCTGACCATGGTGACCATCGCCGTGAACAACCCGGACAATCTGGTCAACGACAACTATTACGAAGCCGGCAAAGGCATCAACCGCTCCCTGGAGCGCGAACTGCTGGGCCAGACCCTGCAATTGCATGCCAACGTGCAACTGGATGACGTCACCGGCGAAGTGAACCTGCGCCTGAGCGGCGACAGCCGGCCCCAGACCCTGGAACTGAACCTGATCTCACCCACCCAGCCGGAAAAGGATCGCAAGGTCGTCCTGACCCGCAACGACAGCGAACCGGGGCGTTACGTCGGCCAGTTGACGAACAAGATCGAAGGCCGGCGCTTTGTCGAATTGCTGGGGGTCGAGAACGACAAGACCTGGCGGTTGTTCGAAGAAGAGCAGATCAACCATGACCAGGCCGTCCTGCTCGGTGATGAACCGCTGCAAGGCGCTGAAGACCTGAAAAAATAAGCGGGTCAACAGCCCCTGTAGGAGCTGCCGAGCGAAGCGAGGCTGCGATCTTTCCCCGGACAATTGAGTCTCAAGCGAAAGATCAAAAGATCAAAAGATCAAAAGATCGCAGCCTTCGGCAGCTCCCACAATCCGTATACCCCTTGCAAACCCACTATGCCAGGCCTTCATGCGACAACCATGACCACTCCACAGCCCTGCTACCACTGCGCCCTGCCCGTTCCTCCTGGCAGTCGCTTCACCGCCGTTGTCCTCGGTGAAACCCGCGAGCTGTGCTGCCCGGGCTGCCAGGCGGTGGCCGAGGCCATTGTCGCCGGCGGCCTGGAAAGTTATTACCAGCATCGCAGTGAAGCGTCGGCCAATCCCGAGTCCCTGCCCGTCCAATTGACCGATGAACTGGCCCTGTACGATCGCCCCGACGTGCAGCAATCATTCGTACGCCATGAAGGCGAATTGGCCGAAACCACCCTATTGATGGAAGGCATCAGTTGCGCCGCCTGCGGCTGGTTGATCGAAAAACAACTGCGCAGCCTGCCCGCCGTGGCCGAGGCGCGGCTGAACCTGTCCAATCACCGCCTGCATGTACGCTGGGCCGACGCTCAACTGCCGCTGAGCACGCTGCTCGCCGAATTGCGCCAGATCGGCTACGTAGCGCACCCGTACCAGGCCGACCAGGCCTGTGAACAACTCGCCGCACAAAACCGCCTGGCCCTGCGCCAATTGGGTGTAGCCGGTCTGCTCTGGTTCCAGGCGATGATGGCGACCATGGCCACCTGGCCGGAATTCAACATCGACCTGAGCCCGGAGATGCACACCATCCTGCGCTGGGTCGCGCTGTTCCTCACCACACCTATCGTGTTCTATAGCTGTGCGCCGTTCTTCAAGGGCGCGATGCGCGACCTGCGCACCCGGCACCTGACCATGGACGTTTCGGTGTCCCTGGCCATTGGCGGCGCCTATGTCGCCGGGATCTGGACTTCCATCACCGGCGTGGGTGAGCTGTACTTCGATGCCGTGGGCATGTTCGCCCTGTTCCTGCTGGCCGGCCGCTACCTGGAACGCCGGGCCCGGGAGCGCACGGCGGCCGCCACCGCCCAACTGGTCAATCTGTTGCCGGCCTCGTGCCTGCGCCTGGAGGATAACGGCCAGAGTGAACGCATCCTGCTCAGCGAATTGCGCACCGGTGACCGGGTACTAGTGCATCCCGGGGCGGTCCTGCCGGCCGACGGCAGGATCCTCGATGGCCAGTCCAGCATCGACGAATCGCTGCTGACCGGTGAATACCTGCCACAACCTCGGCAAGTGGGCGACGCGGTCACCGCCGGTACGCTGAACGTCGAAGGGGCCTTGACGGTTGAGGTGCTGGCTCTCGGGCAAGACACCCGATTGTCGGCCATCGTGCGGCTGCTGGAGCGGGCCCAGGCCGAGAAGCCACGACTGGCGGAAATCGCCGACCGCGCCGCCCAATGGTTCTTGCTGTTCTCCTTGGCCGCCGCTGCCGTCATCGGGCTGGTGTGGTGGCAACTGGACGCTTCGCGCGCGTTCTGGATCGTCCTGGCGATGCTGGTCGCCACCTGCCCTTGCGCGCTGTCCCTCGCCACGCCGACCGCCCTCACCGCCGCAACCGGCACCTTGCACAAGCTGGGCCTGCTGCTGACGCGCGGTCATGTGCTGGAAGGTCTGAATCAGATCGACACGGTCATTTTCGACAAGACCGGCACCCTCACCGAAGGCCGCCTGGCGTTGCGCGCCATTCGGCCATTGACGGCCCTCGACAGTGATCAATGCCTGGGCTTGGCCGCCGCCCTGGAGAACCGCTCGGAGCACCCCATCGCCCGCGCCTTCGGCCGCGCGCCATTGGCCGCCGAACAGGTGCAAAGCACCCCGGGACTGGGGCTGGAAGGCTTGGTGGCCGAACAGCGCCTGCGCATCGGCCAGGCCGGTTTTGTCTGCGAACTGAGTGGCGCCGCCGTACCGCAAATGCCGGACGAACCCGGGCAATGGCTATTGCTGGGCGATGAATCCGGGCCACTGGCCTGGTTCGTCCTCGATGACCGCTTGCGCGCCGATGCCCCGGCGCTGCTGGCGGCCTGCAAGGCACGGGGCTGGCGGACGCTGCTGTTGTCAGGTGACAGTTCGCCCATGGTTGCCAGTGTCGCCGCCGAACTGGGCATCGATGAAGCCCGCGGCGGTTTGCGCCCGGACGATAAACTGGCCGTGTTGCAACAGTTGCACCAGCAGGGCCGCAAGGTGCTGATGCTCGGCGACGGGGTGAACGACGTTCCGGTGCTGGCGGCCGCGGACATCAGTGTCGCCATGGGCTCGGCCACCGATCTGGCCAAGACCAGCGCCGATGCGGTGCTGCTGTCCAACCGCCTCGACGCCCTGATCCACGCCTTCAGCCTGGCTCGGCGCACCCGGCGGGTGATCATCGAGAACCTGGTGTGGGCAGCACTGTACAATGGCCTCATGTTGCCGTTCGCCGCCCTCGGCTGGATTACGCCGGTATGGGCCGCGATCGGCATGTCCATCAGTTCGCTGACCGTGGTGTTGAATGCGCTGAGGCTGACGCGTCAGCCCAAGGCGCAGGTTTTCGACGCCACGCCCGATACCCGCCCGCAACCGGCCTGAGCCGCGCGGGCATGGAGTTCCGACATGCCAGCTCTCTACGTGATGATCCCGGCCGCGCTGCTGATCGTGGCCATTGCCGTGTACATTTTCTTCTGGGCCGTGGACAGCGGCCAGTACGACGACCTCGACGGTCCGGCCCACAGCATTCTGTTCGACGATCAGGACCCGAACCACAAGGCCGCGGTGGACGAAGCCAGTGGCGAGGCCCGCAAGCCGGACGACAAGGCTCCGCCCCATGCTTGACCTGGCACCCCTGCTGGTTTCGGCGGTCATCCTTGGCCTGCTCGGCGGCGGGCACTGCCTGGGCATGTGCGGCGGCCTGATGGGCGCCCTGACCCTGGCGATCCCAAAGGACCAGCGCAGCCGGCGCTTTCGGTTGCTGCTGGCATACAACCTGGGGCGGATCCTGAGCTACGCCGCCGCCGGGTTGTTGATTGGCCTCGCCGGTTGGGCCGTGTCCAACAGCCCGGCAGCAATGATCATGCGAGTTCTGGCCGGCTTGCTGTTGATCGCCATGGGCCTGTACCTGGCGGGCTGGTGGAGCGGCCTGACCCGCATCGAAGGTGTGGGGCGTGGCTTGTGGCGACACATCCAACCCGTCGCCAACCGTTTGCTGCCGGTGTCGAGCCTGCCTCGTGCCTTGCTGCTCGGCGCGCTATGGGGCTGGCTGCCGTGCGGCCTGGTCTACAGCACCCTGTTGTGGTCCGCCAGCCAGGGCAATGCACTGGACAGCGCGTTGCTGATGCTCGCCTTCGGCCTGGGCACTTGGCCGGTGCTGCTCGCCACGGGCCTGGCCGCCGAGCGCATCACTGCCCTGCTGCGCAAACGCAGCGTGCGCGTGACCGGTGGGTTGCTGGTGATAGTTTTCGGGGTATGGACACTGCCGGGGCCACATCAGCATTGGCTTATGGGGCATTGATCGAGTCACCCCAATCGCGAGCAAGCTCGCACACACTTGATCGTGGGTGTACGCAACACTTTTGTCGGAGCGGGCCTGCTCGCGATTGGCCCTGACTCAACCCTCGCCCGTTGACGCAAATCAAAACGGCCGCGCCCACGCCCCCCTAGACTCGCCCCATGCCAGTCTATCCGGGGAATGCCCGCATGCTCGACACCATTTGTTGGGATTCAGATCTCATCCGCCGTTACGACCTGGCGGGACCACGCTACACCTCGTACCCCACTGCGGCGCAGTTCGGCAGCCAGGTGGGCACCTTTGACCTGCTCCATGCCCTGCGCGACAGCCGAAAGGCCCAGCGGCCGCTGTCGCTGTACGTGCACATACCGTTCTGCGCGAACATTTGCTACTACTGCGCCTGCAACAAGGTCATCACCAAGGACCGCGGCCGCGCCCACGCCTACCTGCAACGCCTGGAACAGGAAATCCAACTGATCGGCTGCCACCTGGACCCCACCCAGCGCGTAGAACAGTTGCACTTTGGCGGCGGCACCCCGACATTCCTCAGCCACGACGAACTGCGCCAATTGATGGCCAAGCTGCGCAAGCACCTGAACCTGCTGGACGACGATTCCGGCGACTACGGCATCGAAATCGACCCCCGGGAAGCCGACTGGTCGACCATGGGCCTGCTGCGGGAACTGGGCTTCAACCGGGTCAGTATCGGCCTGCAAGACCTTGACCCGGCGGTGCAACGGGCCGTCAATCGCCTGCAAAGCCTGGAAGAAACCCGTGCTGTGGTCGAAGCCGCCCGGACCTTGCAGTTCCGTTCGATCAACATCGACCTGATCTACGGCCTGCCCAAGCAGAGCCCGGAAAACTTCGCCCGCACCGTCCAGGAAGTCATCCTCCTGCAACCGGACCGGGTCTCGGTGTTCAACTACGCCCATCTGCCGGAACGCTTCATGCCCCAGCGGCGCATCAACAGCCAGGAGTTGCCGACCCCGGAGCAGAAACTGGCAATGCTGCAAGGCACCATCGAACAACTGACCGCCGCCGGTTACCGCTATGTCGGTATGGACCACTTCGCCCTGCCCGACGACGAACTGGCAATCGCCCAGGAAGAGGCCACATTGCAGCGCAATTTCCAGGGCTACACCACCCATGGCCATTGCGACCTGATCGGCCTTGGCGTGTCAGCCATCAGCCAGATCGGCGATTTGTACTGCCAGAACAGCAGTGACCTGAACCATTACCAGAACACTCTCGCCGACGGGCAACTGGCGACCAGTCGCGGGCTGATCTGCAACGCTGACGACAGGCTGCGGCGCGCGGTGATCCAGCAGTTGATCTGTCATTTCCACCTGCCTTTCGCCGAGATCGAGCAAACCTTCAACATCGATTTTCGCGGTTACTTCGCGCCGCAGTGGCCACAATTGCAGGCCATGGCTGCGGATGGGCTGATCGAACTGGATAACACCCACATCCGGGTATTGCCCGCCGGGCGCCTGCTGGTGCGATCGGTGTGCATGGTATTCGATGCTTATCTGGAGCAGCACAATCGCCAACGCTTCTCCCGAGTCATCTGAGCGCGACAATTTGACGACGAAACCACGCTGGCCGGACTGTCTGCTCTGGGGTACCCTTACGTCCTATGCGTGATTTCCCACAAGGATTTAAGAAATGTCCGAGCCAGTCAAACTGCGCGCCCACAACCAGGCCCATTGCAAGGATTGCAGCCTGGCCCCCCTCTGCCTGCCACTTTCGTTGAACCTAGAGGATATGGACGCGCTGGACGACATTGTCAAACGCGGCCGACCGTTAAAGAAAGGCGAGTTTCTGTTTCGCCAGGGCGATACCTTCGATTCGGTCTATGCGGTGCGCTCGGGCGCCTTGAAGACCTTCAACCTGAGCGACGGCGGCGAAGAACAGCTCACCGGCTTCCACCTGCCCAGCGAGCTGGTAGGCCTGTCCGGCATGGACACCGAATCCCATCCGGTCTCGGCCCAAGCGCTGGAAACCACCTCGGTGTGCGAAATTCCCTTCGATCACCTGGACGAACTGGCCATACAGCTGCCGCAACTGCGCCGCCAGTTGATGCGGGTCATGAGCCGGGAAATCCGTGACGATCAGCAAATGATGCTGCTGCTTTCGAAAAAAACCGCCGACGAACGTATCGCCACGTTCCTGGTCAACCTCTCGGCACGCTTTCGCGCCCGCGGGTTCTCGGCCAACCAGTTCCGCTTGAGCATGTCGCGCAACGAAATCGGCAACTACCTGGGCCTGGCGGTGGAAACCGTATCCAGGGTATTCACCCGTTTCCAACAGAACGAGTTGATTGCCGCCGAAGGCAAGGAAATTCACATTCTCGACCCGATCCAGCTCTGCGCCCTGGCCGGCGGCTCGATCGACGGCTGAGGCGCCTGCGCGGCTGAGAGATGTGCCCAGCCGCGCTATACTGCCGCGTTTGCAGCTCAGCCAGGACACCTCCACGATGGTTTTTGACTCCTTCGATATCAAATCCCTGATTCGCCCGGTGATCGATTTCCCCAAGCCCGGCGTGATCTTTCGCGACATTACCCCCCTGTTCCAATCCCCGACCGCCCTGCGGCTGGTCATGGACAGTTTCGCCCACCGGTATGTCGAGGCCGAGTTCACTCACATCGGCGCGATGGATGCGCGGGGTTTCCTGATTGGCTCGATCCTGGCCTATCAGTTGAACAAGCCGCTGATCTTGTTTCGCAAGCAAGGCAAGCTGCCGGCTGATGTACTGGCCGAGGGTTACCAGACCGAATACGGCGAAGCCTTCCTTGAAGTGCACGCCGACAGCTTGTGCGAGGGTGATTCGGTGGTGATGTTCGATGACCTGATCGCCACTGGCGGCACGCTGATCGCCGCTGCCAACCTGATCCGCCGCATGGGCGCCAAGGTCCATGAAGCCGCGGCGATCATCGACTTGCCGGAACTGCTCGGATCCCAGCGCCTGGAAGACATGGGGATTGCCACGTTCTGCCTGACGCAGTTCTCGCTCAGCGAAAAATAATCAACGAACGATAATCGAACCGAATGTGTGTGTGCGGGGTTGCTCGCGCCCACAGGGGGTTGTGTTGCTGTTACAACGCGATCGGCTTGCGCCCCGCAAACGAATGCGCCAGCGTCCCGCCATCCACCAACTCGAGCTCCCCACCCAGCGGTACGCCGTGGGCGATGCGCGAGGCGATCAGGCCTTTGTGGTTGAGCAGTTGGGCGATGTAATGGGCGGTGGCTTCGCCTTCGACCGTCGGGTTCGTAGCAAGGATGACTTCCGTAAACGTACCCGCTTCTTCGATCCGCGCAATCAACTGTGGAATGCCGATGGCTTCAGGCCCCAAGCCGTCGAGCGGTGACAAATGGCCCTTGAGCACGAAATAACGGCCACGAAAACCGGTCTGCTCGACCGCATACACATCCATCGGCCCTTCCACCACGCAGAGCAGGCCGTCGTCTCGACGCGGGTCGGCACATTGTGGGCAGAGGTCGTCTTCGGTGAGGGTGCGGCATAAACGGCAATGCCCTACGCCTTCCATGGCCTGGCTCAGGGCCTGGGCCAGACGCGAACCGCCGCTGCGATCACGCTCAAGCAATTGCAACGCCATGCGCTGGGCAGTTTTCTGACCCACGCCCGGCAACGTTCGCAGGGCATCGATCAGTTGGCGAATCAAAGGGCTGAAGCTCATGGAGGAAATGTCCGACATAACAACGAGACGCGGTTTATACCTGCGCCTCCGATTAGCGTCAAATACTCAATCCTGCGCGACCCGCACCACCAACTTGCCGAAGTTGCGCCCTTCCAACAGGCCGATAAACGCCTGTGGCGCATTCTCAAGGCCATCGACCACGTCCTCACGGAACTTGACCTTGCCATCACGCACCCAAGGGACCATGGCGCTGATGAACTCCGGCTGACGGTCACCGTAGTCATCAAACACGATAAACCCCTGGATCCGCACGCGCTTGTTCAGCAAGGTGCGCTGTAGTTGCGGCAAGCGATCCGGGCCGCTCGGTGCCTGATGATCGTTGTAGGAAGCGATCAGGCCACAGAGCGGGATCCGCGCCTTGGCGTTGAGCAATGGCACGACGGCATCGAACACCTTGCCCCCGACGTTTTCGTAATAGATATCGATGCCCTTGTCGCAAGCCTGCGCCAGCGCCTGGGCAAAACTCGGGCTCTTGTGGTCGACACAGGCGTCGAATCCCAGCTCGTCGACCACGTACTGGCATTTCTCGCTGCCACCCGCGACGCCGACGACACGCAGGCCCTTGATCTTCGCCACCTGGCCGACCACCGAGCCCACCGCACCTGAGGCCGCCGCGACCACCAGGGTCTCCCCGGCCTTGGGTTGGCCAATGTCCATCAGCCCCATGTAAGCGGTCATGCCCGGCATGCCCAGCACGCCCAGGGCCATCGACGGGCTCGGCAGCCCCGAAGGGATGGGCATCACGTTGCGTCCGTCGCTGATGCTGTGGCTCTGCCAACCGGTGGCTCCCACCATCCGATCACCCTCCTGGAATTTCGGGTGCATCGAGCGTTCCACGCGGCTGACGGCGCCGCCGGTCATCACCTCGTCGATTTTTACCGGAGCAGCGTAGGAAGGCGCGTCACTCATTCGCCCGCGCATGTACGGATCCAGGGAAAGGAACTGCGTCTTGAGCAGGATCTGCCCTTGCGCCAGCTCCGGCAGCGTCACGTGCTCCAGACGAAAGTTGTCCGGGGTCGGGGCGCCGTGAGGACGGGAGGCCAGGACGATGCGCTGGTTGGAGGTCGATGCTTGTGACATGGAAGCGTCTCCTTGATCGTTGAGTAGCACGTATAGGGAGCAGACCATTGCCGAGGGGGCGGCGTTCGATGTGTGTTCAGCGGGTACTTGTGAGAGCAAGGCTTGCTCGCGATGCAGACACCTCGGTTCGTCGGAGCCGCACGTCATCGTTCATCGCGGGCAAGCCTGGCTCCCCCAGGTATGATTTCGGCCACCGCACGCTCCAATGACAGAAACAAAAATGCCAGGCGCGATGCCTGGCATTGTGTGTAGCCCATCCCGACCAGGATGGCGAATCAGAACGGCAGTTTCATGCCCGGCGGCATTTGCATGCCGGCCGTCACGCCAGACATCTTGTCCTGGCTGTTGGCTTCGATCTTGCGCACCGCGTCATTGACGGCGGCGGCGAACAGCGCTTCGAGCATCTCCTTGTCGTCTTCGCTCAGGCCTTCGACCACGCTTGGGTCGATGCTGACGCGCTTGATGTCGTGGCGACCGGTCATGACCACGGTCACCATGTCGCCGCCGGACTTGCCGGTGACTTCGGCGTTGGCCAGTTCTTCCTGCATCTTGGCCATTTTTTCCTGCATCTGCTGCGCCTGCTTCATCAGGCCGGCCATGCCACCTTTCATAATGGAAATCACCTCGAAAGTACTTGGATAAACAACGCGCCCGGCCCGTTCGGCCCGGCGCCTTCAGTTATGAGCCCTGGATGACCGGGGCCTCGACAGGTTCAATAGTATCGTGACGGACCACGGCGCCGAACTGTTGCATCATCTGTTGGATGAATGGATCGCCGTGGATCGACTCCTCGGCTTCGCGCTGACGGTCGGCACGGCGCCGGGACGCGGCCTGGGCCGGGGTCTCCTGCTCGGGCTTGATCAGCTCGATGGTCAGCGTCAGGGTGCGTTGGTGATACTGGTTCAGCGCATCGTTTAGGCGACGTTGCTGGGTTGCGTTGAACAGGGCGCTGTGGGCCGGGTCCAGGTGCAGCAGCCAGTGGTCGCCTTCCACGGCGATCAGCGTGCAGTTGGCGGCGATGCTACCGGTCATGCCGCTGATCGGCAGTTTAGGAAACAGCTCCAGCCATTGCAGGGCCAGCCCGGTGGCCGGCATCGCCGCGGGTTCCGGCTCAGGCTCGGGGGCCGGCTCCGCGGCGTGCTCGCTGGCCAGTTCGTCCAGGTAGCTGTAGGCCGAATCCATGTCTGGCTCGATGTAATCCTCGTCCAGCGGCGGTTCGTCGTCCTGGTCGATGCCTGGCGTGGCGACATCGACGTCGGCCACGGTCGGTTCGGGCACCGCCGCGGCAACCCACTCCGGCGCATCGGGCACCACGCTGTCGGGCGCCGGCAAAGGCATCGGCGGCAACTCAGGCTGCTCGGCGATGGTCTCCAAGACCGGCTCCACGGCAGATTGCTGGGCAACCTCAGGCTCGACCGGATCGTTCCAGGGCAGATCGACGACGGCTTCGGCGACAGAGTCTGACAGCACCTCAACAACCGGTTCAGGTTCTGGCTCAGGGGCCGCAACAACAGGTGTCGGGGCCGGTGGCGCCACAGGTGCCGGTGCTACCGGAGCCGAAGCCACTGCCGGCGCAACGACTGGCGCGCCAGCCACTGGCTTGGCGGAATCAGCTGTGGCCTGGCTGATCCCCACTGGCTTTAGCGCTTGCCTCGGGGCGTCCGCCGTGTCGGCTGGCCGGAACGCCAGCATTCGCAGCAGGACCATTTCGAAGCCCCCGCGCGGATCTGGTGCCAGGGGCAGGTCGCGACGGCCAATCAGGCCCATCTGGTAATAGAACTGCACGTCTTCGGCCGGCAACGCCTGGGCCAGGGCCAGTACGCGATCACGGTCGCCGTGGCCGTTGTCGACGCCATCAGGCAAGGCCTGGGCGATGGCGACCCGGTGCAGCACGTTGAGGATTTCCGAGAGCACGCCATTCCAGTCCGGGCCCTGCTCGGCCAGGTGGCGCACCGCTTCGAGCAACGCTTTCGCGTCGCCTTCGATCAGCGCATGCAAAACGTCATAAACCTGGCCGTGATCGAGGGTGCCGAGCATGGCCCGGACATCCGCAGCCATGACCTTGCCTTCACCGAAAGCGATGGCCTGGTCGGTCAGACTCATGGCGTCGCGCATCGAACCATCGGCGGCGCGGCCCAGCAGCCACAGCGCATCATCCTCGAAGGGCACGTTCTCTACGCCCAGTACGTGGGTCAGGTGCTCGACCACCCGCTCCGGCGTCATGTTCTTGAGGGAGAACTGCAGGCACCGCGACAAAATCGTTGCAGGAAGTTTCTGCGGGTCGGTGGTCGCCAGGATGAACTTGACGTAGGGTGGCGGTTCTTCGAGGGTCTTGAGCAGCGCATTGAAGGAATGGCTGGAGAGCATGTGCACTTCGTCGATCAGGTAGACCTTGAAGCGCCCACGGCTCGGCGCGTACTGCACGTTGTCGAGCAGCTCGCGGGTGTCTTCGACCTTGGTGCGGCTGGCGGCGTCGATCTCGATCAGGTCGACGAAACGGCCCTCGTCGATTTCCCGGCAGACCGAGCACTCGCCGCAAGGCGTGGAAGTGATGCCGGTTTCACAGTTCAGGCACTTGGCAATGATCCGCGCGATGGTGGTCTTGCCCACGCCACGGGTACCGGTGAACAGGTAGGCATGGTGCAGCCGCTGGCTGTCCAAGGCATTGATCAGAGCCTTGAGCACATGGGTCTGGCCGACCATTTCGCGGAACGAGCGCGGACGCCATTTACGTGCAAGAACCTGATAACTCATCGAAAACCGTCGCAACGAAGGAACATAAGCGGCTAATGCTAGCGGAGCAGGGGCGAAATTGCATCCGGTGTGCTCGTCTAATCTGACTAAGATTGGATCAGAAACCCGGTTGTCGACACGGTTTTGCACAGTCAGGAGAGTTTATGCGTTCAGCCATGGGGGCTTTGCTGTTGTTGGGTACCAGTTGCTTTGCCGAGCAAGCACCCTTGCGTTTCGCCGTTACCGACAGCTGGGCGATGCCCATGGTGCAGATCGAACGAGGGCGCCCGACCCAGGGCATCCTTCCCGATATAATGACCAGCCTGGCGACCCAGGTGGGGCTGCCGGCGCAATTCCATGTCCTGTCCCGCGCCCGCCTCGACGGCGCCATGAAACACGGCGAAATCGACATGCGTTGCTACGTCAGCCCCGACTGGCTGGAGGACAGTGGCGATTACCTCTGGAGCATCCCGTTGTTTTTCCAGCGCGACCTGCTCGTCGCCACGGCAAGCGCCCCTGCGGCGGTCACAATAGCCACGCTGCCGGAGCAGCCCATCGGCACGGTACTCGGCTATAGCTACCCGACCTTGCAACCCTGGTTCGACCGCAGCCGACTGCACCGCGACGATGCCCGCAGCCAGGAACAAGTGCTGGCGAAACTGCTGGCCGGACGTTATCGCTACGGGATCAGCAACCAATGGGCGCTGGACTGGTTCAATCAACGTCATACCGCTGATCGGCAGCTCCATGAAGTGGCAGTGCTTCAGGAACAGCAGTTGAGCTGTTATGTGCGCAACGACCCGAACATTCCAGCACAACGCATTCTGAGTACCTTGTTGGACATGAAAACATCCGGGGAAATCGACGCGATCATCCAGCTTTACACTGGCCGCAGTGACGCATCGCAGGCCAGGAGCGAGGCGCCCTCCCCCTGATCGCCGGGCCGCTGCTGCCATTGCGAAGGCGGGATGAACCCCTGCACCCAGCCGGGTATCTGTTCGGGTGGCATGGGCCGAGCGATGAAATAACCTTGTGCCACCTCGCAGCCCAGGCTCAACAGCAGTTGACCATGCTCAAGGCTATCCAACCCTTCGGCAACCACCTCACGGCCAAACGCCCGAGCCAGGCCGATCACCGCTTCGGTCAGTGCCAGGTCGTCGCGGTCGTGGAGAATGTCGCGGACAAAGGTCTTGTCGATCTTGATGGTTTGCGTGCGCAGATGCTTGAGATCGTTGAGCGAGCAGTAGCCCGTGCCGAAACCGCCCAGCGAAAACCCCACGCCCAGAGCATGGCAGGCCTGGAGGCAGGCGCTGACGTGGGCAAGGTTTTCCACCGCGACAGATTCGACAATCTGCAGATCCAACAGGCGTGGCGGTACCGCCGGATGCCGTTCCAGCACCTGTCGCAGCCGCTCGACAAAGTCCGCCCGCTGGAAATGCCGCGCCGAGATATTGATGCTCACCGGCCAACCCTGCCCCGCTTGCAGCCATTGCTGCAACTGGGTCAATACCTGCTCCATGACCCACTCGCCGATCTCGACGATCAGGTCGGTCTCTTCCACCAGCGGCAGGAACTCCCGAGGCGGTACCAGGCCGCGTTGCGGATGCTTCCAGCGCAGCAGCGCCTCAAGCCCAACCACGGTGCCATGACGCATATTGACCTTGGGCTGGAAATGCAGCCGCAGTTCATTATCGGCCAGCGCCTGGCGGACCCGCTCGACTGTCTGGTAAGTGGCGCGCACTTCCTTGTCCCGGGACACATCAAACAAGTGGAAACGATTGCGCCCGCTTTGCTTGGCCACGTACATCGCCTGGTCGGCGTGGCGCAACAACGTCTCAGCGTCTTCGTTATCCCACGGAAACAGTGTGACGCCAATACTGGCAAAGACCTTGATGTCCTTCCCGTCAATGCCATACGGCATGGAAACGGCGATCAACACCCGGTTCAAGGCGGCGTGCAACTCATCCATCCCACGCACATGGCGCAGCACCAGCACGAACTCGTCCCCACCCAGCCGCGCCACCACATCCTCGCCACGCACGATACTGCGCAGGCGCCTGGCGACCTCCACCAGCAGCCGATCACCGCTGGCATGGCCATAACCGTCATTGACCGCCTTGAAGCCGTCGAGGTCGAGCATGCACACCGCCAGGGGCAGGTTCTCCGCCCGGGAAAACGCCAGGGCCTGATCCAACAGATCGGACAGATAAGTGCGGTTGGGCAATCCGGTCAGCACATCGTGACCTACCCGCCATTGCAGCGAATGCAGCAGGCGACGCTTCTCGCTGACGTCGAAACGAATCGCCAGGTAGCGTTCGATTTGCCCTGTCTCGTCATCAATCACCGGCACCAGGGTGGTGTCGACCCAGTGCAGCGTACCGTCCTTGGCCCGGTTGCAAATTTCCCCTTTCCAAACCTGGCCCAGGGCAATAGTGCGCCACATGCTGTTGAAGAATTCGTCAGGGTGCTCACCGGAATTGAGCAGCCGATGATTCACGCCCAGCAACTCATCGCGCCGGTAACCAAAAAGGCTGCAAAATTGATCGTTGACGTAGGTGATGCGCCCGCTCAGATCGGTTTCGGAAAAAATCGCGGCGGCGTCAACGGCTCTGCGGTACTTCTTATCCATCGAAGCAGTCATCCATGAGTCAGGCTCATTTGTCGCGCGCGGTTGCACCGCCTTCAAGACAGGCGAAAATCAACTAGGCTCAAACACTTTGAGAAAAGCTGGAGCGCGGGCTTCTGGCGGTGCTAAGGGAGGGCTTCAGCCCTTGCCTTGTATCACGGCAAGAAACGCAAGACCCGGTCTCTGTACACACTCCGGCGCCTGAAGCAGGTCACCAAATACCCGTGCCAAAGGCCGATTCTACGAAACACATCACACTTTGCAAAGCAAGGTGATGGATCACGCGGTTGCCTAATGCGAAAATCTATCGTTAAGTTCTTGATTCTAAATGGGAATTAAGCGATGCGAATTTCAAGTTTGGGTCCGGCCATCAGACGCTACCGCAAAGTAGCGGGGCTTACTCAGGCTGAACTTGGCGAAAAAACCGGTTTCGACCCCAAAACCATCAGCCGCTTCGAAACCGGCACCTACACCCCCAGCGTCGAAGCCTTGTTCCTGCTTGCCAATGTGCTGGATGTAGAGCTGAAAGCCTTTTTTGCCGACATGGGTAATGAGGACGAACAGCGAGCGTATCTGTTCGGCGTCATACACAAAGCCACCTCCAAGGACCTGGGAAAGCTGATCGCAGCGGTCGATCAGGCCTTGTCCAAGCCTTGATGCAGATGTGAAAGAGAAGCCGGGACTGTCGATGGGAGGCAGGCCGGGTTTCTCTTTGACTTCGGCCTGTCCTGCCTGGCCAAAACCTGAACAGCAGAACGCACTGATCGATTCGATCAGCAACACAAAAAGAAATTTTGAATTTGGCAGACCTTGCGAACGAAGGCCTGAGCGTTATGGAGGCAACCCCACCAGCCACACCCCGGCACACAATGTTCCCGCTGTGGCTGCTTCCTTCCGGATCTGACCAGGTTCACGGGTAATCGTTGCGGGGGGACCGATGGGGTCACCATAACGACGCCCGCCTGACGGCGAGCCGCGCCATTGTACCTATCTGGTGGGAAGTTACAACCGTTCGTGCCGGATTAAAAAACTGAAGGTGTTCAAGCACTTGCCGTGGGAACAAAGCTTGCTCGCGATGACGTCGGCCCATTAGCCATGGTTGCAAGCTGACCCACCGCTTGCTCGCGAAGGCGTCGGTACATTCAACATCAATGCTTGCACTAGTGTCCTGTGTCGCAAATACGTTCGTTTTTTGACGAATGGCTGTTGTCGTCTGGACGCGACGAGTCATGGCCCGCTATGGCGAGGAGCGGCACGCAGCATGACAACAACAGCCACGTCAAAAAGGAACAGCATTTGTGATACCGGACACTAGGCACTCACAACTAACCCTCCAAATAGCTATCAACATTAAACCTCAGCAACTGCCAATTTTATTATTTAACGACCATCAATCGTTTTTCTTTCGCCAGCAGATTGGTTTCCGGCAAAGGCAATAACGCCCACTAAAAATAGTGGACGTTATTGCTGAAATTTCTCTCAATCACGACGAGGTTTTACAGACGACTACCGGGCAGAACGGCCCATACTCGCCATTGAGCGCTTGAGCTCGAACTTGAACATTGAAATAAACCGGCCGGGCTGCCCCGCTGACGCCGATCTCATGTCGATACCAGCCACGGTGGTCCGGCCGCACTCTGGTTGCAGGGACAAATTCTCCCTCACCACCCGCCACAGCCTGCACCCTGAAGGTGTGCGCGGCAATCTGGTCGGGGCGGATATTATCCGGGATCTGCCAAGCCAATATGATCGTGTATCGGCTTTGCCCGGCCTGGGAAAGCCTGCGTGGCGCGTTAGGCACTACCACCATTGCATCCATATCATTATTTTCCATCGTATCTTCCCTAATAAAAAAGCCATCATCCATGGCGGCTTTCATGCTAAAGGAAAATATGAACGACAGGTATAATCAAAACAAATGGTATCACTTAACTTTGCCAACCTCTCATGAAGAGCGGGCAATGCACTTGATACGTTCAATACCGACTTGGATGTTCAATCCATTCGCCGCGCGAGCAAAACTACAACAGCACCTCATCCGCCCGGCCACCCTCCTCCTGGATCACCAGATGAATGAAATGCAGCTTGGTAATAACGGCGGCCGGTACGACGAACGGGTAGAAATCCGGTTGACCCATGCTGCGGGACAGTTCGTTGAGCATGCCTGCCAGTTCGATCCAGGCGTTGACGAACGAGAGGAAGGCCGCACCGCCAGCGCGCTCGGAATCGTATAGGGTTTCGGGCGGGAACGGCTGGTAGTCGAAATCCATTTCCCGGGCGCTCATACCGAAACCCAGAGCAGTGTCCACCGCGTCCATCATGTGCAGGTAATGGGCCCAGGTTTCCGCCCAGTCCTCCCATGGGTGCATAGTGGCATAGGCGCTGACGTAGCAGGTTTGCCAGTCCTGCGGCGCGCCTTGCTGGTAGTGCCGTTCCAGGGCTTGAGCGTAGCTGGCGCGCTCATCGCCGAACAGCTCGCGAAACGCCTCGAGCCAATGGCTGTTGGCGACCAGCCGGTCCCAGTAGTAGTGCCCCACCTCATGCCGGAAATGCCCGAGCAAGGTGCGATACGGCTCACGCATCTGCTGGCGCATATTTTCGCGATGGGCGTCGTCAGCTTCCTTGATGTCGAGGGTGACCAGTCCACTGGCGTGACCGGTGGTGGGTGGCGTGCCGTCGGGATCGACACCGATGAAATCAAACGCCAAACCGATGCTTTCGTCGACGGTTTTCGGGATGACCGGCAGGCCAAAAGTAATCAACTGCCCGACCAGTCGACGCTTGGCGGTCTCGACCTTGCACCAGCGTTCGGGATTTTCCGGGATCGACAGGTCAGGAATGGTGCGATTCAGGCTACAAGCGATGCACAGGGTATCGCGCCCATTGTCCGGCAGCAGCCAATTGCAGGCCGCCGGGGTGTCAAGGTTGGCGCAACGGCGAAACAGCCCGGCTTGGGGATCGGCGTCCAGTGTCCAAGTCCCGGC
Organism: Pseudomonas sp. RL_5y_Pfl2_73; assembly: GCF_963970515.1. Taxonomy (NCBI): domain Bacteria; kingdom Pseudomonadati; phylum Pseudomonadota; class Gammaproteobacteria; order Pseudomonadales; family Pseudomonadaceae; genus Pseudomonas; species Pseudomonas sp. RL_5y_Pfl2_73. Next base: position 167,906 of record NZ_CAXAPD010000003.1, on the reverse strand, counting down.
TTGCTCGCCGGGTTGCAAGGAGCTCAGGCGACTCTGCTCGGGTTGATAACCCAGCGCCGCCAGGCAGGCCAGGCATTGGCTGTTGCGAAAGAACAATGACTGACCACAGCGGCACGGCCAGACTTTGCTGTTACGTGAACGATCACCCAGGAACGGCGCGGCGATGCGTGAGCTCAGTTGTTCGAAGAAGCGGTACATGGCGATCTCTCCCTGGAGCCTGCAAGACTAGATCATCGCCAAGAGCCGATCGTTCCCCGCCCTGCGCCATAGCGCCCAATGAACCGCGGCGAGGGAGCAAGCGTCCTCGCCACAAGAGCATGAATGTCGCCCGAGGGAAAGCTCATGGTTAAACCGTGATGCCATGCTGACTCAGGAAGACAACAAACGCCTCTTCATCCAGCACCTTGAGGCCCAGCTCATTGGCCTTGGTCAATTTCGAACCAGCACCCGGCCCCGCCACCACGCAGTGGGTTTTCGCCGACACGGAACCGGCGACCTTGGCCCCCAGGCTCTCCAGCTTGTCCTTGGCGACGTCGCGACTCATCAACTCCAGCGAACCGGTCAGCACCCAGGTATGACCTGCCTCGGGCAAGCCTTCGACGACTTTCTTCTCGCTCTGCCAATGCATGCCAAAGTCGCGCAATTGTTGTTCCGCTGCCTCGGCCTGCTGACGATTGGCGGCAACGGCAAAGAACTCGCGCACGGCATTGGCCTGCTTTTCCGGCAACGCCTGGCGCATGTCCAGCCAGTCGGCGTTCATCACCGCCTCGAGTGAACCGAATTTATCTGCCAGTTTCTGCGCCCCTCCCGGGCCGACCGAAGGGATGTTCAGCTTGTCGAGAAAGCCGCCCAGGGTCGTGCTGGCGGAGAACTCGGCGCCCAGCTCGCCTTGGTCCTGGATCTCGAGACCGTGGCGCAGCAGGTCCTTGATCACTTGGCGGTTGTGTGGGTCTTCGAAGAAGCTGTGAATCTCGTGGGCCACTTCCAGGCCGACGTCAGGCAAGTAGGTGAGCACCTGGGGCAAGGCCGCCTGCACGCGTTCCAGGGAACCGAGGGAGCGAGCCAGGACCTTGGCGGTCTCCTCGCCCACGTCCGGGATGCCAAGGGCATAGATGAAGCGCGCCAGGCTCGGCTTTTTGCTGTCGACGATGGCGGCCAGCAGGTTCTTGCTCGACAGTTCGGCAAAGCCTTCCAGGTCGACCACCTGTTCGAAGGTCAAGGCATACAGATCGGCGGGCGACCCCACCAGGCCTTCATCCACCAGTTGCTCGACGCTCTTCTCGCCCAGGCCTTCGATGTCCATGGCCCGACGCGAGACGAAGTGAATGATCGCCTGCTTGAGTTGCGCGCCACAGGCCAGGCGACCGACGCAGCGATACACCGCACCTTCGCTGATGGTTTCACGGCCCTTGCTGCGCTTGATCAGTTGCGTGCGCTCGACGTGGGAACCACACACCGGACACTGCCGGGGGATCTCCACGAGGCGGGCATCGTCCGGGCGGCGCTCGGTGATCACTTGCACCACTTGCGGGATCACATCGCCGGCACGGCGGATGATCACGGTGTCGCCGATCATCAGACCCAGGCGCGCCACTTCGTCCATGTTGTGCAAGGTAGCGTTGGCCACGGTCACGCCAGCGACCTTGACCGGTTTGAGGCGCGCCACGGGCGTGACAGCGCCGGTGCGGCCGACCTGGAACTCGACGTCGAGCAACTCGGTGAGTTCTTCTGAGGCCGGGAATTTATGAGCGATGGCCCAACGCGGTTCCCGGGCACGGAAACCCAACTCGCGCTGTGAGGCGATGCTGTTGACCTTGAACACCACCCCATCAATTTCATAAGGCAACGCATTGCGCCGCTCGCCGATGTCGCGGTAGTAATCCTGGCATTCGTCAATACCGTGGGCCAGCTTCAATTCACGGCTGATGGGCAAGCCCCAGGCCTTGAGCTGCTTGAGATTGCCGATGTGGGTATCGGCAATGTCCACGGTCACCTGGCCGATACCATAGCAGCAGAACTCCAGCGGGCGGTTGGCGGTGATCTTGGAATCCAGCTGGCGCAGGCTCCCCGCCGCCGCGTTGCGCGGGTTGGCGAAGGTTTTGCCACCCACTTCCAACTGCGTAGCGTTGAGGCGCTCGAAGCCGGCCTTGGACATGTACACCTCGCCGCGCACCTCCAGCAGAGGCGGCCAGCCGCTGCCCTGCAACTTGAGGGGAATATTGCGCACGGTACGCACGTTGACACTGATGTCCTCGCCCGTGGTGCCATCACCACGCGTGGCACCACGCACCAGCATACCGTCCTGATACAACAGGCTGACCGCCAGGCCATCGAGCTTCGGTTCGCAGCTGTACTCCACCGCCGCACCACCGCCCAGCAAATCGCCCACGGGCAGGTCGAGGCCTTCGGTCACCCGCCGGTCGAATTCGCGCAGGGTGATTTCGTCGAAGGCGTTGCCCAGGCTGAGCATCGGGATCTCGTGGCGCACCTGGCTGAACGCCGACAGCGCCACGCTGCCGACCCGTTGGGTCGGGGAATCACGGGTCACCAGCTCCGGGTGCTGCTCCTCCAGGGCCTTGAGCTCGTGGAACAAGCGGTCGTACTCGGCATCCGGGATGCTCGGTTCGTCGAGGACGTGGTAGCGGTAGTTGTGCTGATCCAGCTCGGTGCGCAGCTGTTGAATACGGGTTTCGACGGCGTTCATGGGTGTTCTCTCATAAAGCAAAAGAGCAGCCTAGGCTGCTCATTCTCAATACTTCGATCGCATGTAGGCGCGTAGGAGCTGACGAGTGCAACGAGGCTGCGATCTTACCACTGACGATTGGGTCGTGAGCGAAAGATCAAAAGCTCGCAGCCTCGTTGCACTCGACAGCTCCTACAGGCCGGCGATCTTTGGCCTCAGCGCTTCTGGGTCAATGCCCTGCGCTCGAATTCGACAATGCGCTGGCGGTAGTGCTCGATCGTCTGGGCGGTCAGCACACTGCGCTGATCATCCTTGAGTTCGCCATTGAGCTCCTGGGACAACTTGCGAGCCGCGGCCACCATCACGTCGAAGGCTTGCTTGGGATGACGCGGGCCCGGCAGACCGAGGAAGAAACTCACCGCCGGCGTGCTGAAATGATCGATGTCGTCCAGGTCGAACACGCCAGGCTTGACGGCGTTGGCCATGGAAAACAGCACCTCGCCATTGCCGGCCATGCTCTCGTGACGATGGAAAATGTCCATCTCGCCAAAACGCAGGCCACTTTCCAGGATGTTCTGCAGCAACGCCGGCCCCTTGAAACCGGCCGGGTCGCGGCAGATCACGCTGATCACCAGCACTTCCTCAGCCTGGGCCTGGTCTTTGTCGGCGCTCGAGGTTTTGTTCTCGTCCGGGAAATCGTTGTCGCGGCTGCTGAAGCTCGGCCCACCGTCCAGGTCGAGGTTCAGGTTCAAATCACCCTGGGATGGCTCGCTATTGCGCTTGCCGCGCTTGGAACCCGACTCCCGTGGCTCACGGGCAGGCGCGCTCATCGACGGCAAGTCGTGTTCGTCCAGCTGCGGCTCCTTGTGGGTGTCCAGCACCCGCGGCGGGCCCAGCAGTTCGGCGCTGTCATCCTCATCGGGCAGGTTCGACAGGCTGCGATCCAGGCGAAACTTCAGTTTCCCCTTGCCGCCGCGCATACGACGCCAGCCGTCGAAAAGAATACCGGCAATGACAATGATGCCGATGACGATCAGCCACTCGCGCAGACCGATTTCCATGTAATCCCGTGCCTCTATAAAAATGCTGAAAAATAAGGGGCTTAGCTATTTGCAAACCGCTTTAAAACGTGGTGCCAACTCTATGTTCTGAATGGCATTTTGCCCACGCATACGAAAAATTGACATTAAACTAGCACGACCAAAGATAACTTTACACCGTCTGTCGCACAGGCTTGTGCCCAAACTGTGATTTGAACGACAGGCCCAGGGTAAAAAATACCTACAGCGTTCCAGGTAGAAACCCTACAAGCCCTTTTTCAAGCATCCACCATGGCCATGGCCTCCTCCACATCCACCGCCACCAGCCGCGAACAGCCCGGCTCATGCATAGTCACGCCCATTAACTGATCGGCCATTTCCATGGCGATCTTGTTGTGGGTGATGTAGATGAACTGCACCGTTTCAGACATCTCCTTCACCAGCCGTGCGTAACGGCCTACGTTAGCGTCGTCCAGTGGCGCGTCGACTTCGTCGAGCATGCAGAACGGCGCCGGGTTCAATTTGAAGATGGCAAAGACCAGGGCCAGCGCGGTCAGTGCCTTTTCGCCACCGGAGAGCAAATGGATGGTGCTGTTCTTCTTGCCAGGAGGACGCGCCATGATTGTCACTCCTGTATCGAGTAAATCTTCGCCCGTCAGTTCCAAATAGGCGCTGCCACCACCGAAAACTTTTGGGAAAAGTGCCTGCAAACCGCCGTTGATCTGATCAAAGGTATCCTTGAAGCGGTTGCGGGTTTCCTTGTCGATCTTGCGAATGACGTTTTCCAGAGTCTCCAGCGCTTCCACCAGATCGTCGTTCTGGGCGTCCAGGTAGCGCTTGCGCTCGGACTGCTGCTGGTACTCGTCGATGGCCGCCAGGTTGATTGCCCCCAGGCGCTGGATGCGCTGGGCAATGCGCTCCAGTTCCTCCTCGGCGTCCTTCTCGTTCGCCCCGGTCACCAGGGTGGCGAGCACGCCGTCGAGGTCGTAGCCGTCTTCCAGCAGTTGGTCCTGCAAAGCTTTGCGCCGCACCGTCAGGGCTTGCCACTCCATGCGCTGCTGTTCCATCTGGCCGCGGATCAGTTGCGACTGCTGCTCGGCCTGGCTGCGGCGCTTTTCGGCATCGCGCAGTTCACGGTCGGCATCCTCCAGGGCGATCTGCGCCGTCTTGAGCTCTTCGTCGACGCTCATGCGCTTGTCGAGCAACTCTTCGAGCTTGAGGCGCAGCTCTTCCAGCGGCGCTTCGCCCTCCTCCAGATTGAGGCTCAACTGCTCGCGTTTTTCGGTCAGGCGTTCGGACTGCATTTCCAGCCGTTCCAATGCTTGGCGCGTGGAATCGTGCTGGGCCTTGAGCGAGCCCAAGCGCACCGCCAATTGATGAGCATGGTCCTTGTGCTGGCGTGCTTCCTGGCGCACTCGGTCCAGGCGTTCTCGCAAGCTGTCACGCTGGGCCAGCAGCAGCTCGCGCTGCTCGGTGTCCAGCGCCATGGCATCGAGGGCTTCTTGCAGTTGCAAGCGCGCCTCGCCGATCTGTTCGTGCTCCAGCGCCCGTTGCTCGCCCAGTTCGGTGATTTCTTCTTCCAGACGGGTGCGGCGCAGCGCCAGCTGTTCGACTTTAGCCTTGCCGGCCGACAACTGCGCCTTGAGCTCGCCTTGCTGGCGCGCTTCATCCTGCAGCAGCCGACGCAGGTGTTCGCGGCCGTTCTCCTGCTGACGCTGCTGCGCCCGCAGGTTTTGCAATTCGGTTTCCAGGGCTTCGACGCTGGCCTCGCGCTCTTCGCGCTCGGCACTCAGGCGCTGGATTTCCTGACCCCGAGCGAGCATGCCGCTCTCGGCTTCGCTGGCCCGGCGCACCCGCAGGAAATGCCGACCAACCCAATACCCGTCGCGGCTGATCAGGCTTTCGCCGGCCGCCAACTGCCCACGCAGGGCCAAGGCCTGCTCAAGGCTGTCCACCGGCTTGACCTGCCCCAGCCAGGGCGACAGGTCGACCTGGGCCTCGACCTTGTCCAGCAAACTGCCGGGGATTCGTACGCCGTCGCCAGCCGGGCTGAGCAGGCGCAGATCGCCCTGGGTGAAACCCGACAGGTCGAAGCCAGCGAAGTCATCCACCAGCACCGCTTGCAGGTCGGCACCCAGCACGGTTTCCACCGCCAGCTCCCAACCGGCATCGACCTTCAGGCCCTCGGCCAGTCGCGGACGCTCGGCCAAGTGCTGGTCGCGCAGCCATTCGGCGGTGCCGGTGCCCGGGTCCAGCGCGGCTTGCTGCAAGGCTTCCAGCGAGGCCAAGCGTCCATTGAGCCGCTGCAATTCGCCCTGGGCCTGTTGCTGGTTCTGCAAGGCCAGCAGCAAGGCCTGGCGCAGTTGCTCAAGCCGTTCGACCTGGGCGTCTTCACTGGCTTGCAAGTCTTCGAGGGTGGCTTCGCTGGCCGCCAGTTGCTCACTCAGATCCAGAATCGCCGCGTCTTCCGGATCCGCCGCGAGCAAGGCGCGCTCTTCAGACAGGCGGCGCTGACGGTCGGCCAGGCGCTCCATGCTGGTGTCCAACTGCTGGATGCGCGACTGCTGGACTTCAGCCTGACGCCGTGGCTCGGCCGAGGTCAGGTTGAAACTGTCCCACTGCTCTTGCCAGCCATGCATGGTCAGTTCGGCTTCTTCCAGGGCCGCGGCAGCCTCTTCGGCGGCGGCGCTGGTGATTTCCTGCTCCGGCGTGAGTCGGTCCAGCTCCTCGCCGAGGGTCAACAGCAAGGTGCGGTCGTGTCCCAGGTGTGATTCGGTTTCCAGGCGCGCCCGCTCAGCTTCCTTCAAGTCATCCTGCAACTGCCGCAGCCGTTGCTGACCGTGCTGGATGCTCTGCTCGACCCGTGCAATGTCCCCCCCCACGGAATAGAAGCGTCCCTGCACCAGATTGAAGCGCTCGGACAGGTCATGGTGCCCGTCGCGCAGGCGCTCAATGGCGGCATCGGCGTTGCGCTGCTCGGCCACCAGGGCTTCGAAGCTGACTTCCTGATTGCCGATGATCGCCTCACGCTGGCCGACCTGCTCGTTCAGCGCCTGCCAACGCAGGGCCGAAAGTTGGGCCTTGAGCTGGCGCTCCTCGCCCTTGTATTCCTGGTACTTCTTCGCGGCCTCGGCCTGACGATGCAAACGCTCGAGTTGGCGTTCGAGTTCTTCACGCAGGTCGGTCAGGCGCGCCAGGTTCTCGTGGGTGCGACGAATGCGGTTTTCAGTCTCGCGCCGCCGCTCCTTGTATTTGGAAATACCGGCGGCTTCTTCGATGAAGTTGCGCAGGTCTTCGGGCTTGGCCTCGATCAGCTTGGAGATCATGCCCTGTTCGATGATCGAGTAGCTGCGCGGGCCCAGGCCGGTGCCGAGGAAAATATCGGTGATGTCGCGACGCCGGCACTTGGCGCCGTTGAGGAAATAGCTGTTCTGGCTGTCGCGGGTCACTTTGCGACGAATGGAGATTTCCGCATAGGCCGCGTATTCACCCACTAGGGTGCCGTCGGAGTTATCGAACACCAGCTCGATGCTGGCCTGGCTCACCGGCTTGCGACTGGTGGAGCCGTTGAAGATGACATCGGTCATCGACTCGCCACGCAGGTTCTTGGCCGAACTTTCGCCCATTACCCAGCGCACGGCGTCGATGATGTTCGACTTGCCGCAACCATTGGGCCCGACCACCGCCGCCATATTACTGGGGAAGTTCACCGTGGTCGGGTCGACGAAGGATTTGAACCCCGCCAGCTTGATGCACTTGAGCCGCACGTCAGGCCGCCGTCAGGGCAGAAACCACCAGATCACAACTGCGCTGGGCGTAGGCCGTGAGCACGATGCGGATCTGCGGCAAATCACGGGCCAGCACGGCGGCGAGCAGGCGCTGGAACAGGTCGAGGAACTCGCTCATTTCCGCCTTGCGCTGATCCAGGGCCAGGAAATAGGCACGGCTCATGGCCGGTTGCAGGTTCTCGACGGTTTCCTGCAAATACGGGTTGTTGGCAAAGGGATAGGCAGCGCGCATCACGCTGAAGCTTTCATCGACAAAGGTGCGGATGTCCTGGCGCGCGTAGGCGTCGTTGAGACGCTGCTGGATCGCCACGAACGGCGCCATGTCGACCTGTTCTTTCCAGCCATGGGCTACGGCGTTGCCGAGCAGGATGTACAGCTCGCTCATCAGCGTGCAGAGGCTGCGCACCTTGTGTTCGGTGAGTTCGGTGACGTGGGCGCCGCGGCGCGGCAGGATCGCGATCAAGTGGCGTCGTTCCAGGATCAGCAAGGCCTCGCGGACCGAGCCGCGACTGACGTTGAGCGCCAGCGTGACCTTCTGCTCCTGGATGCGCTCTCCCGGTTTCATTTCGCCGCGAATGATGCGTTCGGCGAGGTGATGGGCGATTTGCTCGGCGAGGCTGTCCGGGGCCTTGAACGTCATGGTTGTCCTTCAAACTCTTCGATTTGCACAAGCGGCGCAGTGTAGCGCACTCGATACGTCATGGCGCAGGGCCTGTACCGGGTTTTTGGCACGATATAAGCAAAAATCCTATGGGAGCCAAGCTTGCTCGCGATAGTGGCATGGCAGCTTGCATCCATACTGAATGTATCGTCGTCATCGCGAGCAAGCTCGGCTCCCCCAGAGTTCTACAGTGTCCATAGACCGTTGCTCATCGATTGAGTGCGATTTCTTGACCCTTAAGTCAGAAAATCGTTGACCGAAAAGTCAGACCTGATAAATTCAGGCCCAAGTCGATACAACAATAATGAGTCTGCGAGGCCTTCCGTGATCCAGTTTTTACTCAACCAGGAACTCCGTAGCGAGCACGCCCTGGACCCGAACCTGACCGTGCTCAACTATTTGCGCGAACACGTTGGTAAGCCAGGCACCAAAGAAGGCTGCGCCAGCGGCGACTGTGGCGCGTGCACCGTGGTGGTGGGCGAATTGCACACGGACGCCGATGGCCGCGAGCGCATTCGCTATCGCAGCCTCAATTCGTGCCTGACCTTCGTCTCGTCCTTGCACGGCAAGCAACTGATCAGTGTCGAAGACCTCAAGCATCAGGACCAACTGCACAGCGTCCAGCAGGCGATGGTCGATTGCCACGGTTCACAATGCGGCTTCTGCACACCGGGCTTCGTCATGTCATTGTTCGCCCTGCAAAAGAACAGCGAACAACCCGACGCCCATAAAACCCACGAAGCCTTGGCCGGCAACCTCTGTCGCTGCACCGGCTACCGGCCGATCCTGGCCGCCGCCGAGCAGGCCTGCTGTGGGAAACAACCAGATCAGTTCGACGCCCGCGAGGCCGAAACCATCGCCCGCCTCAAAGCCATCGCCCCCACCGAGACCGGCGAGCTCAACAGCGGCGACAAACGCTGTCTGGTGCCGCTGACCGTGGCCGACCTGGCCGATCTTTACGATGCGTATCCCCAGGCGCGCTTGCTGGCCGGCGGTACGGATCTGGCCCTGGAAGTCACGCAATTTCACCGCACCCTGCCGGTGATGATCTACGTGGGCAACGTCGCCGAACTCCAGCGCATCGAACGCTTCGACGATCGCCTTGAGATCGGTGCCGCCGCCGCCCTCTCCGATTGCTACGAGGTCTTGAAAGCCGAGTACCCGGACTTTGGCGAATTGCTGCAGCGCTTCGCCTCGCTGCAGATCCGCAACCAGGGCACCCTGGGTGGCAACATCGGCAACGCCTCACCGATTGGCGACTCGCCACCCCTGCTGATCGCCCTCGGCGCGCAGATCGTGCTGTGCAAAGGCCAGACCCGCCGCACCCTGGCCCTGGAGGACTACTTCATCGACTACCGGGTCACCGCCCGCCAGGAAAGCGAATTCATCGAAAAGATCATCGTGCCGCGGGCCAGTGCCGAACAGGCGTTCCGCGCCTACAAGGTGTCCAAGCGTCTGGACGATGATATTTCCGCTGTATGCGCGGCGTTCAATCTGCGCATCGACAACGGCGTGGTCCGCGACGCCCGCGTGGCCTTCGGCGGCATGGCCGCGACCCCAAAACGCGCCAAGCATTGCGAAACGGTATTGATCGGTGCGCCGTGGACCGACAGCACCATTGAACGCGCCTGCGCGGCCCTGGCCGAGGATTTCACGCCGCTGTCGGACTTCCGCGCCAGCAAGGAATACCGCCTGCTCAGCGCCCGCAACCTGTTGCGCAAATACTTCATCGAACTGCAAACGCCGCACATCGAGACTCGGGTGACCGCTTATGTCTAACCATCACACCGTAGAGAAGCCCCAAGCCGAACTCGCCGAACTGTTCGCCCGCGACCTGACCACCGGCGTGGGCCGCAGCGTCAAGCATGACAGCGCCGCCAAGCATGTGTCCGGCGAAGCACAGTACATTGATGACCGCCTGGAATTCCCGAACCAGTTGCACGTTTATGCCCGGCTATCGGACCGCGCCCACGCCCGGATCATCCGTATCGATACCGCGCCCTGCTACGCCTTCGAAGGCGTGCGCATCGCCATTACCCACCAAGACATCCCCGGCCTGAAGGACATCGGTCCACTGCTGCCCGGCGATCCGCTACTGGCCATCGATGACGTGCAGTTCGTCGGCCAACCGGTGCTGGCCGTCGCCGCCAAGGACTTGGACACCGCGCGCAAGGCGGCGATGGCAGCCATCGTCGAATACGAAGACCTGGAACCGGTGCTGGACGTGGTCGAGGCCCTGCGCAAGCGGCACTTCGTGCTCGACAGCCACACCCATCAGCGCGGCGATTCGGCCACGGCACTGGCGAGCGCCGAGCATCGCATCCAAGGCTCGCTGCACATCGGCGGCCAGGAACACTTTTACCTGGAAACCCAGATTTCCTCGGTGATGCCCACCGAAGACGGCGGCATGCTCGTCTACTGCTCGACCCAGAACCCCACCGAAGTGCAAAAACTGGTGGCCGAGGTACTGGGCGTGTCGATGAACAAAGTCGTGGTGGACATGCGCCGCATGGGCGGCGGGTTTGGCGGCAAGGAAACCCAGGCCGCCAGTCCGGCGTGCCTGTGCGCCGTCATCGCGCACCTCACCGGCCAGCCGACCAAAATGCGCCTGCCCCGCGTGGAAGACATGCTGATGACCGGCAAACGCCACCCCTTCTACATCGAATACGACGTCGGCTTCGACAGCTGCGGGCGCCTGCACGGCATCGCCCTGGAACTGGCCGGCAACTGCGGTTGCTCGCCGGACCTGTCGGCCTCGATCGTCGACCGGGCAATGTTCCATGCCGACAATGCCTACTACCTGGGCGATGCAACCATCAACGGCCACCGCTGCAAGACCAACATTGCGTCGAACACCGCTTACCGGGGTTTCGGCGGGCCCCAAGGCATGGTCGCCATCGAAGAGGTGATGGATGCCATCGCCCGGCACCTGGGACTCGATCCGCTGGCCGTGCGCAAGGCCAACTACTACGGCAAGACCGAGCGTAACGTCACCCACTACTACCAGACCGTCGAGCACAACATGCTCGAGGAAATGACCGCCGAGCTTGAAGAAAGCAGCCAGTACGCCGAACGCCGCGAAGCGATCCGTCGCTACAACGCAGGCAGCCCGATCCTGAAAAAAGGCTTGGCGCTGACCCCGGTGAAATTCGGCATCTCCTTTACCGCCAGTTTCCTCAACCAGGCCGGCGCCTTGATTCACATCTACACCGACGGCAGCATCCACTTGAACCATGGCGGCACCGAAATGGGCCAGGGCTTGAACACCAAGGTTGCCCAAGTGGTGGCCGAGGTATTCCAAGTGGAAATGGACCGGGTACAGATCACCGCGACCAACACCGACAAGGTGCCGAACACTTCGCCCACCGCCGCCTCCAGCGGTGCCGACCTGAACGGCAAGGCCGCGCAGAACGCCGCCGAAACCATCAAGCGGCGCCTGGTGGAGTTCGCCGCGCGGCAGCACAAGGTCAGCGAAGAGGACGTCGAATTCCACAACGGCCATGTGCGGGTACGCGATCACATCCTGACGTTCGAGGCGCTGGTGCAGCAGGCGTATTTCGCCCAGGTCTCACTGTCGAGCACCGGCTTCTACAAGACCCCGAAAATCTACTACGACCGCAGCCAGGCCCGTGGTCGACCGTTCTACTACTACGCCTATGGCGCGGCGTGTGCCGAGGTGATCGTCGACACCCTCACCGGCGAGTACAAGATGCTGCGCACTGACATCCTCCACGACGTCGGCGCCTCGCTGAACCCGGCCATCGACATTGGCCAGGTCGAGGGCGGTTTCATCCAGGGCATGGGCTGGCTGACCATGGAAGAACTGGTGTGGAACGACAAGGGCAAGCTAGAGACCTGCGGCCCGGCCAGCTACAAGATCCCCGCCGTGGCCGACATGCCGCTGGACCTGCGGGTCAAGCTGGTGGAGAACCGCAAGAACCCCGAAGACACGGTGTTCCACTCCAAGGCCGTGGGCGAGCCGCCGTTCATGCTCGGCATCGCCGCGTGGTGCGCCATCAAGGACGCCGTGGCGAGCCTGGGGAATTACCAGCACCAACCGAACATTGACGCCCCGGCAACGCCGGAGCGGGTGTTGTGGGGGTGTGAGCAGATGCGGCAGTTGAAGACTGTGAAGCCTGCACAAGCCGCGGCCGAGCCGGTTTCGCTTTAGGCCGCAGTGCGGCCTTCGCGAGCAGGCTCGCGCCCACAGGGGAACGCAATCCAATGTGGGAGCGAGCCTGCTCGCGAAAGCGGCCGAACAGACAACAGAGATGTCGAGGTGAATATGTACAACTGGATCAGCGCCCTCGCCGACCTGCAAACCCGCGGTGAACCCTGCGTGCTGGTGACAATCATCGAAGAGCTCGGCTCCACCCCGCGCAACACCGGTTCGAAGATGGTCATCAGCGCCAGCCAGACGTTCGACACCATCGGTGGCGGGCACTTGGAATTCAAGGCTATGGAAATCGCCCGGCACATGCTCGCCAGCGGCCAGCAGAACACCCATCTGGAGCGCTTCAGTCTCGGTGCGAGCCTGGGCCAGTGCTGCGGCGGCGTGACCGTGTTGCTGTTCGAACCCATGGGCCTGGTTCAGGCGCAAATCGCCGTGTTCGGCGCCGGCCACGTCGGCCGCGCCCTGGTACCGCTGCTGGCGAGCCTGCCCTGCAAGGTGCGCTGGATCGACTCGCGGGAGGCGGAGTTCCCCGAACAGCTGCCCCATGGCGTGCGCAAGATCGTGACCGAAGAGCCCTTGGATGAAGTCGACGAATTGCCCATAGGCAGCTACTGCATCGTCATGACCCACAACCATCAGCTCGACCTGGAACTGAGCGCCGCGATCCTCAAGCGCAACGACTTTGCCTACTTCGGCCTGATCGGCTCGAAGACCAAGCGGGTCAAGTTCGAGCATCGCCTGCGTGATCGTGGTTTTGCCAGCAGCACCTTGCAACGCATGCGTTGCCCGATGGGCATCGGCGAAGTCAAAGGCAAGTTGCCTGTGGAAATCGCCATCTCCATCGCCGGCGAAATCATCGCCACCTATAACGCCGATTTCGGCCAGCACACCGCCCGCGCCGAACCGATTGCCAAGCTGCTGCCGGCCTCGCGCCGTAGCCAGGCAAACCGTTGAACACTCGTTGAGAATGCCCATGCCCCTGACACGCAAAGCCTACCGCGCCGCCCTGCTCCACAGCCTCGCCGACCCGACCGAAGTCGGGATCGAGGCATCCTATGAATATTTCGAAGACGGCTTGCTGGTGGTGGAAAACGGCCAGATCAGCGCCATCGGCCACGCCCACGACCTGCTGCCGACCCTGGCAACTGACATCGCAGTCACTCATTACCCGGACGCGCTCATCACCCCTGGGTTGATCGACACCCACATCCACCTGCCACAGACCGGCATGGTCGGCGCCTATGGCGAGCAATTGCTGGACTGGCTCAACACCTACACCTTCCCCTGCGAAAGCCAGTTCGCCGACAAGGCCCACGCCGATGCCGTGGCCGACATTTTCGTCAAGGAACTGCTGCGCAACGGCACCACCACCGCGCTGGTCTTCGGCAGTGTGCACCCGCAATCGGTAAATTCGTTTTTTGAAGTGGCCCAGAAGCTCGACCTGCGGATGATCGCCGGCAAAGTGATGATGGACCGCAACGCCCCGGACTACCTGGTCGACACCGCCGAATCGAGCTACACCGAGAGCAAGGCGCTGATCGAGCGCTGGCACGGCAAGGGCCGCCTGCACTACGCCGTGACCCCGCGCTTCGCCCCCACCAGCACTCCGGAACAACTGGCCTTGGCCGGCCAGTTGCTGGGGGAATACCCCGACCTGTACCTGCAGACTCACATCAGCGAGAACCTGCAGGAAGTGCAGTGGGTCAAGGCGCTGTTCCCGGAGCGCAAGGGTTACCTGGACGTCTACGACCACTACCAGTTGCTCGGCGAGCGCTCAGTGTTCGCTCACGGCGTGCATTTATGTGACGACGAATGCGCCCGCCTGGCCGAGACCGGTTCGGCTATCGCCTTCTGCCCGACCTCAAACTTCTTCCTCGGCAGCGGCCTGTTCAACCTGCCGATGGCGGAGAAACATAAAGTGAACGTGGGGCTGGGCACCGATGTGGGTGGCGGCACCAGTTTTTCGCTGCTGCAAACCCTGAACGAAGCCTACAAGGTGATGCAGTTACAAGGCGCGCGGCTGAGCCCGTTCAAGTCGTTGTACCTGGCCACCCTCGGCGGCGCCCGGGCCCTGCGACTGGAGGACAAAATCGGGACGTTGCAGCCGGGTACCGACGCGGATTTCCTGGTGCTGGACTACAACGCCACACCGCTGCTGGGCTATCGCCTCAAGCAGGCCAAGGACATTGCCGAGCGGTTGTTCGTGTTGATGACGCTGGGGGATGACCGGACGGTGGCGCAGACGTATGCGGCCGGTCAGTTGGTGCATCAGCGATAAACTTCATTCGCCTGTCATGCCGCCAATCGCGAGCAGGCTCGCTCCCACAAGGGTTGTTGTGAACGACACAAATCCCCTGTGGGAGCGAGCCTGCTCGCGATGAAGGCGACTCGGTATGACTGATTCAACCCTCAGAGCTTAGCCGTCGACCGCCCAGGCTTCTTGCTCTGCAGCAGGTGCGAGAACACCGCATGCAAGTCATCCGAGGCACTTTCCTCGTCGAGGTTGAGCTTGCTGTCGATGTGGTCCATGTGATGCATCATCAAGTCCACCGCCAGCGTGGCATCGCGGGCCTCGATGGCGTCGATCAATTGGGTGTGTTCGTCATAGGAACAGTGGGAACGGTTGCCGCTTTCGTATTGAGCGATGATCAGCGACGTCTGGGACACCAGGCTGCGCTGGAAGCTGATCAACGGGGCGTTTTTCGCCGCTTCGGCCAGCTTGAGGTGGAACTCTCCCGACAAGCGGATGCCGGCGCCGCGGTCGCCACGGGAGAAACTGTCGCGCTCATCGCTGACCATCTGCCGCAGCTCAGTCAATTGTTCGGCAGTGGCATGCTGGACCGCCAATTCGGTGATCGCCCTTTCCACCAGGCGCCGGGCCATGAACACCTGGCGAGCCTCTTCGACACTCGGGCTCGCCACCACGGCACCGCGATTGGGTCGCAGCAACACTACGCCTTCGTGGGCCAGGCGCGACAGCGCCCGGCGAATGATCGTGCGGCTGACCCCGAAAATCTCCCCCAGTGCCTCTTCGCTCAACTTTGTACCGGGTGCCAGGCGTTGCTCGAGGATGGCCTCGAAGATATGCGCATAGACAATATCGTCCTGGGTTCCGCTGCGGCCGGCTTTACCAGTTCGCGGTTGTTTCTTGAGGGGCTGCAACTGTTCGTTCATGGGCACTCGAGTCGGGAGAACTGCGGCGAATTGACCGTGACTGTAATACGGCACAGCGGGTCGCTGGCAAGTATCGCGTAAAAAACAGCTCGATTGTACACAACCTCTGATGGCAACACGACTGTACGGCTGTTTGCGGGCATGGCTGTATTGCAATCGGCTACTGCGTTGAGTTTAGGCTTGAAACCCAAAACCTGCGGCGCGATCAAGCCCAGCCACTCTACAACAAGGACCACCGCCCACCATGACCGAAGTCACGACCACGCCACTTCGTCCATTGGCCGACACCTCGCCTTCAGCCATCGTCGCCGGGTTCATTGCGATGATGACCGGCTACACCAGTTCCCTGGTGCTGATGTTCCAGGCCGGGCAGGCAGCCGGGCTGACCAGCGGGCAGATTTCCTCGTGGATCTGGGCAATTTCCATCGGCATGGCGGTGTGTTCCATCGGGCTGTCGCTGCGCTATCGCACGCCGATCACCATCGCCTGGTCGACACCCGGCGCGGCGCTGCTGATCACCAGCCTGGGCGGCGTGAGTTATGGGGAGGCCATCGGCGCCTATATCACCTGCGCCATATTGGTGACGATCTGCGGTCTGACCGGCAGCTTCGAGCGCCTGGTCAAGCGTATTCCTGCCTCGCTGGCGGCGGCGTTGCTGGCGGGGATCCTGTTCAAGATCGGCAGCGAGATCTTCGTTGCCACCCAGCATCGCACCGGCCTGGTGCTGGGGATGTTTTTCACCTACCTGATCGTCAAGCGCCTGTCACCCCGTTACGCGGTTCTGGCGGCACTGTTGATCGGTACGGCGCTGTCGGGCCTGCTGGGGCTGTTGGACTTCAGCGGCTTTGCCCTGGAAGTCGCGACGCCGGTCTGGACCACGCCACACTTTTCCCTGGCGGCCACCATCAGCATCGGCATTCCGTTGTTCGTGGTGGCGATGACCTCGCAGAACATGCCCGGCATCGCCGTACTGCGGGCCGACGGCTACAACGTGCCGGCCTCGCCGCTGATCACCAGCACCGGCATCGCCTCGCTACTGCTGGCGCCGTTCGGCTCCCATGGCATCAACCTGGCGGCCATCAGCGCGGCCATCTGCACCGGGCCCCACGCCCACGAAGATCGCAACAAGCGCTACACGGCGGCGGTCTGGTGCGGGATCTTCTACGGGATTGCCGGGGTGTTCGGCGCGACGCTGGCAGCATTGTTCGCGGCGCTGCCCAAGGAACTGGTGCTGTCCATCGCGGCCCTGGCGCTGTTTGGGTCGATCATCAATGGCTTGAGCATCGCCATGAGCGAAGTCAAGGAACGGGAAGCTGCGTTGGTCACCTTCATGGTCACGGCGTCGGGGCTGACGCTGTTTTCCATCGGTTCGGCGTTCTGGGGGATTGTGGCGGGGGTGTTGACCTTGCTGATCCTGAACTGGCGTAGCGCCTAAAAAAGATCGCAGCCTTCGGCAGCGCCTACATTGGAATGCGTGCATCCTGCAGGAGCTGCCGAAAGCTGCGATCTTTTGACCGGCAACCCGAATAACGGGCTGCCAGTTTCAGACCATCAAGCGACCGGATTGATCGGCTTTTCCGGGTACCAGACGTCCATCAGCGGGCTGACTTCAACGCTGGTCAGCTCAGGACGCGCCTTGAGCCAGGCTTCAACAGCAGCACGTTGCTCCTGAGTGACCGAGCCACGCTTCTGCAGGCAAACCAGACCGTAGTCGTCGCCGCCGACGTAGCCCAGGCCGTTGGCTTCCATGGCTTCTTTCAGGAAAGCGTCGAGGAAAGCGTCAATAGCCTCATCGGCCAGATCTTCTTTGAAATCCAGGTTCAATTCGAAACCCAGCTCTTGAAATTCATCCACGCACAGTTTTTTGCGCAGACGCTGGGAACGGTTAGTCGCCATTGGAACAATCCTCATAAGTAATAACGGCCGGCACTTTACCAGTTTGGTGCGTCGATTGCCCGACTGATCGGGCGTATCGACCTACCGTCGGTAAAAAATAGCAGCTGAAGGGCTCAGGCACGGCCCAAGCCGTTGCGGCTTGGGGCATAATGCCGAGACTTTCATGACCGTTGAGGGCGTTCATTTTCATGCCCTCGTCTTTCCCCCTCGCCTGTAGGGTTTTATTTCAAATGATCAAATCTTTGCGTCCACTGCTTCTGGCCAGCCTTCTTCTTCCCCTGGCCCTCCCTGTTACCAGCCACGCCGCCACGATCAACACCGCCCTGTCGCCCAACGTGCAAAAGGCCCTCAAGGCCAGCAAGCTGCAGAATGACGCACTGTCGCTGGTAATGGTGCCGCTCAACGGTCCCGGCACCCCGACCCTGTACAACGCCGACGTCTCGGTCAATCCAGCGTCCACCATGAAACTGGTGACCACCTACGCAGCCCTGGAAATGCTCGGCCCCAATCACCAGTGGAAAACCGAGTTCTACACCGATGGCACCCTCAATGGCGGGATCCTCAACGGCAACCTGTATCTCAAGGGCGGCGGCGATCCCAAGCTGAACATGGAAAAACTCTGGCTGCTGATGCGCGACTTGCGGGCCAACGGCGTGCAGCAGGTTACCGGCGACCTGGTGCTGGACCGCAGCTTCTTCATCCAGCCGCAACTGCCCGCGTTCAACGACGACGGCAACGACGAAAACAAACCATTCCTGGTCAAGCCTGACTCGTTGCTGGTCAACCTCAAGGCCCTGCGCTTCGTCGCCCGCAACGACGGCGGCCGGGTGATGGTGTCGGTGGAGCCGCCGATTGCGAGCGTTCGCATCGACAACCAGGTCAAGGCCGTTAATTCCAAGCAATGCGCCGGCGGCGTGCGCTACAACCCGGTGTCCCAGGCGGACGGCAGCGTGACGGTGACCGTCGGCGGCCAACTCGCAGACGGTTGCAGCTCCCAGACCTACCTGTCGTTGCTGGACCATCCCACCTACACCGCAGGGGCGGTGCGGGCGATCTGGAAAGAGTTGGGCGGCAGCATTCAGGGCAAGGACCGCCTGGCCGCGACCCCGAGCAACGCCAAGGTACTGGCCCGGGCGTTCTCCCCGGACCTGGCGGAAATCATCCGCGACATCAACAAATACAGTAATAACACCATGGCCCGGCAGCTGTTCCTGAGCCTCGGTGAGCAGTTCCGTAACGAGGCCGACGGTGATGACGCCAAGGCGGCGCAACGAGTGGTGCGCCAGTGGTTGGCGAAGAAAGGCATCACCGCGCCGCACCTGGTGATGGAAAATGGCTCCGGCCTGTCCCGCGCCGAACGGGTCAGCGCCCGGGAAATGGCAGCAATGCTGCAGGCCGCCTGGCGCAGCCCGTACTCGGCGGAGTTCATCAGTTCGATGCCGATTGCCGGTACCGACGGCACCATGCGCAAACGCCTGAAGACCACCGCCATGGCCGGCGAAGCCCACGTCAAGACCGGGACCCTGAACACCGTCCGCGCCATCGCTGGCTACAGCCGTGACATCAATGGCAACACGTGGGCGGTGGTGGCGATTCTCAACGATCCGAAGCCTTGGGGCGCTTCGTCGGTGCTGGACCAGGTGCTGCTGGACCTGTACCGCCAGCCGAAACTGCCGCAGACGGCTTCGGTGCTCTAACCCCCACCAGAGATCAACTGTGGGAGCAAGCCCGCTCCCACACTTTACCCCCATATACCTAGCCAAAGTGGCTAGCCCAACTGCACCTCAACCCGATCCCGCCCGGCCTGCTTGGCCGCATACACGCCCGAGTCAGCCCTTAGCAGCAGTGCATCGGCGCCCTCCCCGGCGCGCCAGGTGGCGATACCGAAGCTGGCGGTGACAAACCCCACATCCTCGATGGGCGCCGCCCGCAAACCTTCCCACAGCTCCAATGCCAAGGTGTAGGCGCTATCGCTGTCGGTGTCCGGGCACAGCACCACGAACTCTTCGCCACCCAGCCGGCAGAACACATCGGTGCGACGCAACCGTTGGGCGACGCGCTGGCAGACCGCCTGCAACACCCGGTCACCCACTGCGTGGCCGTGCTGGTCGTTGATGCGCTTGAAATGATCGATGTCGAGCATGATGACCGCCAGCCCCCCGGAACCGCGCTCGACCCGAGCCATCTCCGAAGTCAGGCGATCCTGGAAATAGCGGCGGTTGCGAATGCCGGTCAGGGCATCGGTGACGGACAAGGCCCTCAGCTCTTCTTCCACCCGCTTGAGGTCGGAAATATCCGAGACATAGCCATGCCACAACACCCCGCCGCCGGGCAGCTCCTCGGGCGTGGCCTCGCCGCGTACCCAGCGCAGGCCGCGCAAGGGCAATTGCACCCGGTACTCTTCCCGCCACGGGCTCAAGGTATGGGCCGAAGCGCGAATCGAAGCGCGGACACGCGTGCTGTCCAGCGGGTGAATACGCGAGAACATCGCCTCGGCGTTCTGCACCAATACATCGGGTTCCAATTCATAGATGTCGCGAATACCGTCGCTGGCATAGATCACGCTGAAGCGACCATTGAAATCCATTCTGAACTGGTAGATCCCCCCAGGCACATGGGCGCTGAGCTTTTTCAGCAACAGGTCACGGGCTGCCAATGCTTCGTGGACGCGCTTGCGTTCGGTGATGTCGATGCAGATTGCCAGGTGCCCGACCCACAGCCCCTGGTCATCGAGCATCGGGGTGGCGAGCATGTTCACGGTCAGGTGGCTGCCATCGCGGCGCACCAAAGTCCACTCCCGCGCCTGTTGCCCACCCTGTTCGCCGCCCTCGAGCAGCATCGCATGGCACGTCGGAATCGGCTTGCCAAAGCGCGCACCGAGCTGCGCGGCGCGCGCCTGGAGTTCGCGTGGTACATGCAGGCCCTCCAGGGTCATGCTTTGCAGGACCTCGCAGCTCGGGTAGCCGAGCATCTGTTCGGCACCGACGTTGAAGGTGGTGATGACACCGCGCAGGTCGGTGGCGATGATCGCGACCTGGGTCGCGGCATCCAACACCCCGCGCAACTGGCCGTGGGTACCACGCAGCTCCTGTTCCCGGGCGCGCAGTTCACGGGTGCGTTGCTCTACCAGTTTCAAGGCCCGCTGCCGCTGGCTGACCAGTACATAGAGCAAGGCGCTGAGCAGCAGGCTGAGTAAGCCGCCGAGTATCACCAGGCTGGTGATCGAAGAATGATTGCTGGACAGGAACACCCGGCTAGGCCGCAACTCCACCCGGTAGGCGCGATCGGCCAGGCGCAACAGGCGAGTCGCCGAAAAATCGCTGCGACCCGGCGGGTTGTGGGATTCGAACAGCGTCTCCTGCGCGTGCTCGGTAGACAGGTCCATGACACGCATCGACAGATTGTCGTGACCGGACGACGGCAGCCCACTGCCCACCAGTTGGCGCATGCTGATGGCCGCCACCACGTATCCGAATGGTTCGTTGGCCGACTCCCGGATGACCGGCGCGACCAACAGTACCCCCCGGGTAAATACCGGGTCGACCCCCATCAGGTCCAATGGCTGCGAGACCACCGGCTCGCCTCGCCGGCGGGCCCGCTCAACGGCGGCACGACGCAAGGGTTCGGAAAGCAGGTCCAGGCCCAGTGGTGCCCCGTAAGGCGCCTGGCTCTGGATGTAGAGCAGCGGTGTGTATTCGTTCCGTTCGGCGGCCTGTTGCAGGCCACCGCCACCGTCCGCCTCACGGATCGTAAATTGCGTGGCGCCTTCGGCCCGCACTTGCTGTTCGAACGCACGCCGCTCGTCGCGCCGCACCCTGGGCGCCCAGGCGAAGGCCCGGGTACGGCGCAACAGCGCGTCGGCGTAGCCACTAAACTCGTTGCTGGAAACCTCTTCGGAGTTGGCAAAGAAACGCCTGAGGCTGTCGAGGCGTAGCTCCTGGTCCTGGAAATGTTCCTCGATGCGGCTGAAACGCTCCTCGGCTTGCAGCTCGAAGCGCAGGCGCAATTGCTGATTGGACAGGCTCATCATCGCCCAGGTCAGCAAGCCGGTCAGGACCGTACCGGCCAGCAGGACCAGCGAAGCCACCAGCCAGGCCGACACGTCTTCGCTGATAAAGCCCAGGATCCTGGGACGCACCTGATGCAATGCCATAAACACAACTCAGAAAGAAACCAGGCATAGATACAGCCCTGGATACAGCCTAAGTTATAGCTATTAGCCATCACTTTGGCCACCCCCAAAACGAGGCCAGAAGCCTTGAATT
The DNA here is from genome assembly GCF_963970515.1 of Pseudomonas sp. RL_5y_Pfl2_73. Classification (NCBI taxonomy): domain Bacteria; kingdom Pseudomonadati; phylum Pseudomonadota; class Gammaproteobacteria; order Pseudomonadales; family Pseudomonadaceae; genus Pseudomonas; species Pseudomonas sp. RL_5y_Pfl2_73. The sequence continues at coordinate 146,225 of NZ_CAXAPD010000003.1, read as the reverse complement.
ACAAGGCTTCGTGGATCCAATCAGCCCCGAATCAACGCGCCATGATCTTCCAGGCGCGGTGGATCTTGCCATTGCGGGCGAAATCCGGATCAATCGTCTTGGCGGTGATTTCTTCCACCGCATAGCGCTCGCCGAGGTTGTCCTCGAGCTGGAACTTGCGGAAGTTGTTGGAGAAATACAACACGCCACCCGGGGCCAGGCGCGCCATGGCCAGGTCCAGCAGCTGCACGTGGTCGCGCTGCACGTCGAACACGCCTTCCATGCGCTTGGAGTTGGAGAAGGTTGGCGGGTCGATGAAAATCAGGTCGTACTCGTCACGACTGGCTTCCAGCCAGGCCATCACGTCGCCCTGCTCCAGGCGGTTCTTGTCGGAAAAACCATTGAGCGACAGGTTGCGCCGCGCCCAGTCCAGGTAAGTCTTGGACAGGTCGACGCTGGTAGTACTGCGCGCCCCGCCCTTGGCCGCGTGAACACTGGCGGTCGCGGTATAGCAGAACAGGTTGAGGAAACGCTTGCCGGCCGCCTCTTTCTGGATCCGCAGGCGCATCGGCCGATGGTCGAGAAACAGCCCGGTGTCCAGGTAGTCGGTGAGGTTGACCAGCAGCTTCACACCCCCTTCGTTGACCTCGGTGAACTTGCCCTGGGCACTTTGACGCTCGTACTGCTTGGTGCCGCTCTGGCGCTCGCGACGCTTGATCACCACGCGGCTCTTGTCGATATTCAGTGCCTGGGGAATCGCCGCCAGGGCGTCGAACAGCCGGGCCGAGGCTTTCTCCGGGTCGATGGACTTCGGCGCGACGTATTCCTGGACATGAACCCAATCGTGGTAGAGGTCGATGGCCATCGAATATTCCGGCATGTCGGCATCGTAGACCCGGTAGCAGTCCACGCCTTCACGCTTGGCCCATTTGCTCAGCAGCTTGAGGTTTTTTTGCAGGCGATTGGCGAACATCTGCCCGCCTTCGCTCAACCGTGCCTGCTCGACCACAGGGGCCGGCGCCGGTGTTGGCTTGATCGGGTTGCCATTCTTGTTGTACTGGCGCTCTGGCGGTACTTGCGGGGCCTGATCGTAGGCGGCCTGTTCACGCTCGGCCTGACGCTGTTCCGGGGTGCGACGCTCACCGGTGACGAACTGGTCCGGCAACACCTTGATCAGCAGCAACTTGCACGGCAAGGCGCCGTTCCAGAACGAATACTGCTTGTGGCTGCGAATGCCCATGCGCTTGCCCAGGTCCGGCGCACCGGTGAACACCGCTGCCTCCCAGTTCAGGCACGCCTGGCGCAGGCGTTCGCCAAGGTTCTGGTAGAGGTAAAGCAGGCTGGCCTCATCGCCCAGGCGCTCACCGTATGGCGGGTTGCAGATCACCAAGCCCTTCTGGTTCTGGTCCGGCCGCGGTTCGAAGGTGGCGACTTCGCCCTGATAGATCTTGATCCACTCGCTCAGGCCGGCACGTTCGACGTTGTTACGACCCGGTTGGATCAGCCGTGGGTCAGCTTCGTAGCCGCGAATCCACAACGGTGGCTTGGCCAGGCCGGCGGCGGCGCGTTCACTGGCCTCTTCGTGGAGTTTCTTCCACAGCGCCGGCACATGGCCGAGCCAGGCGGTGAAGCCCCACTGCTGGCGGCGCAGGTTCGGCGCCATGTCGGCGGCGATCATCCCGGCTTCCACCAGGAACGTACCCACACCGCACATCGGGTCGGCCAGTGCCCCGCCTTCAGCAGCAATGCGCGGCCAACCGGCGCGGATCAGGATCGCGGCCGCGAGGTTTTCCTTCAGCGGCGCGGCACCTTGCTGCAGGCGATAACCGCGCTGGTGCAGGCTGTGGCCGGAGAGGTCGAGGGAGAGGATCGCTTCGCCGCGGTCCAGGCGCAGGTGGATGCGCAGGTCCGGGTTGAGCTTGTCGATGGACGGTCGCTCACCCGACGGCGTGCGCAGCTTGTCGACGATGGCGTCCTTGACTTTCAAGGCACCGAAATGGGTGTTGTCGATGCCCGAGCCGTGGCCACTGAACTCTACCGCCAGGGTGCCATCGGCCAGCATGTGGTCTTGCCAGTCAACATCCAGCACACCGTGGTAGAGGTCTTCGGCGTCCTTCATCGGGAAGCGCTTGAGCACCAGCAACACGCGGTTGGCCAGGCGCGACCACAGGCACAGGCGATACGCCGTTTCCATGTCGGCCATGCCGCGCACGGCCGAGGTGTGCTCGCGCGCCTCTTCAAGGCCAAGCCCGACGGCTTCCTCGATGAGCAGGCCTTCGAGGCCCTTGGGACAAGTGAGGAAGAGTTCGAAACGATCGGACATGGGATTTCCAGCGCCTTTGGCTAAGTGGACCGGGCAACGCATTGCCGGGCCGGGTTCAATCAGGTGCTTTTCTCAAGAGCACCCGCGTGGCACGAAAGTGTGCCGTGCCACCCTCGCCGCTCAGGTTAAAAGAGCTTAGATGCGAAGGCAGATAAAAGATTCTGTGCAACAAATTATGAAAACTCGACCCTTTCGTCGAATAGTACCCGAGTGCAACAGGAGGAGATTCTCATCCAAGCCAGACCTCCCCCTTTCGGCGCAGGGCCGATCATACAGGGGTCTAGCTCAAAAGCGGTCAACTAACATCAAGTTACTTATCGCCCTAACATCTTTATTGTTACGTGCTTATGACAAAACGATCATTCCATCCCTGTGACGCTTTGGTTAGAACTCAACACAGGTTGACGTCGCAACGGCGTCAACGCCTTGGCTCGTCACGCCGGCAACGAGCCACCAACGGCAGAATGATTCTGCCCCGGCCTCGATAGAGGTCGACGCTAAGTAACAGTCAACAAGTGAGGGCAACACCCTATGAGAAGACTTAAGCGTGATCCGTTGGAAAGAGCATTTTTACGCGGTTACCAATATGGCGTTGGTGGTAAATCCCGTGAGCTTTGCCCCTTTACTCTACCGTCGGTACGTCAAGCCTGGATCAATGGCTGGCGAGAAGGACGCGGCGACAACTGGGACGGTATGACCGGCACTGCGGGTATCCACAGACTCAACGAACTTCACGCCGTCGGCTGACACAGGGCTTAATACTCAAGAACTCGACAATTTGACACCCCTATCGATTTAACCACGCACGTCCCATCCGGACGGCGGGCTACGGCCCAGGGGGCTCCTTCGAGGAGCCCTTTTTAATGCCTGGGTTTCATGAACTTGGGCTGCAAACACTGTTGTGGCGACACCCTGTGGGAGCAAGGCTTGCCCGCGATGAAGACGACGCGGTCTACCTGGAACCGAGGCGCCTGCATCGCGAGCAAGCCGGCTTTGCTCCCACAACTTGTTCGCATCAATAGATGCCGACCGTTCCTGAATCAACCCAACGCCGCAATGGCATCCACCGATTCACGAATCAACGCCGGCCCCTTGTAGATAAAACCCGAATAAATCTGCACCAGGCTCGCCCCTGCGGTGATCTTCTCGGCGGCGTGGCGGCCTTCGGTAATCCCGCCCGCCGCAATGATCGGCAAACGCCCCGCCAATTCAGCGGCCAGCACCTTCACAGTGTGGGTGCTCTTGTCACGCACGGGCGCGCCAGACAAGCCGCCCGCCTCCTCACCGTGTTCCAGCCCTTCGACACCTTCGCGACCCAGGGTCGTGTTGGTGGCGATTACCGCGTCCATGCCCGTCTCGATCAAGGCCTGGGCCACCTGGGTGGTCTCTTCGTCGGTCATGTCCGGGGCGATCTTGATCGCCAGCGGCACGTGCCGGCCGTGAATTAACGCCAGTTCTGCGCGACGACGGGCCAGGTCGGCCAGCAGTTGCTTGAGCGAATCACCGAACTGCAGGCTGCGCAGCCCCGGGGTGTTGGGGGAGCTGACATTGACGGTCACGTAGCTGGCGTGGGCGTAGACCTTGTCCAGACAGATCAGGTAGTCGTCGACGGCGCGCTCCACCGGCGTGTCGAAGTTCTTGCCGATGTTGATGCCCAGCACGCCCTTGTATTTGGCCGCGGCCACGCGAGCCAGCAGATGATCGACGCCCAGGTTATTGAAGCCCATGCGGTTGATGATCGCCTCGGCTTGCGGCAGGCGGAAAAGCCGTGGCTTGGGGTTGCCCGGCTGCGGTCGGGGGGTGACGGTGCCGATCTCCACGAAACCGAAACCCAACTGGGCGAACCCGTCGATGGCCGCGCCATTCTTGTCCAGGCCCGCCGCCAACCCGACCGGGTTGGGGAACTCCAGGCCCATGACCGTCACCGGCAATTTCGCCGGGGCCTTGCACAGCAACCCATTGAGGCCCAAACGTCCGCCCGCGCCGATCAGGTCCAGGGACAAGTCGTGGGAGGTTTCCGGGGAAAGTTTGAACAGCAGCTGACGGGCCAGGGTGTACATGGGTGGGTTTGACTCGTTCGAAGAAATGAGGCGCGGATTATAGCGGGGTGGTGGGATGGGAGCGAGCAGCCGATGGTTGTCGGCTCCTCGGTTTCGGTCAAGGAAGGGGCGTATCCAGGGCATAAGTGTTGCTAGTGTCTTTTGAGGTGCCATAGCTGAGAAAGACGTAAAGAAGCATCATCGTCGCAGCAAGACAACAGTTGACAATATGGCCTTGGTTATCGTCGCTGATCTCGGTTCCATTTAGCCATAACCCTACTGCGCCTTCGAACTGGTTGACAGCGAAACCAAACGAGAGACGTAGCCCCAAAAGGATCGCCCCATCCGCCAAATGGGTTCCAGTGGGCTGCCGGAGGCCAGCGCGCACCTTCAATTTCATTTGTTGCAAAGACTCCGGATCAGAAAATACCGAGTCCAGTCCTCGCGAGGGGGATAGCAAACATCTGGAGAAAATCGAGAAGGCCTTATCGCCTATCATTGCGAAACCGTTCAGCCCAGCCTGAATAGCATCCGCACCGAAATCGTAACTCAACTGCGCGGCCGCCCTGGCAGGACCGCTCCACGGCATAAGGCTAACCACTTCCCTCAACGCACCGAAGACTACTCCATGAAACGCAGCTGTAGCCACGTTTGACTTCAAATTCGGAAGTCCTGCGTTGTCAACTTTCAAATGACTGACGAGTTCAGCCGCAGCCCTGGCCCCGTTATAGGCAAGGCCGCCGACTGAGGGGAGTAGCTTCGAGGCCGTGCCCGTCACACTTGCCGCGATCGTACTTCCCATCACCGCGCTTGCCATGCAGAGACACGACACTATCGAAAGCGCGGTCGGTCGCTCCCCAGTTGCGTACCACTCGCCGATTTTTCCCGCCAACATTAGCGCAGGGCCCGTCATCGCCAGCGCAACAGCCGCCCACGCCTGAGAGGCCTCAGGTGTATCACCTTCGCCAATAGCATCCACAACCAGAGAGGCAATGTACTCGCGCAAAAGGGTAGCCAGCACAATGATTGTCCCTGTGTGCATGGCGATATTCAGCGCATTGAGCCCTGGCCCCTTGGCGGCTTCGAGTAATCCCAACCCTGCCTCAAGCACAGCCTTCAGTCGACCCTCTTGGGTTTCGGTGCCTGTGGTTCCTACATCTAAGGTGGCAAAAATCCCGTTTTTTTCATCTCCTTCGGGTATGTCACCGTTGTAGACGTATCGCTCAATTTGCAACACCGCATCCATGTCCGACTCCCCCAAGCCAGTCTTTAATTCCTCAACGTATTGATTTGTCGCGCGGTCCAAAAGCTCGAAACCGGCTGTAATTTCTCGATCTGTTCCTAGCGACTTCACCCTAAAACCCCCAATCTCCAACTTCGAAGCATCAAGTGGACTGATCGTAGATCCTAAGGATGAAACGCTGCCGGACGCCGTGGAAGCTATTGAAGGGGCAAATGAAGTATCAACTCGCATATTTGTTTCTCCTTGTTATTTTTATAAGCGTTATTCTTAAGCGTCTCTCACCACTCACTCTTCTCCCAAGCCTCATCCTCCATCGGCTGGAACACCTCCCGCATAAAACCCTTGACGAAAACATCCATCGCAAATGCCAACCCATTGGCACCGCTGACCTCTTTATAAAGCTGCGACTTTTCCAACCCCTCGTCCTTCAATCGCACCAAAACCTGCAGCGTGATCGCCATCAACGCCTGGGCGGTGGGGTACGCAGCCGTTTCACCATCCGGTCCCCGCAGTGTGCGGAGGAATTCATGAATCGCCTTTTCCCCCTGCCCCTCCATCGCCAGTAGCAATTGATACAAGTGCTCGAACTCGGGATTAGGGCGTTTGCTTTCAGGTGTTTGCTCGCGGGCAGCCAGCAGCCGTGATTCCAGTGTCTGGACCGACTCATTCGCGTCGTGATCGAGCAGGCTGGAAACCGTCATGGATTCAATCTTCATGGCAAACCTCGGCTCCGTCGGTCGGCGCGGAATCGGCGAAGCCGGCGTACACGTCGGCAAGCGCCTGTCTTGAGGCCTGATCCAACAAACGCACCGTCTCCGGGAGATGGGCGAGGCTCGCCAGCAACCGGGGTTCCAGCCGTTCCCGGCTCGCCTCGACATCGAACTCCAGCAACTGATCCCCCACCCGCAAGACGTAGCGGTCCTGCGGGTGATATTCCAGGATCAGTTCGCCGGCCCAGCGCTTGCCCAGGCTTTCGCGCAGCTCAAGGCCGCGCGCACGACAATGCAGCGGCAGCAACAGGTGCAACACGGCGCCCGGGTCACCCGGTTGCCCGGCCAGCCAGCGCTCCAGCATTTCATCCAGCCACTCGGGGCGCCTCAAGGCTTGCCCGAGCAGTTCACCAGCGGCTTGGGCGAGAGCGTTGCGCAACTGCAAACCCAAGGTTTGCGTCTTCAGCAACGCATCGGCCAGATGCTCGCTCGCGCGCAGGATGCCTTCGGCGTAACCCTGCTGGAACGCGTGCGCATGCACCGCCTCGGCCTCACGGTGGGCCTGCTCCGTACAATCGCGTGCCCGGCGCTGCGCTTCGAGCTGCAAAGCGTGACGACGACGCGCGGCAGCGATGTCTTCGCGGGCCAGGCGCACCTCTTCGCCAGCAGGCAGGTCAGTCAGGGTTCGGATGGAGTCGAGCATGCTGCACCGCCAAAAAGAACAGGGTTGGATCCGGTTGGGTGATCGGCCATTGCCGATGCAGGCGAACGACCGGCTCGGGGAACTGCAGGTCCAGGCGTTCGAGCAAAAGACGAGGCACGTGCTCGCTCCAGCTCCACAACGCATTGAGGCCGGCCGCTTCGACCTGCGCCATCGAAACCGGCGCGCACTCGGTCGGCAGGCCGCCTCGCGGGCCCAGGTTGAAGCTGGCGAACCGGCGAACCGCCCCCGGCAGGCGTAGCAGTGCGGCGCCGCGCGTCAGGTCGGGCATCAAGCGATAGGCACCCATCAGCAAGGCGATATAGGGCAATTGTCGCCAATGGCGAACCCATTGCTTCGCCACACCCGTCACCGGCGTCGAAGGCCACGGTCCTTGCAGTCCCAACCCTTCGAGCACGATCCGGTTGAGCAACGTGCGTGCCTCGACGCCTTCGAATCCCGACGGTACAACCAGACGCTGGGGGTGCAGATACGCCAAAGGCTCGGCGAGGATCTGTTCCAGGCACTCAAGCTCCGACATCACGCCGCCCTGCGCTTGACTGGCGATAGACCCAAGCGCCGCCACCGGCCAGCAGCAGCGCGCTGATCGCCGCCCACCACGGCCACGGTGAAGGCCCCTGTGCGGCGACTGCCGACGGCGCCACATGCTGGATCGGCGAGCGCTTGGACAGCACCACCGAGACGTTCTCGTACTCCACGGTCGCGAAACTGTTCTTGAGGAAACGCTTGATATCGGTGATCAGCAATTGCGGTTCGGCATCGGGCTCATGCAACACCACCGCCGCGAGCTGGACAGGCGGCGACTTGCGCCCGCCCTCGCCGGCATCCAGGTCGTAGCTGACGTGGACCCGCGCCGAAATCACACCTTCGAGCACTCCCAGCGACTGCTCGATGCGCTGCTCCAACGCCGAGTACAGCCGGGCTTTTTCTGCCCGGGGCGAGGCCACCAATGAGTCCGAGGGGAACATCTCGGCCACTTGCAGGCGTGGCCGGGATGGCAACGAATAGAGATTGAGCAGATCGACGGCAGCAGAAAAATCGAGGGCGTCGATTTTCACCGCATACCCGGTTTTGCCGGTGTCGACTTTCACCGCCGCGATGTTGTTGCGTTGCAGCACCGACAGCACTTCATTGGCCTGCTGCTGATCCAGCCCTTCCAGCAGGTTCGGCTGACGGCACCCCACTAGCGCCAGGCACAACAGCAACGCCAGCACGCCGGTCTTCATGAGGCACGCAACAGCGTTTCTGCCGTGCCCACGGCTTTGCGCACCAGCACGTTGAGCAAGTTGATATCCACGTTGTACTGCCCTGTCAGCTCCTGCAACTGGGCCAATACTTCAGGGTCGGTGATATCCGGGCGCTGCAACAACTGATTGATCGACGAAGCGTCTTGCGCGCTGTCGACGGCGGAACCGGCAAACGCTTCGATCAAGCGCGATTCCAGGGAAACGATCGGGCCTTCCTGCGGACCGCGCAACTCAACAAAGGCGGAGCGGGCGATAAGCGACGGGGCAAGACTCTGGATGGACATACGATGCACTCATGAAAAAGGCCATCGTCACGAGCGATGACCAGTTGAAAGGAAAAGCGTCAGCGAGCCGCCTGGATGATCGCCATGTCGATGTCCTTGAAGCCCTTGATCGTGTTGGTCTGGGCGTTGCGGAACACCGTGTAGGAGGAAAACGCGGTCTGGTAGGCCGCCAACAGTCCGGGATCAGAGGCATCGCCTTGCAGCTTTATAAGCGCTTCGTCCAAAGCTTCTTTGAGTAGCTTTGCCCCTTCCTCGAACGCGGAGGCTTGGTCGCCGAGGAAGTCGTCGGGAAATTTGATGGGTAAACCGATATCAGCCATTGCTCACCTACGGTATCTGTTTGGAAAAATACCAAGACGAAGGACTCGTCTTGACGTAGCCCTGCGGGCCGGTTTGGAACGACTTGCCCTTGAGCGCATCGTTCTTGAGCTCGACCGTGAAGTGCACGTAGCGATCACCCCACTGCCGATAAAAATCTTCGACGTACTGGCGCGCAGCGGCCAGTTCGACGTCCTGCAGATTGCCGCCGATGGCGTACGAGACAGCATCCGTGTGTTCGACCCGGCTGAAGGTCAGTGCGAGACGCTGCAAGCCACCCTGCGCCAGATCGGCGAGCAGTGCGTCGTCCTGCATCTGCACCACGATGTCCCGGGCATACGGTGCCGCCGCGAGTAACGTATCGAGTAGCCTGGCCTGCTTGTCCGGCGTGAGCAGATTGCGTTGCGCGCTGAGCAGCAGCCGCGGCACCGAGGGGTCCTTGAGGTCGAGAAAATGCCAGGCCAGCTGCGGATCGTGATCGACCAACACTTGCTCCAGGCGACGCCGCTCCTGATCCGGCAACAGGACCTTGCCGTGCAGACTGGCATGGCGTGTCAGCACCTGTCGGCTCCAACCGGCATCGCGCTCGGAAGACACGAAGACATAAACCGCATTGTCACGACCGCGCAGCACCTGGACGGGCGCACTGGCGCCGGCGATCAACGCACGAATATCGGTTTCAGGCGACGGCCCCGGCATCGACCAGAGGCTGACCACGGTGACCAACGCAGCCAACGCCAGAGCACCGGCAATCCAGCGGGTCCAATGGACACGCCATCCGCTGAACGCGGCGGTATTGCACGGACTATCTGCCGGACCAAGACACTCGGGCGCCCAGGATTGATCTGCTGGGCGCAGAGCCACTTGCAACCCGCCGAGTTGCATACGGGCCTGGAAGACGCAGTGACGTACTTCGATCGAATCACCGAGCAAGCGCACCGGCACACCGTCCGGCGTGGCCTGGTCGGCCAGGACCTCGAAATTGCAGCCACCCTCCTCCAGGGGAACGAAAATCGCATCCACCGGCACGCTGGCAACACGTGCGCCGTCCCCCAACACCTCCACGGCCCCGACGACGAACAGGGTCGTGCCCTCGCCGAGCGGGAATTCGCAGCCCTGCAACGGACCGTTGAGGATCCGCAGGATGCAGGGCTGTAGCGTGGGGGCCGTAGGGACTGTCACCGTCCAAACTCCAGGAAGGTCGAATGAGCGGGTAGGTTAGAAAAACCGGCCGCGGGATTCCTGATCCGATTCTGCCGATTACGCGTGGCAAAAGATCAGAATCCCTCATGACGCCGTTACTCTCGCCCCCGAGTGATCACCTGATAGCGCTGCCAGACCTTGCGCGCATAACGCAGCCGCGCGGCCTGGCGATGGGGAGCGTTGCCGGCGTTGTAGGCGCCGACCGCCGTCCAGTTATAGCCATAGCGGGCGATAAAACCGGCCAGCACCGACGCCCCGACTTCCACCGACAGGCAAGGCTCATCCAGCAAGCGCTGCTCGGTAATGCCCTCCGCGCTGAGGCGTGATAGATGAATGCTGTTGATCTGCATCAGCCCAATGTCGCGAGTGCCGTTGCGGTTGTGGTTGATGGCATCGGAGCGCAGGCCCGATTCCACATCGGCAATCGCTTGCAGCAATTCGGGTTCGATGGCATACATCTGTCCCGCCTTGTTCCAGCACCAGGCATGCGCCTGGGCCATGCCAAAACCCAGGCCAAGGTACACCGGCAGGCACAGCCAGGTTTTGCGGCGCCGCTTCATGCCAAGCGCCTCTCGCCGATCCATGTCAGCTGTTCGTGAATGCGCACGCGCAAGATCTGCGCCCGGACACAACCCGGATCATGCTCCAAGCACTGGTCGATCATCTGCGTTGCCTGCTCGTTGCGCCGCCAGAACCAGTGATGCCAGGCATGAAAGTACAACACGTCCGCCTGATCGGCCGACAACAGGCACTGGCGGAACAACACCTGGGCCGCCTGCTCGCAACCGCGCAAACTGGTGAGCAACGCCAGGCGCGTCAACGCCGGGAGGCTGGCGGGGTCCAGTGCCAACGCACGGGAGACCACCGAATGCGCCTCCTCGATGGCGCGAGCCGGATCACCCAGGCCCATCATCGCCCGCCCCAGCCACACATCCGCCAAGCCACACCAGGGTGGTGCGTACCCGGCGTCGAGCTTCACGCACTGCCTGAACAGCACGAGGGCATCGCCGAGGCTTTGCACCGTGTGCTGCTGCACGCTGCACAACCCGTTGAGATACGCCACCGCCGCCGAATAGGACCCGCAGCGATCACCGACCGGACGCAACCCGGGTACACACTGGGCCACCAGGCTGGTCAACACGCCAAGCGCCTCCCCAAGATCACAGGCATCCAGCGTCTGCCCATGCAGCAGAGACTGATCGCAGCCACGAATCAACTCGACCGACCAGTGTTGCAACCCGCCCGCACCGATAAAACGCCCGCTCAAGCAGTAATCCGCCGGCAACCGCCCGGCCAACGCCCGCACATCGTCCGATACACCGCTGGCCGCGATCAGCCCCGAGGGGATGACATGCAACGCCTCACCGAATGCTGTGGTCAATTGGCGGATCATCAGATCCTGCAGATCCAGCGCGGCGATCTCGTCCAGATTGCGCAAAGGCAACACCGCCAACGACGGCGCCACCGCCCTCGCCTGGCTCGTCACATCGAGCTCGACCACGGAACCGGTGAACCGATAACCCTGGCCGTAAACCGTCGCAATGTAGCCCTTGTGCTCCTTGAACAACTTGCGCAAGGCATAGATACACCGGGTCAACGACTCTTCCGCCGCATCCATCCGCGGCCAGACATGATCAAGCAGATAATCCTTACTCACGACCGTACCCGCCGACTTCAGCAGCAGGCGCAGTACGTGCAGTTCTTTGGGTGGAACATGAACTCCTTGTCCATCTCGCATCAGCGTTCCATCGCTTTGCAGTAGCCAGTGGTCAAAAACGAATGACTTGACTGGGGTTTGATCAGTTGCACTGTCCATACGTTGAGACTTCTCTATAGAAAGTTACTGAAGCGCGATTGAGCCTGTGGCGGGCACAGGCTCGGGATCGTGAGCTGCGTGACTATAGGAAGATGCACAGGGGAATTCCGTAGGGCTTTAACTTTATAGCTGTAAGAAAATTCGACAATGGCTGTAGGCAAATATCAATACACCATCAAAACTTGACTCTTGCGCCACTAGTCATCGAAAAATAACCATGAGCGCTTTTTAAAAGCTAACATTTCAAAAGAAACATATTGTTATCACCCCGACCCACACTCCAAGCACACAAATCCATGGACAAAATAAGCACCTCATCTAACCTCGCAACAGACCGTACAACAAATGAAACCTCATCTACCAGAACCGCCAGTTAATCCGCCCCTACAAATTAAGAAAATGAAAACCTTATAAAAATGCCCGTTAAATGATCAGCGAGCACCACGCTCACCTCCAATCAGACAACCGAGCTCGGCTTTCAACAACATCCAGGAGTAATTTCGGATATCGAGCCCATCGCAAAAAAGGATCTTCGCACTGGAGCGCCTGCCACAGGCATCATCGGATCGAAGATTACTAAGCCCCGTTGCCGTGGAACTGCATGCCTCGACCCGACAGTTAAATGCGCCGCTCACCTTTGACTAGGTGGGGTTCATGGAGTGTTTACGATATCCGGGTCCCAATAGATACTCTGCCTAACTTAAGCGCCACACTCAAGAGAATGTGCTGCTTGTGGGTTACATATGAACAACCTGCTGTCGGCCAGCAACTCGGCGCGCTACGGCTATCGCACCGTGTGCATTGCCGGAATTGGCCAGCTACTCGAATTCGCCGGGCTGATCGATCATGCATGTGATGACGTGAACCCCGAAAGTCATAAGCATCTTTTAATGCTTAAAAGTTAAATGCGTAACAATTTTTTATGGAGATTAATATCATGCCCGTCCCACTCATCGACTCGTCACTCAGGCTTTACCAAGAAACCCCACAAAACACTTTCGACTCAACTCGCGAAAAAATTGATAAACACTGCCTTAACAAATATGTAATTTGCTTCAGCGAACCAACTGGCACACATCCTGCTCAGTTATCAGCCAACATACAAGACATTGTAGAGGCAGCCGTGAAGAAACACGGAATAAACAATGTACTTATAGTCTCACCGCAAACCAAAAATCAGACGAACCATATAGTTTCATTGGCAAACACAATGGGAGTCGCCACACTGACGATTGGATATGAAAAGTCGATCCTGCCCCAGAAAACCGAAATAGGAAAATTTTATATCACCCTTGATCCCAAGCAAACACTGAAAGATTTAGATAGCAATCTCAAGCATGCAGCTGGACGTGGTGAATTTATAAATATTGACACAATGGAAGAACGCCCACTTAACCGTGCCACAACGCTACCCGATGCGTTACCCCATGCTCGCCCTCTAGAATCATATAAAAACAATTTGCAATCGTCTTCGCAATGGCCTCCCCTAAAACAGCAAATCCACGACATTGGCGACAGGAAAAACTTCCTTTTCAAACGAGGACTTCTAGACTTTGGCGAAGGAATTATTAAAGTCTCACTACAACAAAATGTCGACAAAAACCAAGTATCTGGCATCTCGGATGCACAACTCCACCAGCTAAACAAAATACACAGTACCCCCTTGGATTTTCCTCCAAGTCATCTGCATGTTCCTCTTCAGACCAATCCAGCAATATCTGTGGTCCCCGTAGACCTCCCATCCGTTGACGCTGCACATACAATTGATATCGAGTCCTATATATCCAACCGCGTATCATCTGGGCTCATAGATTCGTGCAAGCACAATCGATGCGACTTTTTCTGTGCGGGCAACGAGCAAGATCTTCTCTCGTACTATAGAGGCTTGGGCTTTAACAAGGCGTTTTCCATATCAAGCAACACCTCAACAAAAAATTATTTAATGTTACATCCTGAGACGGGCGAAAGCCGTATAGTCATGAGTAACATGACCTCCGTAGCACGCGTGCGCCATCAACTCCTACAGTTACACTTCGCCGGCGTAGACGTAAATAAAATCAAAATGCTAGGCTCTGTTTATGACTTAAAAAGCGAATCAACTATCCGCCTAAAAGAAAAACTTCTAGAACTTCCAGACAGCGACACCAAAATTCTATACATTGGCAATCGTCGAAAAGTCACAGAGTTTGTTGCGCGCCATATAAACAAGCTTGAGCCCAGCCTAACCGAGAGGGAGGCCTATCAAGAATTACAACCGTCAACATACACAGTTGACAGTTTTGTATTTGATGTGACCTCCATCAACCATGAAGGTAAGGAGCTTCAGATAGCGGCTCTCAGAATGCCAAACGGGGATCTCTCTGAGGACGCAATAGAGGCCTTCCTCTCCGCAGGGTATACTCATTTTGTTATGTGTGGTGCCGGAGGAAGTATTTCAACCACTGCAAATATCGGCGATTATGTATTACTGAATCGCAGCCATTATAACAATCAAACACTCCAACTTCCCAAGAACATGATGGCTCAGGCACCACGCGACTACTTTGTTACTTGCGAAGCAGCATCCAACACCACGGTAGACTCACCACTTGTCGAAACAACAGACTGGTTAGAAAACAACACCAAAGAGAACATTGGCACAGTTGATGTCGAGACTGCTCACATTTTCAAAGCACTACTTCAACATCAAAGCCCGTTATCTGTTACAGCCGGAATGTTTATATCAGACATTGTCGGAACGCATCCTTTGGATGAAAAAATCAGCGCCGACTTCGCATACAGAAATCTGGGTAAATTTGTAGCCCAAACTCTAGACAATGCTATTCGACATGAAAAATAATTGAGCAGACAGAGTGGTTTCAAAACGGTATTTTGCTGACTGTCATTACGACAACTGTTCAGCTATATTACCCCTACATCTATCTGCTCCTGCGACATTCAACTGTACGACACTGTTTAGGGAAGGTTTGAAATAGCCGGATGCTATCCGGCTATCGAGCCGTCAGTATTTTTCAAAAAACGACCCCGGTCGAAATTTGATCCATTATCTTCATTTTTCAGCCCTTCCGGGCGCAGCAAGGCGCTTCGCAGCGCCCATTTGCTGCATTACACGCGCACCTCTCCTGTGCCCGCCAATAAATGTCGACGCGCCATCCGCAGGTTTGACAGGGCGAACAACGTCACCATCTGAGCCGTGTTCTTGGCCAACCCTCGAAAGCGCACCTTTTCATAGCCAAACTGGCGCTTGATCACCCGAAACGGGTGCTCGACCTTGGCACGAAGCGGCTCGGTCAAGGCGATCAACCCCTTCCAGGGCACCACCTGATCCATTTCAATAAGGAACAACTCCTTGCGGGTCTGCTTGCGCTTACCGGCATACTCGGCGTCGGCTAAAGCCATCTGTTTCATCATTGAAAAGCTCGACGACTGGTGTCAGGTGATTTTGCCAAATCAGGAAGTCTTTTTCAGAGTTTCCTTAACTCACAGTTTTCCCTTTAAGATGACATAGCCGCGATAGCCTTCAAGCTGGCGCACAGGAACGTCCTGTCCACGGCTGGAGGCATAATCGAACAGTACGACAGGGTGATGGGGTGATGGGCAGTCCGCCCGTTGCACCCACATCCAAGACTGGCTGCTGGGCGCGCGACCGTCTTCCTTGAGCACCTGAGCGGAAGTTTCATTGCAGTGGATAACGCGTGCTTCAAGCAACTTGTCGCGCATCAGGTTCAGCAGCGGCTGTAGATACTCCCGCTGCTTTCAGAAAAATCTTTAATGCCTGAACTTTTCTCTTATTACTGAAATTGCTTCACGATCAAGCTCATATTTAAACTCCAGCGGCTTGAATTTTATTTCTTCTCCACTCTCACCTTTCAAGGGTTCGGATGTTTTTGGATCTCTTTTTTCTACGGCAACACTACCAATCTCGGTGTTGAATGTTTTCTTCATGGTGACAAATTGAATTTTGTCTGGAGATTGTCTACTGGCGCTTTTTTATGTCAATTATCGCTTCTTTTCCTTTGTCGGTATCTTCTATACCATCAAACATAATAAAAATTCTATTGAGATCAGGGTTGGATTCAGACCAGTTTAACTCCTGTCGGCAGAATCCAGAATCAGCCCATTCGGGAGTTATCAGAAAGGTCATAGCTGTAGCACTCTGAATGGCATTCTGGTAGGCAACATCCCAGAACGGATTACTCATCTTTATTACATCTACATCTTCAGCTACGGCATTGTAGCCTGTACCATAACATCCTTCCAGAGAGGTAGCATCGAGATAAGTCGTATGGTTACCTGCTGGACTACTTTCTAATAAATCCGTATTTTTAATTGAACGGTTACGAAGATCATACTGAATCTGCATGGCTACTTCGAAACCTCCTCCACGAGCACCAAAAGAAATTATGTGTTGAAAAGAACTGGAGCGATCACAGGCCTCCAGCAATCCTTGTAATTCCTGAGCGGTAGAGTTACTAAAAGGTCGGCTTTCTTCATTGTTACCTTGCAAAAAAATAAACCTTCTTTATCTACACCAAGGGCTTTTATACGTGTTTTTGCCTCATCAAATAACTCAGCGTAAGACATGTTGGAATAATCTATTTTGCTTGTAGTAATAAATATAGATCTGGACTCCCGCGCAGAGTCTGTTATTGATCGCGTATTGAATGGCGCCAACGAAGAATTTATATGCATAGCTTTGCTCTCGACATAATCTTTATCCATATTCAATTTATATTGAAAATACCACCAAATATACCCGCCTGGCTTTTCGACATTTTCGCATTAGCAGCAGGCCACATGGCGCACTGAATCGTGCGAGCAGCTAAAGTTGGATTTATCCAACAAGACATGATGACTACAGAGCTAGACATAAGAAAATTTTGACAGTAACTTATAAACCTGCAAACAGGTTTAAGTTGCATCACTTCCAGAAAGCAATCACTATCTCCCGCCATGATGAGATAGTGATTAGCCATAGTCAGAACTTGCTGACGACCCCACAGTAAACGCGCCGCCCGCGTCTGACTAGGTGGGCATTATGGAGCGCTTACACTCCAACGACACAAAAAAAGCCACACTCCCCCTACCTTGTGCATTACAGAATGCCTTTCAGAAACATTAGAACCATTTTTGACAGACTACGAAATAAACTAGCCTCTTTACGCGTTCGCTTACATTACATTTGCCGCGTGCGCTTGAAAAAATTCGGACATCAGACTGGTGGCCGCTCCTTGTCCAAACAGATGGTCCGAATTTTTTTATCCTGCGCTCAATATTTTGTCGTGACGTATCGATTGACCGGTGTATAGCAGCGTACCTTCCAGGACCTCTACGGCGCTATGGTAGCCCAGTTCAACCAGGAACGCGCCGGCACCTGCTGCACGGGCTAGCTGTTGTTCCTGCTGGTGCGATGTTAAGAACTGGTATTCGAGTTAATTTTCGCGCAGCACGCCCCAAGCTTGTACAATTTCAGCCGGAGACCCGGATATATGACCCACTAAAGGCTCTACCGTTTCGGCCACGCTATCAAACCCTTCCATATAAAAAGCCGTCAGCTCACCCTTCGCCTACTTTCCCAAGCTCACGTCTAAAACTCCTCCATCACTGTGTTCACGATATCGGACACTGTCCGCCATCCAGCTATCTGCCCCGAGGATAACTCTATGTTGAAGGCCCCCTCAAAAATCATAACAAGCTCCACTATATCCACAGAATCAGCGCTTAAATCCTCTATTAACCGTGAATTCCTGCTTATGTTCTGCCGTTCAGACAAAAAATAATCAGACAGCAATTTCATCACTTCAGACTCGAGACACACTACGGCATCTAGCGAATGCATCCACCCCCTCCTTACACAATTAAAAATTCAACATCGCCCTCAACATATCCGCATACTGATTCAAATGCGCCGACAACGTTTTATTAAAATTGTCATGATAAGAATTGGCATTCGAATACTTCTGCGTAAACGACTGCAGCATGTTCTTCATGCGTTCCTCCTGGGCGTTGAAGCCGGTTTGCCAGGCGTTGAATTTGGCGGTATCCCAGGTCACCTTGCCGCCACCCGGCGGCAGACCACTTAACATGGTCGTCAGCGGCCCGGTGTCGATAACGACACACCAGGTACCGTCGGCATTTTGTTTGAGACAGCTGGCCGGCAGGCTCAGGGCCTTGAGCCAGTTTTCGGCTTCTTCCTTGCTGGCCCCGCCTTCGCCAGGTTTCGGGAACAGGACAGAGGCCGGGTTGGGATGGGAGTATTTGTTGATCAGCCTGGTCAATGCACTGCACAAGGCTCCCACATTCAATGTGACCTCCTTGCCATCGTTCGCCCCTTCGATCCAGTCCTTCATCATCGCGGTGATTTCGCTGTTGAAGTCGGAAAAAAAGTCCGAATAGGCCGCGATGATGTGCTCGTAGCCGGCGAGGTAACCGTTCTTGATCAGGTCGATCAGTTCGAGCAGTTTTTCAAAGAAGTCATTCGATGAGTTGATCGTCGCATCCAAAGCCTCCGCGATCTCACGGGGCTTCTGCTCTTCCAGATGTTCCTGGAGGGCGCGAAGGATCCTGCTTTGTTCGTCATTGAACGGCTGGCGCTGACTTTCATCCAAGGGCCCTGTTTTCTGGCTGTGGGTCATCACCGCACAGCACTGGCGCACCTGCACGGCCCACATTTGCGCTCGGTCACGTTTTGAGTGGATCTGTTCGACGAACTCCGCGACCAGGTGTTGCGTTGCAGACTCGGCGGCCGTGCCTTCCAGAGGCTTGGCAATGATCGATGGGCACTTGAGCAAATGGCCCAGGCTGCGATTCATCGCGTTCATGGACCTCTCGAGCAAATGCACCGCAGGACTGACCGTTTGGATATCGGCAGGTACGTCCGCAGGCGGCGCGGTAACCGTGACGGCCTTCAGGTTCGGCAACAATGGGACTGGCGAATGAAGGGTTTGGGTGATTTCCATAGATCTCTTCCTCTTATCCCCTCAGGGCACCGATAACTTCGCTACGCGATTGAAACAGCTGCATCACCATCTCCATCAGCTTCTGCACCAACGCCGCCTCGGCCGCGTCTTTCTGGCCGACCTCATCACTCAGGCTCTTCTGGCTGTTCTGCGCGCTTTGCATCAGCACTTCTTTTTCACGGGCGGCGTGCTCGTTCATGCGCACGATGTTCGCCACCACCTGGCTCATGCTCATCGACATGGCATTGAGCGCGCGGCCGATTTCCAGTTTCTTTTCGATGCCTTTGCTGCCCATCTGGCTCAGCCAGTCGGAGGTCTCGCTGACCGTTTGGACTTTGGAAATTTCCTTGTCGAACCAGGCTTGATCCTTGGGTGACAGGGGCGAACCCTTGGGTTTGAAATCGACCAGCGTCGGACGACCGAACTCATCGAACGTCCTGACTTTATAGGTGGTGTCCGAATTCCAATCAGTGCGGTTGCGCTCAAGCGTGAGGTCACGCTCGATGTTCTTGGCATGCAGGGCGTTAGGCTTGTGCAGGTTCAACCGGTTCTGGGGGTTTGTCTCACTCAGCCATTTGGCGTTCCGACCGACCTCCTGCGCCTTGACGATTTCCTTGTCGAACCATTTCAGATCCTCGGGCGATCTGGACGGAGCATTGAGTTTGAAATCAACTGTCGTCGGGCGGCCAAAATCGTCAAGGGTATTGATCTTGTAGGTGGTCTGCGGATTCCACTCGCTGCGACTGCGCTCAAGCTTGAGGTCGCGTTCGATATTGCGGGCGTCCATGGCGTTGCGTTTATGCAGGTCAATGTCCGCATGCTTCAACGCCTGGCCCTGGAACGTCTTGACCAAGGCGAACCCGGCGATGGCGCCGGACACCACCGCGGCGGTAATGGCGCTGTTCAGCGCCGCCTTGCCGGACTCGATGATGGCCGCGCCCTGGGACTTCGCCGCCTCGGAAGCCATGACACTGAAATGGCCGCGCAGTTGCGCATTGGCGACTCGTGCGATGTTCAGGGCGATGATCGCGGCCACCAGTACGTTGGCGTGTTTCTCCCAGGCGCCTGGATCGAAGGCCAGCTCGTTGCGCACTTCGTCGCTGACCATCAGCAACGCCACGCCGAAATCCTCCCAATCCGATTCCGCGGGTTGATACGCATCGATTGCACGTTCGAGTTCCGCAGGCGAAGGCACGGTGAAGTTGTCGTTGCGGAGCACTTGCTCTGCGGTGATTTTGTCGAGTGCGGAAGAGCCGAAAAGAGCCTCGCTTTTGAGCTTCTTCAAAACCTGGTCTTGGCCGACTGACTCAATCAGCGCAGTGTCGTTGCTCGGATCATGTTCAACGACAGTGGGTACGCCTCTGTTCGTAGCGCCGATAGCAATCATCAGAAATACCTTTCGAGAATGATGTTAGACATGTCGAACCATTTGCAGGCTGACGGAATGGCTGCGTTGCATATCGGCAAACACATGCTCTATTTGCCGGGTTCGCTCCTGCATCGCCTGCCCATAGTTCTCGACCACCTGGGTCAGGTAGGCGCTGATTTCCTCGCTGATGGCCATGCGTACCCGCACATCGGCCAGGTGCACGGCGGCCTGGGCCTGGTGCTGGCCGCTCTTGATTTGCAGCCCACCCTGCACCGCCACGTTGCCGAACTCGGTAACAGCCTGGGCGATCTCCAGGTTGGCGGCGTAACGCGCCAGCAATACCGGATCAGCACCATTGGTGATGAACCCGCGCAACTGGGTGAGCATCTGGGTCAAGGTGTTACCGACCGAAGTTGCCACTTGCTTCATCGCTTGCATCGCGGCAGGCGTGGCCTGGGCGACCACCGAGGCCAGTTTCGAAGCGATGGCACTGACCATCGGCCCGATCACCTGCACCCCGACCACGGCCACCAACGCGACAGCCGCCAAGGTAGAAGCGATGCCCTGGATCATGCCGGCGATCTGCGCGATTTTCTTGGCCGTGTCTTCATCAACGCCCAGGCCAATCAGCAACTTGGTGTAGATCTCGGTGAACAGCTTGATGGCTTCTTGCATGACAATGGTCAGCGGCTTCATGGCTTCAGCCATGAACGACACGCCGGTTTTGTCCTGGATCACCGAGTCGGCAATCATCACGGCCGCGCCGACCACGCCCACGGCGATGAGCACCGGGTTGGCGGTCAGGACCCCGGCGGCGATGGTCGCGACCGTCAGGATCGCCCCGACGATCTTGCCGATGCAGCCCATGGTTTTTTGCAAGGCCTCGGCCTTGCGCACTTCCTCCAGGTATTTTTCCGACTCACGCTCCATGTGTGCCTGAAGCCTGGCCTGCAACTCCTGGAACAGCTCCTGGTTGAGCTCTTCCTTGTTCTGCGCCGACTCGCCAAGCAGTTCGATGATTTTCAAGCGGTTCAACAACGCCAGCGCACTGCTGCTGAGGGCCTTTTCATCGGTTGGCTTGGGGGTCGAGCTGTTCACGCTGGATGAGACCACTTTCGCGAATACCGTGCCCACAGCCTTGGCGCAGGCGGTGGCGACCTCGATCAGCTTCAGATGCGCATCGGTCGCCACATTGAAGGCTTGGGTATGGTTCGCCACTTCGCCTTTTAGCTGGTCGCGACGGGCCAGCTCCTGTGCATATTCAGGCGATTGAGGGTCCAGTTGCGCCAGCCGCGCCTCGCTTTCATCCAGCAGTCCCTGGAAGTGCAAGACCCGATCGCGCAGTTGTTCGAGGTGTTCCTGGCTGCTGCCGACATTGCCCTCGGCCGCCGTCATGGCCTCGACGGCAGCGGTGTATTCAGCCGATAGGTTTTCATGGGCCTGTTGCTTGGCGCCAGCCATGCTCTGCAGCATCGCCAGGCGATTTTTCAGTTTCTTGACGTCGACCTCGCCGATCAGCTCGCTGATCATCGCCATCAATAACGTGAACAGATCGCCGCTGGTTTCCTGTTTATTGCCATCGGCCCGCGGTGCTGGCGGGTGCAATGCGGGCCGGCCGGTACTGGCGGTGGACGGGCCGTCGTGACCTTCGTATTTCACCGACATCAGGTCCGCCAGCGCTTTCTGACCGGCCTCCTGAAAATCCGCGGTCCTGGCGGCCTTGCTGGCCGCCGCGCCGTATTTTTCAAAGGCCTCGCTGCGGCTCATCGCGCCGTGAAGCGCCGGGTTGAAAGCAGTCCTTATTTCACTCATGTTCACTCCTCCGAACAGTGCTGTTCCATGTGGGCCAAGGTGTCGAGATACACCTTGGCTTGCTCGCGCAGATCGTCTTCCGTGGCTTGCTCGAGCACGTATTCGAAACACAACCGGGCCTTGCCGACCTTACCCAGGGCTAAGTGACATTGGCCGGTGTACAACATTGGCCGATAGTCGTTCTTGCCCTGGGCAAAGGCGATCGCGTACAGGTCGATTGCTTTTTGGTGGTTTTGCTTGAGTTG
This sequence comes from Pseudomonas sp. RL_5y_Pfl2_73, assembly GCF_963970515.1. Classification (NCBI taxonomy): domain Bacteria; kingdom Pseudomonadati; phylum Pseudomonadota; class Gammaproteobacteria; order Pseudomonadales; family Pseudomonadaceae; genus Pseudomonas; species Pseudomonas sp. RL_5y_Pfl2_73. Next base: position 123,957 of record NZ_CAXAPD010000003.1, on the reverse strand, counting down.
GTGCACCGCAGCCAGTCCCATCCAGTAATGGCTGTTGTAGAAGTCGTAGATGCACAGGAAGTGAAAGAACTTCTCGGCATCGTCCAATCGCCCCTGTTCATAGAACTGGAAGGCGAAGGCATAGAGACTGCCCATGTGCTCGTCGCTGATGCCTTGCACGTCTTTCAACGCCGCACCACCGAGCACTGCATCGACGACGTCCAGGGCCACCTGCTCGTCTTGTTTGTTATCGCGACTCATCAGCCACACTCCTGAAAAAACGTCAGCGTCGCTGACCGGTGCATTGGGCCAAAATGCCGGCGAGGCCGCTGCCAAATTGCGCTCATGCCACTAAAAACCCAAGCCGACGAGACCGCTCTTGTAGCGAGGGGATTTATCTGTGGGAGCAAGGCTTGCCCGCGATAAAGTCGATGCGGTCTGCGCAAGTACGAGGCGGCTGCATCGCGGGCAAGCCTTGCTCCCACAGGTTCCCATCACAAAGGGCTGTGCCTGGCTTTGCTTGACTTCACGCCTGTTCAACCTGCTCAAGCCAGATCAGCAACCGCAGTACCTCCTCGATTTCCTGCACCTGGAGAAAGCTGTAGCGCTGGTGGGTCTTGAAGATGCGGCGGGCCAAGGCGATGTCGTTGATCACCGGCACCCCCACTTCCTTGGCGTACGCCCGAACCGCCAGGGCGCGCTGGTTGGTTTCCATCAGGGAGATAAACGGCAGCAACGTGATCTCCGGGCGGAAATACACGCCGATGGCAATGTGGGTGGGGTTGGCGATGATCATGCGCGAGCTGCGCACATCGGATTTGACCTGCTCCGACAACAGCTCCATGTGCAAGTCGCGGCGGCGCCCCTTGATCTGTGGGTTACCGTCCTGCTCCTTGTGTTCGCGCTTGACCGAATCCTTGTCCATCATCTGGTCTTTCATGAACAACCAGTATTCGCTGAGGGCATCGAGCACAACGATCAGCAGGACGCAAGCCAGGAACGCCAGCACCAGCACCAGCAACAAATGCCCCCAGATCGCGAACAGCCCCGGCGCCTGGGCGAACAGTTGGGCAAACAGCAATTGGCGCTGGGTGATCCAGACAATCCACAGCGCCATGGCGAAACTGCCCAGGTACAACAACGCCTTGAAGGTGTCCTTGACCGTGCGCAGGCTGAACAGTTTTTTGAACCCGTTGATCGGGTTCAACGCCCCTAGGTTCAACTTCAACGCTTCACTGGCCAAGGCAAACCCGCTTTGCAGCAACGCCGGCAAGGCACTGGTCAGCACGCACACCAGCAACAATGGCAGCAACGCCTTGAGGCCAACCAGCACCAGCATCGCCGAGTAGGCTTGCAGGTCGGCGTCAAAATCGCTGGCGATGATGCGCCGGTAGACCTCCATGATCTCGATCAACGAGCTGTTGAAGACCATGTAGGTGATACCGCACAGGGTCAGGCAGGTGACGACCAGGTCCTTGGCCTTGAACGTCTGCCCTTTGCGCGCGGCATCCCTGAGGCGCTTGGCGGTGGGCTTTTCAGTCTTCGAGGCGCTGGATGACATCTCCGCCCTCCCCGCCATCCAGATACTGCGCCAAGCCGTCGGACAGCACGCCCATGCGCAGCACTTCGTCCGGCAGATGCACGCCGAAATACAGCATCAAGACCACCAGCGCCACCAGGCTCTTGACCGTCAGCGACACCGAGAAAGCATTCATCTGCGGCGCATACCGCGAGAGCAACCCAAGCAGCGCCTCGCTGACCAGCAAGGTCGCCACCACCGGCGCACTGATGACCAGGGTCTTGCTCACCAGTGCATCGAGCAATGAATAGAGTGCAGGCAGGTGCAGCTCACAACTGCTCGCTGGCGCGCAAAGGCGATAACTGTGGCCGACGGTTTCGAGCATCAACAACAGGCCGCCACCTTCGAGATAAACCGCCGCGGCAAACAACTGGAGAAAATTCGCCAACTCCGAGGTGTCGACACCGTTGGCCGGGTCCACCGTGCTGCTGAGCATGGCCCCGCGCTGGTTGTCGATCAGGTTGCCCATGGCATGCAGCACCCAGAACGGCCAGCCCAGCAGCACGCCCAGCAGCACACCAATACCCACCTCTCGCAGCACCAGACCGAGGAACGCCACGCTGTCGAGGGCTGGCGTAGGCACGCCGACGTAGCGCCAGAAGCCCAGCGCCACCAGCACGATCACCGCCTGGCGCGTGACACCGGTCAGCACGCTGCTATTGAGAAACGGCAACATGAAGAAAATCGGCGCCAGACGCGCCACGCCCAACACCGCCGCAGCGAACCAGGCGTACAGCTCGAAGAACAACGTCAACGACATCGGCCTAACTCAACGCCAGGCGAATGACTTCACGACTGAAATCCAGCAAGGTTTCGCCGTACCAGCCCGAGAGCAGGAACAGGCACGCCGCCACCGCCAACAGCTTGAAGCCAAACGGCAGCGTCTGCTCCTGCAACTGCGTCACGGTCTGGATCAACCCGACCACCAGGCCGACCACCGTGGCGACGATGATCGGCCAGGCCACCATCAGCAAAATCAGGTACAAGGTTTTGTTGCCGGCATAGACCAGATCGTTCATCGGTGCACCTACGCCAGCAAGGTCAGGTATTGCTTGACCAGCCCGGTCGACAGCAACGCCCAGCCGTCCAGTGCGACAAACAACACCAGTTTGATCGGCACCGATATGATCACTGGACTCATCATCATCATGCCCAGCGCCAGCAGGATGCTGGAGATCACCAGGTCGACGATTACAAAGGGCAAGTACAGGTAGAAGCCGATCTTGAAGGCACTCTTGATTTCACTCAGCGCATAGGCCGGCAGCAGCGAAAACAGCGAAGGCTCGACCTCGTCATCGACAGGCAGGCCTGGGTCGGCTTCATCCTGGATTGCCTGGGCCCGCTCGAAAAACTGCGCCAGCTCCGGGTCGGTGTATCTGCGCAGGTAATCCTTGTAGCTGCCCAGACCGTTCTCGGCAAAATCCACCACCGAGGCGATGTCGGTAAAGGCCACCGCCTCGGTCTTGTAGTAGTCATGGCCCTGCTTCATCACCGGCGTCATGACGAAAATCGCCAGCATCAGGGCAATCGCATTGAGCGCCATGTTCGACGGCACCTGCTGCAGGCCCAGCGCGTTGCGCACGATGACGAAGACGATGGAAAACTTGATGTAGCAGGTGCCCGCCGCCACCAGGAACGGCAGCAGCGAAGCGAACGCCAGCAGTGCGATCAGCGAAACGTCATTCATCGTCGCGGGCCCGATAGACCTGGAGCAGTTCGACGCCCAACTGGCCGTCCAACTGCACCAGTTCCCCCAGGGCCACCGGCTTGCCGTTGGCGCGTACCTCGATGTGCCGTGCCGCGTCCTCGGCCAACGGGATCAGTTGCCCCTCGATGATGCGCGACAGCGTCGCCAAGTCGGTTTCATGGGGCGCAAGCAGGAACTCCAGGCGCACCGGGAGCGCTCCCAAGTCGACCTTTGCGTCGGCATCCGGCGGGTTATCCGGATTGGCATCGGTCACGGTCGGCTGCATCTGTAGGCCCTCCTGGGTAAAAGTGAAAGTGCCAAGGCAACGGCCAGCCAAACAGCACCGCTGAGTGCGCTGGACGATGCGCAATACATCGCCCTTATGCAGGCGGAGCCGGCCGGTTTGACTCACCTGGCTGACGCCGAGGATCAGTTCCAGGCGCAACGGCAATTCGTCCAACCACGACCCAACGCCCAAGCGCTCGCTCACAGCGGGGGGCGCCGTGGGCAATTGCAGCAACCACATGCGGCCCCGAGGGGTTTGCAGCCATGGCAACTGGCAGGTGGGCAATCGCGCCGAGACGACGCACTCGATATCGGACAGTGCCCGGTCGTGCAGTTCGCCCAGCTCCAACAGCAGAGGGCGCGGCGCGGCGCGAAACAATCCGAGGACATTCGCCAACGAGGTTTCCAGCTTCAACATGGACTGCAATTGTGGAAACACTCGATACAGCCAGTCTTGGGCCGCGATCAGCCCTTGCCAGTCGCCGCCGTCGCCCTGGGCGCGAAAGCGTAAGTAGTCACAGTGCCCGGGCACCCGACCCAAGCCCGCCTCACGACTGGCACGCCGCCAGCGCTGAATCGCCTGGGCCTGGGCATGGGCCAAAGGCTCGACCCGGCGTAGCTGCAACGCGCTCATGCCGGCCGCTCAGTCTGTTCGTCCGGTTCCTCATCCGGCGCCTGATGCGAATCCTGGCGCGGCTGCTCGCCGCCACTGTCGGACAACTGCCAGGCCGGTTCCCGGGCGAGCTCGAAAGGCGCCTTGAGTTGTTCGAACACCAAGGCATTGCTGGGGTTGAGCGTCAGGCTCCGGGTGAATTCTTCGGCCCCCCGCGTAATCGTGATCTGCCCACTGGCCGCGCCTTTATTGAACGGTACTTGCAGCACGCCCCGGCCCGTGTCCGGCAGCGTCTCGACCGTGACCTCAAGCACAGGCGGCAGTACCGGTGAAGGGAGGGCCGCTGGCGCAACGGCCGGCATCTGGCGCGCGCCTTGAACGCTCAACGGCGCCTGGGGCAGCGGTTGTTCATCTAGACGGGGGGCGGTGAAAGGCTCCACCTCCGGCGGCTCGACTGGCGTCGGCCCCATGGTTTTATCGATGCCCGAAACCACAGGTTCCAGGCGTTGCGGCAACGAGTGCTGTGCCAATTTTCCGAGCTGCGGGTGAAGCGGTGGAAAAGCCACGGTTTCACGGGCCGCCAAGCGTTTTCCATCGGACTCAACCGCCAGCGTCTCCTGGACAACCGACCGTGCCTCATCGCCCTCAACCGCCAGCACGCCCTGACCGACACTCAGCGCCTGCCGGGCCAGCGCCCGGGCGGCTTCGCTCATGGGTCGCTGAGGAGGCAGGATCAGCGACGCCATCAGCTGCAATACGCCTTGCGGTAGTTCATCCTCTTGCACCGGGACAAGTGGGTCCAGCCATTGATCCAGCGAACCTTCGTCGACGGGTTCCAGTGCCTGGACCGGTCGGGGGGAAACTGCATGGACCGGATTCATCGTCGTACCCCAATCATCTCTTCCAGCTCCCGCTCTTCCCGGCGCACCGCCTCTAACCGTTGCACACGCAACAGCTGCTGGACGGAGCGCTCATACGTGTCGTGTTTACGCCGCAGCCCAAGCAATTGCTCGCGCTGCACCTGCAACTGCTGCTCGACCTGCCGACGTTGCTGATCCACCCGGTCACGCTCGACTCGCAGCAGATCGATGCGCCGACGGATAACCGCCTGGGTTCGCAACAGCGCCAACAACTGGCCGTGATCCAGCACACAGTCATTCGCCCGATAGCTGATCAACAAACGTTGCAACGCAGTCTCTTGCTCCTCGAAGCCAGACTGTTCCTGGAGCAGCGGCTCCAATTGGCGCTGGACACGCAACACCGCCTGTTCGCCGCGTTGCCGACGAAACTGACTGAAGGCCAGCAGACGCCGTCGCTCAAGCAATGATTTCATGCAGGCTCCGTAAAGTTTCATCCGCTTCGCTACGTTGATCCGTTGGCTGGCGCAACCATTGGTCGAGGGCATCGCGACGTTGCAGCGCGCGGTCATTGGCGGCGTCCGCGCCTGGGCTGTATTCGCCCATGTCGAGAAACACCTGCAATTGTTCAATCCGCGCCAGGGTGTCGCGGGTCGCGGCCGCCAGTTGCCGAACCTCGGGCGAGGTGACTTGCGTCGCCACCCGGCTGACGCTGCGCAAGACATCGATGGCCGGGTAATGCCCCTTGGCGGCCAGGGCCCGGCTGAGATAGACGTGGCCGTCGAGAATGGAGCGAATCTCCTCGGCGATCGGGTCCGGCTCGTCGTCACTTTCCAGCAGCACCGTGTACCAGGCCGTGATACTGCCCGACGCGGTCACGCCCGGACGTTCGAGCAAGCGCGGCAAGGCATCGAACACCGAGGCCGGATAGCCGCGCCGCGCCGGTGCTTCACCGGCCGCCAAGGCCAGGTCGCGGCGAGCGCGGGCGTAGCGCGTCAAGGAGTCCAGCAACAACACCACGCGCCGGCCCTGGTCGCGAAAGTACTCGGCGATGGTGGTGGCCTGCAGCGCCGAGTTGCAGCGATCCACCGAGGAAAAATCCGACGTGGCGTACACCACCACGCACCGGGAACGCTTGGGCGACTGGCGCAGATGCTCGATGAATTCGGTCACTTCGCGCCCGCGCTCGCCAATCAGGCCAATGACAAAAACCTCCGCGTCCGTGTGTTCGATCAGCATGTTGATCAAGGTAGTCTTGCCGGAACCGGCGGCGGCAAAAATGCCGATGCGCTGGCCAACGCCGCAGGTCAGCAAACCATCGATGGCCCGAATGCCGGTGCGCAACGGCTCCACCACCGGCCGCCGCTGCTGGTACGACGGCGGGTCGGCATCCACCGCGCAGTCGCGCTGGGCGACCGCCGTCGACGGCGCCAGGCGCTCGACGATCACGCCCTGGGGATCGACCACACTGCCGAGCAAGGCGTCGCTGCAGGTCAGTTGCAGGGTCGAGCCGGTGGGCACGATCATCGACTCCCGGGACAAGCCTTTCGCCTCGCCCAGCAAACTGAGCAGCACCGCGCCGGGCTTGAAGCCGATGACCTGCGCCCGGGCGGCGACCTGGGGCGAACGCCAATGCCGGCGCACCTCACAGATTTCGCCAACCACCACCTCGCTCAGTGCGGCTTCGATCAAGGGGCCGCTCAAACGCAAGGGATGAGCCGCCAGTCGTTCCAGACGCAGGCTCATCGACGCAGGATATCCAGCAGTGCTTCCAGAGCCTGCACAAAGGAATCCAGCGCTTGGGCCATACGCTCGGCATCGCTCAAGGCATAGGCACTGGCCATCAAACGCAACTCCAGCCGCCCCTCGACTTCGCAAAAGTGCAGTTGCCCGGTGCGGGAAAACGGGTTGCCTTCGAGCAGCAACTGCATCAGGTCAAAAGCACAATAGTTCAATGTCCGGGGCGTCGCTTCGGCAACCACCGTCCAGATCCACACATCGCCGTCCACCTCAGCCACATTGATATCCGGCAGATTCTTCATCTGCATTTCTATCGTGCTGTGACTGTCGAAATGCCCTATCTGACTGTCCACGCAGCCGCTGTGCCGTAGCGCTTGGCGTAAGAGTTCGGCGATATCCGTTGGTACCATTTGCAGGATTTCCTTCAAAGCGTCTTGATGACATTGACCGAGACCGTCTCGGAGACTTCACCGAACGACATCACGTCCAGCTCGCGGAAACGTCCCTCGACCAGTTTCTTGATGTAGCGCCGCACATCGACCGAACACAGCAGCACCATGTCCTTGTGGGCGATGTGCACGCTGTCCAGGCCGACACCGAGGCGGTCAATCAGCTCTTCCGACTCGGCCGGTTCCAGGTTGAGGAAACTGCCGCCAGAGGTTTGCCGGATGCCCCGGCGCACCACGTCTTCGAACTCCGCCGACAACAGCAGCACGCGCAGATCGTTGCCCTGGGCAAACTTGTTGCTGATGTAGCGGGCCATCGCACCGCGAACGTGCTCGACCAGCGCCAGCACATCCTTTTCCCGGGTGGCCCAATGGGCGAGGGTTTCAAGAATCAGCTTCATGTTGCGCACGGAGATGCGCTCGCCGATCAAGCGCTGCAGCACCTCGGCGATCTTCTGCACCGTGACGTGGCGATACACTTCCTTGAGCAGGTCCGGGTAGCGCGCCTCCGTTTCGTCGAGCAACTGCTTGGTTTCCTGCACGCCGAAAAACTCCTGGATGTTGCGCGCCAGCAGCGTGACCAGGCAGCGATAGCATTCTTCGTCGGCAGGCCGCAGGTGATAACCCAGCTGCTGCACCCGTTCCCGGTCGGCAGCGCTGACCCAGACGCCGCCCAGGCGATTGCTGTCGTTGCCACGCACCAGGGCGAAGCCCAATGGCTCCAACTCAGGCGAATAATCCAGCAGGCGCCAGTGATCGAAATGAATATCGAACTGCTCGGCGCGCACTTCATTGATCAGCACCGCCACTTGATGGACCGGCAGCGCATCGCTGGCCCGCAACCGCGGTTCGGGAATGCGCAGCCCGTAATCGACGAAGAACTGGCTACGAAAGCGCGCCGCCCAACGCTCCTTCTCCAACGCTTGCAGGCGCGCTGGGGGCACCAGCAGCATCAGGGCGATGGTTTCGGTGGCAACGTTGTCGACGTCATCGAGCAATCCCGACTCGCCCTGCCCCGCGCCTGGCTCGGCAGGTTCGCTGCGGCTTTCGCCCGGGCTGGCCTGGCGCAAGGACTTGCGATGGCGCACAAACACCACCAGCCCCAGCACACTGGCAATCGAGAGGAACGTCAGCAGCGGAAAACCGGGCAACATGCCCACGCCCACAGCCAGCAATGCGGTGACACCGAGCACGAACGGATTGCCCAGCATCTGGGTGAGCATGTTGCGGCCCAGGTTGCTGTCATCGCCGTTGACCCGGGTGACGATGAAGCCGGCACCGATGGCGATCAGCAGCGCGGGGATCTGCGCGACCAGGCCATCGCCAATGGTCAACAAGGTGTAGGTGGACAAGGCCGTGGACATGTCCATGCCCAGCTGCCCGACGCCGATGGCCATGCCGCCGATGAAGTTGACGAAGATAATGATGATGCCGGCGATGGCATCGCCCTTGATGAATTTCATCGCGCCGTCGAAAGAACCGTACAACTGGCTTTCACGCTCCAGCACGCTGCGTTTTTCGCGGGCCTGGGCCGCATCGATGGCGCCGGCCTTGAGGTCGCCGTCGATGCTCATCTGCTTGCCGGGCATGCCGTCCAGCGAGAAGCGCGCCGCCACTTCGGCGACCCGCTCCGAGCCTTTGGTGATCACGATGAACTGGACAATGGTGACGATGGAAAAAATGACGAAACCCACCACCAGGCTTTCGCCGATCACGAAGTCACCGAACGATGCGATGATCTCGCCGGCATCAGCCTGGCTGAGAATCAGCCGGCTGGTGCTGATCGACAGCGCCAGGCGGAACAAGGTCGTCAACAGCAGCAGCGCCGGGAACGTCGAGTAGCTGAGGATACGTTCGATGTAGAACGAGCCCATGAACACCAGCAACGAGATGACGATGTTCAAGCCGATGAGAAAATCCACCAGCACCGTCGGCAGGGGAATGATCAGCATGGCGATGATCATCACCATCAAGGTGAGGATCAGCAGCTCCGGGCGCGCGCTGACATTGCGCAAGAACATATTGAGCATTCAGGCTTGGCTCCAGGACAAGATCATGGACGGCCACCGGGCAGCCGCTGTTCGACGCATTCGTGGGCATAGGCAACGTCGGCCAGGCGGGAGAACTGGAGAGCCAGGCGCTGTGGCGCCTCTTCATCGGCAAACAGTTGCAGCGGCAATTGCAGGCTGAGCCGACGCACGGCCTGTAACACTGTCGAACGCTCCCGGTGGGCACTGAGCAACACACCTTCTCCCAACGCCCCAAGCAACAACTGGTCGAGGTCATCGGGATAGGTCAACACGCCGAACAGGAACACCAGCCAATCGGCCTCATGGGGGTTGTGCCGACAGAGCAGTGCATCGCCGAGCACGGCGCCGATAAACAGCGCATCGGCCGAGCGCAGGCGCTTGAGGTCGGTGACCCGGCTCAACAATTGGCCGAACTCGACGCGCGAGCAACTGGGGTCCTGGGCGCCGATATCGGTGAGCAGCGCCGCTTCGATAAAGGCCAGCACATTCGTGCGCTGTGCCGGACCGTACAGGGCAATCCAGTCCTGGTAGCAACTGAGCGAGCCTTCGTCGGACTCGAGGAAATCCCGGTAGGTCTCGCGCAGCAGACCGGCCCGCACCGCCATGCTCCTGCCGAACAACCTGGCCTTGAGCGCCGCGTTGATCCCGGCGTTCATGCGCTTGGGCGAGCCTTGGGCGACCACCGTCTGCAAGAGCGTTTCGAGGCGTTGGCGGGTACGGGTTTCCAGGTTCCGGCGGCGCAACAGCGCCCGCAGCACCAGCGCCAGGTCGCTGTCATCGGGGAACAGGCTTCGTGCCATCTGCAGCAACCAGGCCACGGGTTTGTCTGCCAGCCGCGCCAGGCTCAACACTTGCCGCGCCTTGGGCACGGTGTCGTCCTCGAGTACGCGTTCGAAGGTGTCGGTCAGTGTCTCGGACTTGAGCTCGAACAAGCGTCGGCCACGGAACTGCGTCAGCGCCGCCGACAGCTCGTCGCTGATCTGCACGATGCGCTGCGCCACCGCCGCCGTTGCGCTGTCGTCCAGCGCCGCCTCGGCGTCGACTTGCGGTTGCGGATGCTCGGCGGCCTTCTCGGCATTCAACCGCGCCTGGGCGGCCCGGCCACCGCTGGAAACCGGTGGCAGGATCATTGCTCTGACATCCGGAAATACATTCGACGTACACGCTCGTGCTGCTCGGGGCTCAGCAACGGCATACCCGACTCCACGGGTTCAAGAGCGTCGCGGATCTCCTTGGGCTGGATCAAGAACACCCGCACTGTGTTCGCCGAGCGGCTCTGGCGATAGCTGAACAAGCGGCCTATCCACGGAATCGATCCCAACACCGGCACGCGTCCGATCTGCTCACCATGGTCATCACGGGTGAAGCCGCCCACCAGCAGGCTCTTGCCCTGGGGCACCCGCGCCACGGTACTGATGCGGGTACGACCGACCGTCGGCAACGCACTCTGTTGCTCACCCCGGCCGGGGTTCTCGACTTCGTTGCCGTCCTCGATGTTGAGCGACATCTCGATCTCGTCCGCCTGGGCGAAACGCGGCAGTACGCTGACCAGCGTGCCGTAGGTGATGTGCTGCAGGTCAACGCTGCGCTCCCCCACCAGCGGGGCGTAGAACGTGCGGTTGTTGTCGAAGATCGCCGGCACGTTTTCCTGCGTCAGGATGACCGGACGCGAGACCACGTTTGCACGATGGGTCCGCTCCAGCGCCATGACCTGGGTCACGAACGAGGCGCCGTCGAGGGTGGTGGCCGAACCGGCGTTGAGCGAGGCGCTGAATTGGCCGCCTGAATTCACCGCGCCTTGCCAGTTGATACCCAACTGATTGAGTTCGTCTTTGTGCAGATCGATGATCCACAACGACAACTCGACATGGCGTTTCGGCGTGTCCAGGGCATTGACCAGGTTCTCGATAAAACGCACCTGCTCGGGCAGCCCCTTGACCAACAGACTGTTGGTGTCCGGGTAGGCCACCACCCGAATGTTGCCGGCGGCCACCTCACGCGCAATGATTCGCGGTGCCGTCGGGTCCTGCTCCGAAGAGTTGTTCGCCAGGCCTTCGAGGGGAAACACCGGCATCGCGCCTCGTGGCTGCTGGGTCGAAGGTTGGGCCACCGTTGGCTCGACCTGCTGCTTCTCGCCGCGCAACAGCGCTTCGATCACGGTGGCCAGCCCGGGAATGGTCACCTTGTCGTCTCGCAGCTCATATTTACGGTCGCTGACGAAGGTGTTGCGCACATGGATGACGCCAATCTGCTGCTTGCCCAGCAACAGCTCCGAACGCTGGTTGTCCATCAACCCGGCCGCTTGCACCACCAGGTCGACATACATCGGCGGGCCCGACACATGGAAGGTCCGCAAACCGTCGTGGCGCAGCGGATAACGCGCATCGTGCAAGCCCGAACGCCCCAGGAACGCCTGGAGCTTGGCGACGGTCAGGGTCTGCAGCGACATCATCGCGCTCTTGATTTCCGAGGCGTCATACAGATAGATCGCCTGGCCGTCGCTGTACCAGATCAACCCCATCTGCACGCTGACTCGCTCGAAGGTTCGTTGCGGCGTGCTCAGGTCGAACGTACCGCCAATGCGCTTGGCCGCCGCAGCCTTGCTGACGATCACCGGCTTGCCCAATGACCCGGACAGCTCGCTGAAAAAGGTCCGCGCACTCTGTTCGCGAGCCTCGAAGGTATAGACATCGGCCCTTGCGGCACCGGATGCGAGCAGCATCACAGCGCTAAGGCAGACGAATAAAAGGGATGGGGATAACGGTTGGCGGCTCATCGGCTCACTTGCCTGGAAGGTAGGTGATATCCGCCAGGCTGCTGGGTGCGAAACCCACCAGTTCGCGGATTTCCTTGGAAAAATGTGACGACGAAGCAAAGCCGAACTCCAGCGCGACATCGGTCAACGAGCCGTCCTGAAGACTCATGTTCAACAGCGCCTGGGCCGTGCGCCAGCCACGCAAGGCCGGTTTGGCGGCACAACCCAGGGCTTGGCGACAAAGCCTGCGAAAATGCGAAACCGATACGCCGTAGCGTTGCGCCAGCGTGTTCAGTTTTTCGCTGTGGGTGCCTTGCTCCAGAAGGAAACGCACGAGCCCGTAGCTCTCGTGATGACGCAGCAGGTGGGCGACCGCGTGATAGGCCGGCGTGCCGCTCATCGCTTGGCCGATGTACCAGCGTTCGAGCCGTTGGGGCGAGCGGACGGTTTCTCCCGCCACCGGCAACAGGGCCCATGGCTCCGCGTGCAGCCGTTGTCCGGCATCCACCAGGACATCGCTCATGTCCAGGAACGCCTGCAGCTTGACCAACGTCGCTTCGCAAACCGGCGTGACATGCAACTCGCCGCCACTCAAGCGCAGCGAATCGCTCTGTACCACCAACCCCTCCCAACCGACGGGCAGGCAGTGACTGCGGCCCAACCGCGCAGCGTGTATCTGCACCGGGGCCTGGGCCACGCGCAGGTGCAGCACGCGCTCACCCAGATCGGGCAATGCCGTGGCGCGAATTGTTGTGTCCTGCATACGGTCCCCTTTGCTGCCTGGAGTTGGAAGGACCGACAGGATGAAAGACCCGATGCCTGGAATCTTGATGGAAAGGTGATGAGGGCCGGCTGGCATATGCCTTGCACCATTACTGCTCATCGGCGCCGGTGCCAAAGGCCAAATGAGTGCCAGACTGATTAAGTGGAAGGTGAAGCGCGATGAATGAAGTTCCAGCCAACCCCCTGGCTTGGGTCAACGGCAGCGATGCCCCGGAAAAGAGCGCGGTCAATCTCGGGTTCATGGCCTTGAGCGACTGTGCCCCCGTGGTGGTGGCCGCCACCCAGGGCTTCGCCCAGCCCTACGGCCTGACCCTAAACCTCAAGCGCCAAGCCTCCTGGGCCAACCTGCGCGACAAGCTGGTCAGCGGTGAAATCGATGCCGCCCACAGCCTGTATGGGCTGATCTATGCGGTGCACCTGGGCATCGGCGGGGTCGCACCGACCGACATGGCCGTGCTGATGGGGCTGAACCAGAACGGCCAGAGCATCAACCTGTCCCATGGCTTGCAGGCCCAAGGCGTGACCAGTCCTGAAGCACTGGAACGGCACGTGCACCAAACTCGCCCGAAACTGACCTTCGCCCAGACTTTCCCCACCGGCACCCACGCCATGTGGCTCTATTACTGGCTTGCCGCCCAAGGCATCCACCCGTTGTCGGACGTCGACAGCGTGGTGGTGCCGCCGCCGCAGATGATTGCGCACCTGAAAGCCGGGCGCATCGACGGTTTTTGCGTCGGCGAGCCCTGGTGCGCCAGCGCGGTGAAGCAGAACCTCGGTTTTACCCTGGCGGCCACCCAGACCATCTGGCCCGACCACCCGGAAAAAGTCCTGGGCTGCACCCGTGCGTTCGTCGAGCAATACCCCAATACCGCCCGGGCCTTGGTGATGGCGATCCTCGAAGCCAGCCGCTTCATCGAACAAAGCAGCGAAAACCGTCGCAGCACCGCACAACTGTTGACTGCACCCGAATACCTCGACGCCCCGCTGGACTGCATCGAGCCGCGCCTGCTGGGCATCTATGCCGACGGCTTGGGCAACAGTTGGCAGGATCCCCACGCCATGCGCTTTCATGGCAACGGCGAGGTGAACCTGCCGTACCTGTCCGACGGCATGTGGTTCATGACCCAGTTCCGGCGTTGGGGCCTGCTGCGCGAAGACCCGGATTACCGGGTCGTGGCCCGCGAAGTCCAGCAGCTCAAGCTGTACCGTGAAGCCTGCGCGGCGCTGGATATCGCCTCCCCGCGCCAGGACATGCGCAGCAGCCAACTGATCGACGGCACCACCTGGGACGGCTCGGATCCGGCCGGATACGCTCGCAGCTTCAAACTGCACGCCTTGAGCGATGCGGCTCCCCTTCTCGCCAGCCGCTGACAGGAGCCACGACCATGCTGCGTATCCTGCTGATCAACGACACCGCGAAAAAAGTTGGTCGCCTCAAGGCAGCCCTGATTGAAGCCGGGTTCGAAGTCATCGACGAATCCGGACTGACCATCGACCTGCCCGCGCGCGTCGAAACGGTGCGTCCGGACGTGATCCTGATCGATACCGAGTCACCCGGGCGCGATGTGATGGAGCAAGTGGTGCTGGTCAGTCGCGACCAGCCACGACCGATCGTCATGTTTACCGACGAGCACGACCCCAATGTGATGCGCCAGGCGATCAAGTCGGGCGTCAGCGCCTACATCGTCGAAGGCATCCACGCCGCGCGCCTGCAACCGATCCTCGACGTGGCCATGGCCCGCTTCGAAAGCGACCAGGCCCTGCGCGCCCAACTCCTGGCCCGAGACCAGCAACTGGCCGAACGCAAGCGCATCGAACTGGCCAAGGGCATGCTGATGAAGATGAAGGAGTGCAACGAAGAACAGGCCTACACCCTGATGCGCCGCCAGGCCATGAGCCGCCAGCAGAAACTGATCCAGGTGGCGGAGCAGATCATTGCCATGAATGAGCTGCTGGGCTGAAAGCCTTGTAGCGCCTGCCTTGCCCCCATCGCGATCAGGCTCGCTCCCACAGGTTCGGAGAACACCTCTGATCCCATCGTGGGAGCGAGCTTGCTCGCGATAGCGGTTTTGCATCCAACATCAATATCGACTGATCCACCGTCATCGCGAGCAGGCTCGCTCCCACATGGGCTCCGGGGTGAACTCCATATTAGTGACCCCCACCGATCCATTGTGGGAGCGAGCCTGCTCGCGATAGGCCTCCCCCCAATCGCCCAGGTTGGCACAGATCTCGCTTAAGCAAACCCACAGGTAACCAACGGCGGTTGCCCCACCTACGACAAAGACGTCGCACACCCTTCTTGCCTCTCTGGCGATCCGGGTTGCGGCGTTTTTTTGTTTTGGCCCTTCGGGACCGGTGGTGCGACCACAGACGGCGCACTGCTCAAAGCACTGACTCATTTCTCGAGACTTTTACAGCTGAGGTGCGCGATGAATTCAAGCTTCTGGAAATCCGGCCATACCCCGACACTGTTCGCGGCCTTCCTCTACTTCGACCTGAGCTTCATGGTCTGGTACCTGCTCGGCCCACTGGCGGTACAGATCTCTGCCGACCTGCACCTGACCACCCAGCAACGCGGCCTGATGGTCGCGACGCCGATCCTGGCCGGCGCCGTGCTGCGCCTGTTCATGGGCCTGCTGGCCGACCGGATCTCGCCAAAAACCGCCGGCATGGTGGGCCAGGTGATCGTGATCAGTGCGCTGTTTTGCGCCTGGAAACTGGGCATCCACAGCTACGAACAAGCGTTGCTGCTGGGCCTGTTCCTGGGCGTGGCCGGTGCTTCGTTCGCCGTGGCCCTGCCGCTGGCGTCCCAGTGGTATCCGCCACAGCATCAAGGCAAGGCGATGGGCATCGCCGGTGCCGGTAACTCGGGCACCGTGCTCGCGGCGCTGATAGCACCGGTCATGGCCGTGGCCTTCGGCTGGACCAATGTGTTCGGCTTCGCGCTGATCCCCCTGGTGCTGACCTTGGTGCTCTTCGCCTGGCTGGCCAAGAACGCCCCCGAGCGGCCAAAAACCAAATCCATCGCCGACTACCTCAAGGCCCTGGGCGACCGTGACAGCTGGTGGTTCATGTTCTTCTACAGCGTGACCTTCGGCGGTTTCATCGGCCTGGCCAGCGCCCTGCCCGGCTACTTCAACGACCAATACGGCCTGAGCCCGGTCACCGCCGGCTACTACACCGCCGCCTGCGTCTTCGGTGGCAGCCTGATGCGTCCATTGGGCGGCGCCCTGGCGGACCGCTTCGGCGGCATCCGCACCTTGCTGGGCATGTACACCGTAGCAGCCGTCTGCATCGCCGCAGTGGGCTTCAACCTGCCGAGCTCCTACGCAGCCCTGGCCCTGTTCGTCTGCACCATGCTCGGTTTGGGTGCAGGCAACGGCGCGGTGTTCCAACTGGTGCCACAACGCTTCCGTCGCGAGATCGGCGTAATGACCGGGCTGATCGGCATGGCCGGTGGCATCGGCGGCTTCGTCCTGGCAGCGGGCATGGGCGCGATCAAGCAGAGCACCGGCAGCTATCAACTGGCACTGTGGTTGTTCGCCAGCCTCGGTGTCCTGGCCTGGTTCGGCCTGCACGGCGTCAAGCGTCGCTGGAGAACCACCTGGGGTTCGGCAGCTGTCACCGCTGCTCGGGTATAACCTCTAACCATGAGCCTGCAACTGAGTTTCGCCGAAGCCAGTGCCATCGGCCCGCGGGAAGAAAACCAGGACGCCCTGCGCCTGGTCACCCCCGCCCCGGCCCTGGCCGCCAGCAAGGGTTACCTGTTCGCCATCGCCGACGGCGTGAGCCAATGCGCCGATGGCGGACTGGCCGCCCGTTCGACCTTGCAGGCGTTGGCCCTGGACTACTACTCCACGCCGCAAACCTGGGGCGTGGCCCAGGCGCTGGACCGGCTGTTGCTGGCCCAGAATCGCTGGCTGCAAGCCAACGGTGGCGGGCAACCGCTGCTCACCACCGTCAGCGCCCTGGTCCTGCGGGGCCGGCGCTTCACCCTCGCGCATGTCGGCGATTGCCGGGTCTACCGCTGGCATGCCGATCATCTGCAACGGGTCAGTGAAGATCACGTCTGGGAACAGCAAGGCATGCAACATGTGCTCAAGCGCGCCCTGGGGCTGGATCAACACCTGATCCTCGACTTCCTCGACGGTGAACTGCGCACCGACGAAACCTTCGTGCTGCTCAGCGACGGCGTCTGGGCGGTCCTGGGGGACACGGCCATCGCCGGCATCCTGCGCGACCAGACGGACCTGGACCTTGCGGCCCAGACCCTGGTCAACGCCGCGCACCTGGCCGGCAGCCAGGACAACGCCAGTGCCTTGCTGGTGCGGGTCGATGCCGTGGGCGAAGCCAGCATCGGTGATGCCCTGATCCAGTTGCAGCAATGGCCCCTGCCACCTGCGCTGAAACCGGGCCAGGTGTTCGAGGGCTGGCAGATTGAAAGCCTGCTCGGCCACAGCCAACAATCGTTGCTCTACCGGGTACACGATGGCCAGGGGCAGCCGTGGCTGCTAAAAACCCTGCCCGTGCATCTACGGGACGACACACGGGCCGCACAGGCCTTGCTCTCGGAAGAATGGTTTCTCAAACGCGTCGCCGGGCGGCAGTTCCCCGAGGTCCATGGCGTTCCCCAGCGCCAGCATTTGTACTACGTGATGCGGGAATATCCGGGGGCAACCCTGGCCGAGCGGTTCAACCAGGGCGGGCCACTACCTCTGGCCCAGTGGCTGGACCTGGCGCAGCGACTGGTGCGGGCGGTGGGCCTGCTGCATCGACGGCAGATCTACCACCGCGACATCAAGCCGGAAAACCTGCACTTGGGCGCCGACGGCGAATTGCGCTTGCTGGACTTTGGGCTGGCGTACTGCCCGGGCCTGTCCGAGGACCAGGCCAACGTCTTGCCCGGCACCCCCAGCTACATCGCCCCGGAAGCTTTCGGCGGCACCGCGCCAACGGCGCAACAGGATTTGTATGCCGTCGGCGTGACCTTGTACTTCCTGCTGAGCGGGCACTATCCCTACGGCGAAATCGAAGCCTTCCAACGCCCGCGCTTTGGCGTGCCAGTCAATGCCAGCCGCTATCGGCCGGACCTGCCCGAATGGCTCGGACAAAGCCTGGAACGCGCCGTCGCGGCCGATCCGGAGCAGCGTTTTGAGACGGCCGAGGAATGGTTGTTGTTGCTGGAACAGGGCGAGCGCCGCAGCTTGAGCGTCAGGCCCAGGCCGTTGCTGGAAAGGGAGCCACTGAAGGTCTGGCGGACGTTGGCGCTGGTGTCGTTGGTGGTGAATATTGTGCTGTTATTCCTGGTGTTTCATCGCTGAAATCCGGTTGCTCGCGATGGCGGCCCGCCCGCCACTACAAGGCTATCGGCTGCCACGCGCCATTACCGGGCAACACGCTTTGATTCGGTGCAATAAATCCTTCCCCGACTCGCTCAACCGGCCCGCTGTTCAATAAATCCGCACCCTCGAGACAGTTGGCACAACCACTGCATAATCCCTTTCAACAGACATAAGGCAACGCCTCCAACGATGAAGGCGGTGCTTCCCGAGAGAACGGGACCAGGACAAAGGCGTCCTCGCTAGCTTGCTAGCGGGACGCCTTTTTTTGTTTTCGTAAAAATGACCGAGCCAGTCCGATCGCTGTGATGACACGGACATGCGCTTGCGGAGAACCCTGATGAAGAAACTCAAACTGGTGATGATCGGCAACGGCATGGCCGGGGTTCGAACCCTCGAGGAACTGCTCAAGCTGAGCAACGAGCTGTACGACATCACAGTGTTCGGCGCCGAGCCCCACACCAACTACAACCGCATCCTGCTCTCGCCGGTGCTGGCCGGTGAGCAGACGTTCGAAGAGATCGTGCTCAACGACCTGAGCTGGTACCAGGACAACAACATCAAGTTGCTGCTCAACCGTAAGGTGGTGGACATCGACCGGGTCAAGCGCCGGGTCATCGCCGAAGACGGCAGCGAAGCCGAATATGACCGCCTGCTGATCGCCACCGGCTCCACACCCTTCATCCTACCGATCCCCGGCAACACCCTGGAAGGCGTGATCGGCTACCGCGACATCGCCGACACCCAGGCGATGATCAACACCGCCAAGACTCACAAGCATGCGGTGGTGATCGGCGGTGGCTTGCTCGGCCTGGAAGCAGCCAACGGCTTGAAACTGCGGGGCATGGACGTGACCGTGGTGCACCTGGGCGAATGGCTGCTGGAGCGGCAACTGGACAAAACCAGCGGCCAACTGCTGCAGGCCGCCCTGGAGAATCGTGGCCTGAAATTCCGCCTCTGCGAACAAACCCAGGCCCTGCATGACGCCGGCAATGGCCGGGTCGGCTCGGTGCAGTTCAAGAACGGCGACATTATCCCCGCCAATCTGGTGGTGATGGCCGCCGGCATCCGTCCCAACACCGAACTGGCGGAAAAATCCGGCATTCCGTGCAGCCGCGGGATCCTGGTCAACGACACGATGCAAACCTACGACCCGCGCATCTACGCCATCGGTGAATGCGCCAGCCACCGCGGCACCGCCTACGGTTTGGTGGCGCCGCTGTTCGAACAGGCCAAGGTCTGCGCCAACCACCTCGCGCAACTGGGCTTCGCCACTTACAAGGGGTCGGTCACCTCGACCAAATTGAAAGTCACCGGCATCGATTTGTTCTCCGCTGGTGACTTCATGGGTGGCGAAGGCACCGAGTCCATCACCCTTTCCGACCCGATCGGCGGCGTCTACAAAAAACTGGTGATCAAGGATGACGTGCTGGTCGGCGCCTGCCTGTACGGCGACACCGCTGACGGCGGCTGGTATTTCCGCCAGATCCGTGAAAACCACGGCATCAGCGAAATCCGCGATCACTTGATGTTCGGTGAAAACGCTTTGGGCGACGCAGGCCACCAGGGCCAGGACAAAGCCATGAGCATGGCCGACACCACCGAAGTCTGCGGCTGCAACGGCGTGTGCAAGGGCACCATCGTCAAGGCGATCCAGGAGCACGGGTTGTTCAGCGTTGATGACGTGAAAAAACACACCAAGGCCGCCAGTTCCTGCGGCTCCTGCGCCGGCCTGGTGGAGCAGATCCTGATCAACACGGTCGGCGGCGCGGCTGACGTCAAGCCGAAAAGCGAAAAAGCCATCTGCGGTTGCAGCGACCTCAACCACGGCCAGATCCGCCAGGCGATCCGCGACCAGCATTTGCTGACCATCACCGGGGCCATGAGCTACCTGAACTGGCGCACCCCCAACGGCTGCGCCACCTGCCGCCCGGCGTTGAACTACTACCTGATTTCCACCTGGCCCGGCGAAGCCCACGACGACCCACA
This sequence comes from Pseudomonas sp. RL_5y_Pfl2_73, assembly GCF_963970515.1. NCBI lineage: Bacteria > Pseudomonadati > Pseudomonadota > Gammaproteobacteria > Pseudomonadales > Pseudomonadaceae > Pseudomonas > Pseudomonas sp. RL_5y_Pfl2_73. The sequence goes on along the minus strand of NZ_CAXAPD010000003.1, from coordinate 103,872 downwards.
GTCGCGCCTGATCAACGAACGCGCCCACGCCAACATCCAGAAAGACGGCACCTATTCGGTGGTCCCGCGGATGTGGGGTGGCGTGACCAACCCTTCGGAACTGCGGCGCATCGCCGACGTGGCCGACAAGTACAACGTGCCCATGGTCAAGGTCACCGGCGGTCAGCGCATCGATTTGCTGGGGATCAAGAAGCAGGACCTGCCCGGCGTGTGGAAAGACCTCGACATGCCGTCCGGCCATGCCTATGGCAAGTCCATCCGCACTGTGAAGACCTGCGTGGGCAGCGAGTTCTGTCGCTTCGGCACGCAGAACTCCACCCAATTGGGCATCGAGCTGGAGCACGACCTGTTCAACATGTGGTCGCCGCACAAAGTGAAACTGGCCGTCTCCGGTTGCCCACGCAACTGCTCGGAAGCCGGCATCAAGGACGTCGGCATTATTGGCGTCGACTCCGGCTGGGAGATGTACATCGGTGGCAACGGCGGGATCAAAACCGAGGTCGCCGAGTTTTTCGTCAAGCTCAAGACTGCCGAAGAAGTGCGTGAATACAACGGCGCCTTCCTGCAGTTGTACCGCGAGGAAGCCTTCTACCTCGAACGCACCGTGCATTACATGCAGCGGGTCGGCATGGAGCACATCAAGAAAACCGTGCTGGAAGATTCGCAACGACGCAAAGCGCTCCATGAGCGGTTGAAGTTTTCCCTGTCGCTGGAGCAAGACCCCTGGAAACAACGCCTGGAACAGCCTCAGTTGAAGAAAGAGTTTGAGGTCATCCCCGTGAAAAACCTGGAGGTGCCGGCATGAACTGGCTGGATATCTGCGCACTGGAAGACATCAATATCCTCGGTTCGCGCATCATCAATGGCCCGAAAGGCGATATCGCGGTTTTTCGTACCAGCGACGATGAAGTGTTCGCACTCGATGATCGTTGCCCGCACAAGGGTGGCCCATTGTCCCAAGGGTTGGTCTACGGCAAGCGCGTGGCCTGCCCGCTGCACAACTGGCAGATCGACCTGGAAACCGGCCAGGCCCAGGCCCCGGACGTGGGCTGCGCCCATCATCATTCGGCCCGGGTCGAGAACGGCCGGGTGCAACTGGCACTGCGGGACGCAAGCTGATGAACCGCCAGACCACTGCCTCGACCTGCTGTTATTGCGGGGTCGGTTGCGGCGTCCTGATCGAGCATGACGGCGAGCGTATCCTCGGTGTCAGCGGCGATCCTGCCCATCCGGCCAACTTTGGCAAACTGTGCAGCAAGGGCTCCACCCTGCACCTGACCGGCGACCTCGCCGCGCGCGCCCTCTACCCCGAACTGCGCCTGGGCAAAGGCCTGGCCCGGGGCCGCACAGACTGGGACAGCGCCCTGGATCACGCTACCAGTGTCTTCGCCGAGACCATCGCCGAGCACGGCCCCGACAGCGTGGCGTTCTACATCTCCGGCCAATTGCTGACCGAGGATTACTACGCCTTCAACAAGCTCGCCCGAGCATTGGTGGGCACCAACAACATCGACAGCAATTCGCGGCTGTGCATGTCCTCCGCCGTGGTGGGCTACAAGCGCAGCCTCGGCGCCGATGCTCCACCTTGCAGTTACGAAGACCTGGAGTTGAGCGACTGCGTGATGATCGTCGGCAGTAACATGGCCTACGCCCATCCCATCCTCTTTCGCCGCCTCGAAGAGGCCAAATCCCGCCGGCCGCAGATGAAAGTCATCGTCATCGACCCCCGGCGCACCGACACTTGCGACCTGGCAGACCTGCACCTGGCGATCCTGCCGGGCACCGACGTCGCCTTGTTCCATGGGATTTTGCACCTGCTGCTGTGGGAAGACTGGGTCGACCGCGACTTCATCAAGGCCCACACCGAAGGCTTGGCGGAGTTGAAGAACCTGGTGCGCGATTACACCCCGAGCATGGTCGCCCAGCTGTGCGGCATCCGTGTTGAACAACTGCATCAGTGCGCCGAATGGGTCGGCACGTCGCCGAGCTTCCTGTCGTTGTGGTGCATGGGTTTGAACCAGTCCACCGCCGGTAGCGCGAAAAACAGCGCCCTGATCAACCTGCACCTGGCCACCGGGCAGATCGGCCGGCCCGGTGCGGGACCGTTCTCGCTGACCGGTCAACCCAACGCCATGGGCGGACGGGAAACCGGCAGCCTGTCGAACCTGCTGCCGGGCCATCGCGAAGCCGCCAACCCGGAGCATCGTGCCGAAGTCGCCCACTACTGGGGCGTCGAGCAACTGCCCGCCACCACTGGCTTGAGCGCCATCGAGCTGTTCGAGCAGGTTCGCAGCGGCAAGATCAAGGCCTTGTGGGTCGCCTGCACCAACCCTGCCCAATCGATGCCGGACCAGACCGCAGTACGTGAAGCCCTGCAAACCTGCCCGTTCGTGGTGTTGCAGGAAGCTTTCCGGACCACCGAAACCGCCGCATTTGCCGACCTGCTGCTGCCAGCAGCCAGTTGGGGCGAGAAAGAAGGTTCGGTGACCAACTCTGAACGGCGCATTTCCCACGTCCGTCGGGCCATTGGCGCACCGGGTGAAGCACGGCCGGACTGGGCAATCACCGTGGATTTCGCACAACGCCTGGAAAAGCGCCTGCGCCCGGGTCAATCCAGCCTGTTCGCCTTTGAAACCCCGGCCCAGTTGTTCGATGAATACAAACAGCTGACTCGTGGCCGCGACCTGGACCTGTCCGGCATCAGTCATGCCCTGATCGACCAACTCGGCCCTCAGCAATGGCCGTTCCCGGACGGCGCCACGGTCGGGACCGCGCGCCTGTACATGGACCGGATTTTTCCTACTGACAGCGGCCGGGCGCGTTTTGTGGCCGACCCCTATCGCGCCGCCAAGGAACTGCGTGACGCCCGCTACCCATTGACCCTGAACACCGGCCGCTTACGGGACCAATGGCACGGCATGAGCCGTACCGGTACCGCCGCGCAGTTGTTTGGTCATGTGAACGAAGCGGTACTCAGCCTGCATCCCGACGAACTGCTCCGGCATCGCCTGCAAGCGGGCGACCTGGTCAACCTCAAGAGCCGTCGCGCCAGCGTGATCGTGGCCGTCGACAGCGACGACAGCGTGCGCCCCGGCCAGGCGTTCCTGCCCATGCACTGGGGCGACCGGTTCCTCAAGGGGGGGGTCAATGCCCTGACGCAACCGGCCTTCGACCCCTTGTCGAAACAGCCGGAACTCAAGCACAGCGGTGTGCGCCTGGAACCGGTGGACCTGCCTTGGCAGCTTTTCGCCTTGATTGAAGGCGATGTTCAACAGCATTTGGAGACTCTACGCCCCCTGTGCGAGAGGTTTTCCTACGTCAGCCTGAGCCTGACTGGCCGTGAGCGGCCCGCGTTGCTGATTCGCGCAGCCAGTGCCATCGCGCCCGATCCGCAACTGCTCCAGGCCATCGACGAACAATTGAGCCTGATCGAGGGTCCGGTGTTGGCTTATGACGATCCGCGTCGCTCTATCGGTAAACGGGTGCGCATCGAAAACGGCCGCATCACCGCCATTCGCCTGGCCGGCGAAACCCTGGCCCGGCACTGGCTGCAGAACCTGTGGCTGGAAGGTCGTGCCGATGAACAACTGCGGCGCTGGCTGCTGGCGCCTTTGAGCGCGCCGCCGGGCAATGTCGGCGCCGCAACGGGTGGCAGTAAAACGCTGTGCAACTGCATGAACGTGAGCCAGCGTGCGATCTGCGCCGGCATTGAGCGGGGCCTGGACTTGCAGGGGCTCAAACAGGAGTTGGGCTGTGGCACGCAATGCGGTTCCTGCGTACCGGAAATCAAGCGTCTGCTGGTTGCCACTGCGCAACCGCTGGCGGCTATCTCGTGAGGAAAAACACTATGAACGCAAAAGTCTGGCTGGTGGGCGCAGGTCCCGGTGATCCTGAATTGCTGACCCTCAAAGCCGTGCGCGTCCTGGGCGAGGCCGACGTGGTGTTGATCGATGATCTGGTCAACGCCGCGGTGCTGGAGCATTGCCCCGATGCGCGCATCATTGCCGTGGGCAAGCGCGGCGGCTGCCGCTCCACGCCCCAGGCCTTCATCCATCGCCTGATGCTGCGTTATGCCCGCCAGGGCAAATGCGTGGTGCGTCTCAAGGGCGGCGACCCCTGCATCTTCGGCCGCGGCGGTGAAGAAGCGCAGTGGCTGCGCGAGCACGGTGTCGAAGTGGAGATGGTCAATGGCATCACCGCCGGCCTCGCGGGGGCGACCCAGTGCGATATTCCACTGACCCTGCGCGGGATTGCCCGGGGCGTGACGCTGGTGACGGCCCACACCCAGGACGGCAGCAGCCTGAACTGGCAAGCCCTGGCGCAAAGCGGAACCACCCTGGTGGTGTACATGGGCGTGGCGAAGCTGAGCGAGATTCGTGAGCAATTGCTGGCCGGCGGCCTGGCGGCGGACACACCCGTGGCCATGATCGAAAACGCCTCCCTGCCCCACCAGCGTGACTGCCGCAGCGACCTGGCCTCGATGGAAGCCGATGCCAGCACCTTTCAACTCAAGAGCCCGGCGATCCTGGTGATTGGCGCAGTGGCTGGCGCGGCTGAACTCGCCGCCTCCCCGCCGGCCTGGGCCCAGGTTTCAGCCCTCTGACATACACCCCCTACCAATGTGTGCGAGTACGACTGGGAGAGACAGGTCGGCTGGAAGGCCGCCTCGCGAGCAAGCTTTGCTCCCACAGATCGGATGGGTGTACGATCGGGAGAGCCAGGTCGGCTATAAGGCCGCCTCGCGGTGGACGTTGATCTGGGGCGCCCCGTTAACCACGCTGGCCGAACGCAGGTATTGCGTAGTGGGCATCCCGGCATGGATGCCGGGATAGCCGCGCTGGGCCATGGATGGCCCTTCGCGGCGGCCCACGGAGCAATGCCTGCGTTCGGGCATGCCGAGCCTAGGCGAGGCACCGAGTGGTGGGGCAGAAGCGTTTTGCTTACTTTTGCGCTTCTCAAAAGTGAGCCGCCGTCAGGGCGGAACCCTAAGTGGCCGTTACCGCGAAAATGGATATGTACCCGGTCAACAAAACCCTGGCCGGCTGCGAGGCCGCCATCGCGAGCAAGCTCGCTCCCACAGGTTCAGTGTTCCAGCCCTGAGTCATAAATCCCAGGCAAAGAAAAGCCCGGCCTAGGCCGGGCTCTTCCAAAGCTGTGGGCTAATTACTTAGCTTGAGCTTCAACCTGCGCTTCTACGCGACGGTTAACTGCACGACCAGCTTCAGTGGCGTTGTCAGCAACTGGGCGGGATTCGCCGTAGCCAACAGACTGAACGCGGGACGATTCAACACCGTACTGGTTGGTCAGAACTTGCTTAACGGCGTTTGCACGACGCTCAGACAGCTTCTGGTTGTAAGCGTCAGGACCGACGGAGTCAGTGTGACCTTCAACAGTGGTGCTGGTGGATGGATACTGATTCATGAAGTCAGCCAGGTTCTTGATGTCGCCGTAGCTGTTTGGCTTGACAACCGACTTGTCGAAGTCGAACTTCACGTCCAGCTCAACACGTACGACTTCAGCAACAGCTGGGCAGCCATCAGCATCAACGGTTACGTTGGCTGGGGTGTCAGGGCACTTGTCGACGTTGTCGCACACGCCATCGTTGTCGCTGTCGGAGCAGACTTCAGCCGGTGCTGGAACTGGAGCAGCAGCAGGCTTGGAGCCGCCACCGAAGTTCACACCGATACCGACGCTTGGAGCCCACTCGGTGTCGCCCTGGTCGATGTTGTACTGAGCTTCAACGCCGGCACGGGCGTAGAAGTTCTCGGTGAAGTACAGCTTGGCGCCGCCACCAACGTTTGCGAAGGTGGAACGGTTGCGACCGTTGCTGCCATTCTGGTCGATGCTCTGGTCGGAGAAACCGGCAGAGACGTAAGGACGCAGCATGTCGCCTGGGTTGTTGAAGTGGTACAGGGCGTCCAGAGCAGTGTTCGCGCCTTTGACGTTGGTGCCGTCGTCAGTACGGGCGTTGTGCACTTCGTCGTAGGCCAGACGCAGTTCAACGTCGTCAGTCAGGAAGTAACCAACCGAACCGCCGAACAGGTTGCCGTTGTTCTTGAAGTTACGAGCACTGTCAAATTGTTCTTTCTTGGCAAAACCTTCGATTTCAACTGCGCCTTGGCCTTGTGCCAGAGCGCCAAACGAAGTGGCAGCAATCAAAGAACCAATGGCAAAGCCCAAGGTGTTTTTCAGTTTCATCCGTTAAATCCCCATCTGGTGATTGTGAAGCAGTCCCGCAAACCGGGGGACAACTCGGCGGCAAGTCTATCAGAACCTGCCTACACGTAAGAGATATTTGCGCCGAACTAAGTTTCAGCAATACCTGCAAATTTCTCACGCAATTTGTCTAGAGCACGCTTGTAACGCATTTTTGTCGCGCTCAAACCCATATGCATTATGTCTGCGATCTCCTGGAATTCCAGCTCTGCGACAAATCGTAGCACCAGAATTTCCCGATCGATCGGGTTCACATAAACCAGCCAGCGATCAAGTCCACCCTTTTCCTCGGGCTTGGGCGCCTTATCTTCCGACGCTTCCTCGAGAGGGTCCAGGCTCAGCGCGTCCATCAAGCGACGCTTTCGCCGTTCCTTGCGATACTGCGTGATGCATTCGTTGTAGGTGATGCTATAAAGCCATGTCTTGAACTTCGATTTCCCCTCGAAGTTCTTCAGGCCATACAGCACCTTCAACATCACCTCCTGACAGACATCGTCAGCATCACGATCGTTCCCGAGATAACGCGCACAAACGTTAAATAAAGTTCTCTGGTAACGACGCATCAACTCTTCATAGGCACGCGTTACGTGAAACAGCTCCGTATGCGCGCGCGCGACCAACTCCTCATCGGAGAGATCACGGGGGTCGTAGCGCGTGGATAGCGATTGGGGTTTGTTCAAAACAAGTCGGGCCGACAGTCAAGGTCAATGTGCGCCGCAGCCTGCCGTATCGGGCATTTTGCGGCGGCATACATTAGCAGGGTTTGCCGGGTTAGCGGCTACTCACATGCTGCTCCAGCAGGATCCGATTGGAAAGCGACACCAACTCGCCCTCCTCGGTCAGCAATGTGGTCTTCACCGTGCCGATCTCTTCGATCTGGCCTTCGACCTCGCCAACACGCACTTGTTGCCCAACCTCGTACAATTCACGCACATAAATTCCCGCCAGAATCTGACCGGCGATTTCACGACTTCCCAATCCCATTGCCAGCGCAACCGCCAGACCAACGGTAATCAATACGATCACGATCACGTGGTTGAGCAGGTCGGTCTTGACCTCCAACTGGCTGATCGCCACCGAAATACTGATGATGATCACCAGGCCTTGGGCAATTCGCCCCACGCCAGCGGCATAGTCCAGCCCTACGCCTTCGGCCGCACCGCGCACCAGCCCGTTGGCCAGTTGCGCCAGCAGAACGCCGACCAACAACACCAGCGCAGCACCAAAAACCTTCGGCAAATACAGCGCAAGCATATCGAGCGTAGCCGAAACTCGCTCAAGGCCAAGGGATTCTGCAGCGGAAACCAGGAAAATCAGCAGTACGAACCAATACACGATCTTACCGACCAGGGTCGAGATCGGTACCTGGATGCCACCACGGGACAACAGCTTGGTCAGGCCCGTACCGCCCATCAGGCGATCAAGGCCCAGCTTGGCGAGCAGCTTGGACAGCAGCGTGTCCAGCAGCTTGGCCACGACAAAACCCAGCAACAGCACGACCAGCGCACCGAAAAGGTTCGGGATGAAGTTAGCGATTTTGGTCCATAACGCAGTCATTGCCGTGACGAGGCTCTGGGTCCAGAGATCAAGTTCCATATTCAATCAGCCTTATCAGCGGTGCGAGTAACAGGTTTACGGCGGGAAACCGGCGAGACATGGGCCGATCCGTTATTCAAGGCGATCATCAGCGCGGGCAACCAGCGGCCCAGCAGGCTGAACAGATCGCCTGCGCCGACCTGGCGGTTGGCGGTTTTCAGTACACGTCCCAGGCACGCATCGTCGTCCCGGCTGGACGGCGAAGCCTTGAGCATGTCGCGCAAAGACTGTTCGAACGGATCGTGCATACGCACCTCTCGTGATGTCTGTGGAAGACGCGATCAAATTTCGTCGGGTCACATGAAGCCCCATCACACCCAGCGCAAGCGGCGGAACAACCACCACTGCCCCAACGCCACGCAGATCATCAGCAGGCAGGCGCCCATGAACCCGTAAGGGCTTGCGGAAAACGGAATGCCACCGACATTGATACCCAGAAGGCCGGTGAGAAAACTCATCGGCAGGAAGATCCCGGTGATGATACCGAAGCGGTACATGATGCGGTTCATGCGCACCGAAAGGCGCCGGTCTTCGGCCTCCAGCACAAGCCCCACACGCTCTCGGGTCAATTCCAGCTCCTCGAGGTAACGGGTCAGGCTGTTGTTCAATTCGTTCCAGTAATCGCCGTCATCGTCGCAAAACCATGGCAACTTAAGCCGCGTCATCTGGCCGAAGATGTCCCGCTGAGGGGCCAGGAATCGCTTGAGTCCGGCGGCCCGTCGACGGATGTGCAAAATGGCGTCGTGCTCGGGAGTATACCGTTCGTCGGTATCGAGTTTTTCTTCCTCGCCATCGACGTTTTCGCAGAGGCAGGTGACCAGTTCCTGCACTTTATTGGTGAGGTATTGCGCCATGTAGAGGATGAGTTCGGACGCCGTCGTCGGCCCCTTGCCCTCGGCCAGTTGCGCCAACAGTTCATCGGTGGCGCGCAACGGACGCAGGCGCAGGGAGATCACCCGCTGGGCGGACGCAAAGATCCGTACCGACACCATGTCTTCAGGCTCGGCGCCCGGGTTGAGATTGATCCCCCGAAGGAACAGCAGCAGCTCGGCATTGGGCAACGGCAGCAGCCGAGGCCGGGTGTTCTCTTCGAGCAGCAGATCGCAGTTGAATTCACTCAAGCCGCTGGATTTGCGCAGCCAGGTGTGGGTTTGCGGATGACTGCGATCCCAGTGCAGCCACAGGCTTTCATGGGCCTGCAGCTGCAAATCGTCGAGTTCGGTCCGGGTTATGGAACGCGCGCCACCTTTACCGTCCAGCACCAGGGCATGCACCAGCCCCCATTGCGCGTTTTCTTCCTCGAACATCCTCATCCCTTATGGCTTTGGTGCTTTATTCAGGCATTTTCAGCGGGCTTGGCGAAACGATCACGCCGTTATTGTCCGCATAGACATACTCGCCCGGGCGAAACGTCACACCGGCAAAGGTCACCGCCACATTGAGTTCGCCGACGCCGCGCCGGTCAGTCTTCATCGGGTGACTGGCCAGGGCTTGGACCCCGAGGTCCGTCTGGGCGATGATGTCGACGTCGCGGATGCAACCGTAGATCACCAGTCCTTCCCAGCCGTTTTTCGCGGCTTTTTCCGCCAGCATGTCCCCTAGCAGCGCCCGACGCAGGGAACCGCCACCGTCGACCACCAGCACCTTGCCGTTGCCCTGGAGCTCAACCTGCTCCTTGACCCGCGAGTTGTCCTCGAAGCACTTGATGGTCACGATTTCGCCGCCGAAGGAGTCGCGGCCGCCGAAATTGCTAAACATCGGCTCCAACACCTGCACCAGTTCCGGGTAGGCATCGCACAGGTCGGGCGTGAGGTAATGGTTCATCGAACAACTCCTGAAAGGCTGGAACGTCAGACTGAATGAGTAACCGTTTGTGACTGGAACCGCTTGAAGCGTCATATCTTAGCCGCAAGCAGACCAGAGCGAAATGCCCCTGTCAGAGGCTTTCGTTCAAACCGCCTCGGCCAGCGCGGGTGGGCTTTCCAGCAACGGCGCCTGCTGATCTTGCAGCCAACGCGCCACCAGAGGCCAGACCTCAGCCTGTGCGTCTTTGCTGACCAGCATCTCGACGTGGCCGAAATTGCCTTTGAAACCCTGCTCCTGGCCCAGGCAGACAAACTGCTTGTGCTCGGAACCGATCTGTTCGAAGAGCTTGCGGCACGCCCAGGTCGGGTCCTGGTGATCGCCCGCGGCACTCACCGCCAGCACCGGCAACTGGACATCGGCCAACCCGGCCCACCAGTTTTTCTCGGCATCGCCGAAACGTCCGAACAGCCCGTACCAACGCATGCTTTCCAGGGCCAGGCCGATGGGTTCGTCCTCGGGGCCGCGCTTGAGCCTTGAGCCGGACAATTGGGCAAAGCGCTTGAGGATGAAGCGGCTGCTCCACTCCACTGGCGGAATTTTCAGCGGCCAGTAGGTGCGGCTGACCTGGGTGCCGAAAAACGCCGCCGAAGCCACCGCAGGTTCGCCCAGGTAGTGACCGCCCAAGGCTGCCGCCAGGGTAATGCCCCCCAGGGAGTGACCGATCCAGTGGGGCACTTGCCCACTCTGCTCACGCACGAAGGCGCCAATGGCCGGCAAGTCGTAACGGGCGTAGTCGGCCACACGATTGTTGCGATAGGCCTGGTTGCGCTGGGACAGCCCATGGCCGCGCATCTCGGGAATCCAGACGTCGAACCCCAGGCGTGTCAGGTACGCCCCCAGGCCCAGGCCCTTGGGCGAATACCAAAAGCGCCGATTGGAAAAACTGCCGTGCAACAAGATCACCGGGACCCCACGGTTTTTGCAGGCGTCGGCCATGCCCAGCCGGGTGACGGCCAGCTCGACGCTGGCGTCCGGGCTGTTGCCGGGTTTCAAGCGATAGACGTCTTCGCTCAGATCACCGCGCCGCTCGGCGCTGATCAAGGCGACAGGAAAGAGGTTGCTGCTGCTTTGCATAATCTTCTTGCACAAAAAAGGGCGGCATCCTTGTGGAGCCCGCCCTACTTCAATCAAAAGGGACCCGGCTAATGCCAGTCGGGCCCCTTCACTCGATCAGACCGCCGCCTGACCCTCAGCCAGGAAGAACCAGGTTTCCAGTACGGAGTCCGGGTTCAACGAAACGCTTTCGATGCCCTGTTCCATCAGCCATTTGGCCAGGTCCGGGTGATCCGAAGGGCCCTGGCCGCAGATGCCGATGTATTTGCCAGCCTTGTTGCAAGCGGCAATGGCATTGGCCAGCAGCTTCTTGACCGCCGGGTTCCGCTCGTCGAACAGGTGCGCGATGATCCCGGAGTCACGGTCCAGGCCCAGGGTCAGCTGGGTCAGGTCGTTGGAGCCGATGGAGAAACCGTCGAAGAACTCGAGGAACTCTTCAGCCAGGATCGCGTTGGACGGCAGCTCGCACATCATGATCACGCGCAAGCCATTGTCGCCACGGGCCAGGCCGTTTTCCGCCAGCAGGTCGACGACCTGGCTCGCTTCGCCCAGGGTCCGGACGAACGGTACCATGATCTCGACGTTGGTCAGGCCCATCTCGTTGCGCACGCGTTTGAGGGCGCGGCATTCAAGTTCGAAGCAGTCGCGGAACGACTCACTGATGTAACGCGAAGCGCCACGGAAGCCCAGCATCGGGTTTTCTTCTTCCGGCTCGTAGAGCTTGCCGCCGATCAGGTTGGCGTATTCGTTGGACTTGAAGTCCGACAGGCGCACGATGACCTTTTTCGGCCAGAACGCCGCCGCCAGGGTGCTGATGCCTTCCACCAGCTTCTCGACGTAGAAACCGACCGGATCGTTGTAACCGGCAATGCGCTTGTCGACGCTGCTCTTGATTTCCTGCGGCAGGCCGTCGTAGTTCAGCAGCGCCTTGGGGTGCACGCCGATCATGCGGTTGATGATGAATTCCAGGCGGGCCAAGCCCACGCCAGCGTTCGGCAGTTGCGCGAAGTCGAAGGCGCGGTCCGGATTGCCGACGTTCATCATGATCTTGAACGGCAGCTCCGGCATGGCGTCCACGGAGTTCTTCTTGATGTCGAAGCCCAGTTCGCCCTCGAAGATGTAGCCGGTATCGCCTTCGGCACAGGACACGGTCACACCCTGGCCGTCCTTGAGCAGTTGGGTGGCGTTGCCGCAACCCACTACCGCTGGAATACCCAGCTCACGGGCAATGATCGCCGCGTGGCAGGTACGCCCGCCACGGTTGGTGACGATGGCGCTGGCGCGCTTCATCACCGGTTCCCAGTCCGGGTCGGTCATGTCGGAGACCAGTACGTCGCCGGCCTGGACCTTGTCCATCTCCGAGACGTCCTTGATGATCCGCACCTTGCCGGCGCCGATGCGCTGGCCGATGGCACGGCCTTCCACCAGCACGGTGCCGGTTTCCTTGAGCAGGTAGCGCTCCATGACGTTGGCGTGGGTGCGGCTCTTCACGGTTTCCGGGCGGGCCTGCACGATGTACAGCTTGCCGTCATCACCGTCCTTGGCCCACTCGATGTCCATCGGGCACTTGTAGTGCTGCTCGATGATCATCGCCTGCTTGGCCAGCTCGCTGACTTCGGCGTCGGTCAGGCAGAAACGCGCGCGCTCGGCATTGTCCACGTCGACGGTCTTCACCGAACGACCGGCCTTGGCTTCGTCGCCGTAGATCATCTTGATGGCCTTGCTGCCCAGGTTACGGCGCAGGATGGCCGGACGACCGGCTTGCAACGTGCCTTTGTGGACGTAGAACTCATCCGGGTTCACCGCGCCCTGCACGACGGTTTCACCCAGGCCGTAGGCGCCGGTGATGAACACCACGTCACGGAAGCCCGACTCGGTATCGAGGGTGAACATCACGCCGGCAGTGCCGGTTTCGGAGCGGACCATGCGCTGCACACCGGCGGACAGGGCAACCAGCTTGTGGTCGAAGCCCTGGTGCACGCGGTAGGAAATGGCACGGTCATTGAAAAGGGAGGCGAAGACTTCCTTGGCGGCACGGATGACGTTTTCCACGCCACGGATGTTCAGGAAGGTTTCCTGCTGGCCGGCGAAGGAGGCATCCGGCAGGTCTTCGGCGGTGGCCGAGGAACGCACGGCAACGGCGATATCCGGATTGCCTTCGGACAGCTTGGCGAACGCGGTGCGGATCTCGGCGTTCAGTTTCTCGGGGAACTCGGCCTCCATGATCCATTGGCGGATCTGGGCCCCGGTCTTGGCCAGGGCATTGACGTCATCGACGTCCAGGGCATCGAGCGCATCGTGGATCTGCTTGTTCAGGCCGCTCAGTTCCAGGAAATCACGATAAGCCTGGGCGGTCGTGGCGAAGCCACCTGGCACCGATACGCCAGCACCGGCGAGGTTGCTGATCATCTCGCCCAGGGATGCGTTCTTGCCCCCCACATGCTCCACATCATGGACGCCGAGCTTATCGAGGGAAACTACGTACTCTACCAAGGTGATCTCTCCACTAACTGTGTTGGAAAAGCTCAAGGCACCGGTGGCTCCAAGGGAGCGATGACCGGCGATATGGCCTGGACCTGGAAAATAAGTGAGAATGCGGGCCACTGGCGGCCGACAAATCGCGCCTATCATATCCAAGAATCGTCACTAGCTCACTAGCTTAAGGCCCAAGGCGCAAATGAAACGATCTGCTTTCTTTATCTCCGACGGCACCGGCATCACGGCCGAAACGCTAGGCCAAAGCCTGTTGGCGCAATTCGAAAACATTACCTTCGCCAAGTTCATACGTCCGTACATCGACAACGTCGACAAGGCGCGGGCCATGGTACAACAAATCAATAAAGCCGCCGAAACCGACGGTTTCCGCCCGATTATCTTCGATACCATCGTCAATCAGGACATCCGTGAGATTCTCGCAACGTCCAATGGTTTCATGATCGACATTTTTTCCACGTTCCTGGCGCCCCTGGAGCAGGAACTGAGCGAGCACTCGTCCTACTCGGTCGGCAAGTCCCACTCCATTGGCCACAACTCCAACTACATGGAGCGGATCGAGGCGGTCAACTTCGCGCTGGACAACGATGACGGGGCCCGCACGCATTATTACGACAAGGCCGACCTGATCCTAGTGGGGGTGTCGCGCTGTGGTAAGACGCCGACGTGCCTGTACATGGCGATGCAATTTGGCATCCGTGCGGCCAACTATCCGCTGACCGAAGAAGACATGGAGCGCCTGCAACTGCCCAGTGCCCTGCGCGCCCACCAGCACAAGCTGTTCGGCCTGACCATCGACCCGGATCGCCTCACCGCGATCCGCAACGAGCGCAAGCCCAACAGCCGCTATTCGAGCTATGCCCAATGCGAGTTCGAAGTGCGCGAGGTGGAAAACCTGTTCCGGCGGGAGAACATTCCCCATATCAACTCCACGCATTTTTCCGTGGAAGAGATTTCGGCGAAGATCCTGGTGGAGAAAGGGGTGGAGCGGCGGTTCAAGTAAACCCGCAACACCATAAAGCCCTGCGGGAGCGAGCCTGCTCGCGATAGCGACGGTCAGTAACATGAATGTTGGCTGACACTCCGCTATCGCGAGCAGACTCGCCCCCACAAAGGTTGAGGCGTTCTTACAACCGTTGTATCAATGAGCCACAGCCGCCTGCGCTTCCATCTTCTTGCGCAAGCTCAGCGGGCGCATGTCGGTCCAGACTTCTTCGATGTAGGCCAGGCACTCCTTCTTGAGCCCGCTTTTGCCGACAGTGCGCCAGCCCTCGGGGACGGCCTTGTAGTCTGGCCAGATCGAATATTGCTCTTCGTGGTTGACCACGACCTGAAAGACGATGTCCTCGCGGTCGAATACTGAAGTCATGGGTGTCTCTCCATCTTTGCTCGAGGTTCGCTGCGGCGCATGCGCAGCCAGGGTATGAAAGGAACGAGCGGGGCCGAGTGAAAATTAGGTCTCGACGAGCGCCGCCTGCATCGCTCGCCCGAAAATCTCGGCAACCCGGTCGATTTGCGCCTTTGTGATGATCAGTGGTGGCAGGAACCGCACCACGCCGCCCTGTCGGCCACCCAGTTCCAGGATCAGCCCGCGCTTGAGGCATTCACGTTGCAGCCGTGGCGCCAGCCGTGCATGTACCGGCGGATGGCCCAGGGCGTCGGGCTTGCCCGCCGGGTCCACCAGTTCGACGCCGAGCATCAACCCGCGACCGCGGATATCGCCCAGTTGTGGGAAGTCTCGCTGCAGGATGCGCAGGTGCTCACTCAAGCGTTCGCCCATGGCGGCGGCGTGGGCCGGCAGATCGTGCTCCTGCAGATAGCGCATCACCGCGGAACCGGCGGCCATGGCCATCTGATTGCCGCGGAAGGTCCCGGCGTGAGCACCCGGCAGCCAGGTGTCGAGCCAGTCGCGATAGACCACCACCGCCAGCGGCAGGCTGCCACCAATGGCCTTGGACAGCACGACCACGTCCGGGATGATCCCGGCGTGCTCGAACGCAAACATCTTGCCGGTACGGCCAAAGCCGCTCTGGATTTCGTCGACGATCAACGCCACCCCCGCCTGCTCAGTGATCCGCCGCAAGCCGCGTAGCCAGTCCAGATCGGCGGGAATGACCCCGCCCTCGCCCTGCACCACTTCGACGATGACGGCGGCCGGCAATTGCACGCCAGCCTCGGGGTCATTCAACAGGTTTTCCAGGTAATGCAGATTGGCCTTCACGCCCGCCACACCGCCCAGTCCGAACGGGCAGCGGTAATCGTAGGGGTATGGCATGAACTGCACACCGCTGCTGAGCAAGGCACCCAAGGGCTTCTTCGGCCCCAAGCTGCCCATCAGGCTCAACGCCCCCTGGCTCATGCCGTGATAACCGCCCTGGAACGACAGCACGGTGCTACGTCCGGTGGCGGTGCGCACCAGCTTGAGGGCGGCCTCCACCGCATCGGTACCGGTGGGGCCGCAGAACTGGATCTTCGCCTCGGCGACCAACTCTGCCGGCAACAGACCGAACAGGTCCTGGACGAAACGGTCCTTGACCGGCGTGGTCAGGTCCAGGGTATGCAGCGGCAGCTCATCGACCAGCACCTGCTGGATCGCTTCGATCACCACCGGGTGGTTATGCCCCAGCGCCAGAGTGCCGGCGCCGGCCAGGCAGTCAATGAAGGTGCGGCCCTCGACGTCCTCGATATACAGCCCCTTGGCACGCTTGAGGACCAAGGGAATCCGCCGTGGATAGCTGCGGGCATTGGACTCCTGCCGACTCTGGCGGGCCAGCAGCGGCGACTCATTGAACTGGTAGAGCGTCTCGGCCGGCGCAGGGCTGACCCGGGCCGGCTGTGCTTCGATAAGACTGTTGGCGACTGACATCCCTCGACCCCGCAATACGCTGAAGTAATGACACACCGCACAGGTGCGCCTCCGGTCGGAGCGCATGTGCGGGTTTCCTGTTGTGGAAACGCATCAGCAACGCAGGGATTTACTCTCGGGCAGCACTTTCCCGGTCGACGCGATCAGCGGCCTGTTCGTGAGGCCTATGGGAGCCTTCCCGCAGGCCATGCCTGAAGTGGATCAGGCCGGTAATACCTGCACCGGCACCGTCAACTCGACCCGCAGCCCATCCGGGAGACTGTCGAAATGCAGGCCGCAGCCGCAACGCTGGACGATGGCCTGAACGATCGCCAGCCCCAATCCGCAGCCGGTGCTCTGGCCGTTACGCCAGAAGCGCTGAGTCAGGTGCTGGATGTCGTCGGCGGCGATGCCGGGGCCGTGGTCACGGACCTGAAAACGCACACGCTGGCCGACCATCTCCAGGCTCAGCTCCACATCGGTATCGTCCGGGGTATGGCGCAGGGCGTTATCCAGCAGGTTGCGCAAGGCGGCGATGGAAAGCACTGCCGGCATTTGCACCGAGGCGTCGGACAACCCTGGGGACAGGTGCAACCTGACGCGCCGCGAATCACTGCTGGCGGCATCCTGTATTGCCAACCGGGCGACCTGCTCGGCGTTGCATTGCACGCCATCGTCGAACGACAGGCTGCCTTCGACCCGAGCCAGCAGTAGCAACTGTTCGAGTGTGCGGTGCATGCGGTCGGCGCCCTCCTCGGCCCGGGCCAGGGACTGGTCGCGGGCGGCACCCTCGGTCATGCGCGCCACTTGCAGGTGCGTCTTGATGGCAGTCAGCGGGCTGCGCAACTCGTGGGCGGCGTCGCCGGTCAGCCGTCGCTCGCGCTCGATGGTCTTGCCGATGCGCTGGAATAACTGGTTCTGGGTCTCCAGCAGCGGTCGCAATTCGCTGGGCAATGGATGGATCTGCAAGGGCTCCAGGGAATCGGCATTGCGCCGCATCAACGCATCGCGAATACGATTGAGCGGTGCCAGGCCCTGGCCGATGCCCAGCCACAACAGGCACAGGCAACCGAGCAGCGCCACGCCCACCGGCACCGAAGCGGCCAGTAGTATCGACATGTTCAAGGCTTCGCGCTCGATCTGGCGGTCGGCGGTGGTGATGCGCAAGTCCCCCCTGGCCAGGGTGAAGCTGCGCCAGGGCGAGCCGTCGATCATCTGATCGTGAAAGCCCATTTTCTCGGCTTCCAGGGTTTGTTCTGGAGTGCCGTGGCTGCGTGCCAGAATCTCGCCGCGCAAGGAACTGACCTGACAGGCCATGCCGCCGGGAATGCTCAATTGCTCGGCGCTCAAATGCGTGCCGTCGCCCTTGCTGGACAACGGTGGCATCTGTTCCAGCAGTCCGGCGACCATCCGCGCCGAAGCCACCAGGCGCTGGTCGAGGGAAAACATCATCTGGTTGCGCAGATCACTGAGCATCCACGCCGCGGCCAAGGCCCAGATCAGGGCAAAGGCCGCGCCGAGGGTCAGGCTCAAACGCAGTCGCAGGCTCATCACTTGGAAGGTTCTCCACCTTCGGCCGGCCCCAAGCGATAGCCCAGGCCACGTACAGTCTCGACAATCCCGTTACCCAGCTTACGCCGCAGGTGATGGATATGGACGTTGAGGGCGTTGCTTTCCAATTCGTCGTTGAACCCGTAGACGCTGTCCTTGAGTTGCTCGGTGGACAGTACCCGGCCGCGACTGTGCAACAGTGCCTGCAACAGCGATTGCTCGCGCCGGGACAGATCCACCGGCTGGCCGTCCAGGGTGGTTTCCCGACTGCTGGGGTCGTAAGTCAGGCGACCGTGCTCGATCAGGTTGACACTGCGCCCCGCCACGCGCCGCAGCAACGTGTGCAGGCGCGCCGCAAGCTCGCGCAGGTCGAAGGGTTTGAGCAGGTAGTCATCGGCGCCGGCCTGCAAGCCGTCGACCCGGTCGGTCACCGAGTCCCGGGCGGTGAGGATCAGCACCGGCGTCTCCAACCCCTGCTGACGCAGTTGCCTGAGCAGCTTGAGACCATCCTCATCAGGCAATCCCAAGTCCAGCACCATGACGTCGAATTCCGCCACGCCGACCATCGCCCGCGCCGCCGATGCGGTGGCCACGTGCTCGACAGTCAGGCCCTGCGCCGTAAGGCCGGCAACGATCCCGCTGGCAATCAACTCATCGTCTTCGCAGACCAAAACGCGCATGAACGCTCCAAGAGTAAAAACCCGAGTGAATCAAGTGAACATTAAGGCTCAATTATGGCAACCCGAACAAGCGATGAACGTGAGGAAAAAACTGAAAACTTTGGAAATATATGGATGGTTCGCCATACATATATACCGCACCCGACCGGACCGTCACCTTTACCTTGATACCCGCTGAACACATATTTCCTTCTATTCACGCAGGTATCCAACATGTATTCACATCAAGACGCACTCACCACTTTTGCCAATTTTGTCGACTCGATCCAGCGCATGATCGATAGGGTAAAAACGCAACGAGCCACGGCAACGACCGAAGGGCTGCAGTTGTACAATCTGGGGGAATTCAATCGTGCAAAACCTCTTCTGTTGATTGGGGCCACGGACAGCGACAAGGACGCGCAGTACGCCCTGGCGGAATCCATTCGGCGCAGCGCTGCCGGCATGACCGAAGAGGCTCGCCGCTGGTATCAAAAGGCTGCCGACCAGGATCATGTCTATGCCTTGTTGCGACTGGGGGATGGACCATCACTCAAAAAAGCCAAGACCCTGATCGATGCCAACGTCGATAGCGCGATGGGCTGTTTGCAGGATTATGAACTGAACAAAAACATCGAATCGCTGAGAAAATCCGAGCAGGCCGGCTCGGCCGAAGCGAAATATATTCTGGCCGGCTTATATGGCTCCAACGAAAATCTCGTGCCGGCCGGTCTCACACCTTCCAAAGAAATCAAAAGGCTATACTTGGAAGCGGCGACGGCAGGCCTGCCGAAAGCAATGTCTGCGTATTCCAACCTGATCTCCGTGCGTAACGATAAGCCGATCAAGCGCCTCTGGCTGGAAAAAAGACTGGAATTAAATGACGTCAGTGCCTTGATCAGCTACGCCCTCGCGCTCTCGACGGAATACGACATGGACGAAGACGAGCGAGAATACGGCTATGAAGAAGACCTTGTCACAGCCTATGCCCTGTTGTGGCTGGTGGTTGACACGACCAGGGAATTCAGGCGTCACACCGAGTCAGCCCGCAATCTCAGAGCCCTTGAGAGTGAGCTGACAGCCGCACAGATCGCGCAAGCCAAGCAACAGGCCCAAACGTGGAAACTGAGCCACCCTCCGATGTCTGAATACCGGTTAACCTATAGCGACGTCATCTGACTTCCCGATTGACTCAGGGGCCCATCGCTTAGCCGACAAGTTCTCCAGATTGGCGTTAACTTCAAGTTAATCGCCTGTCGCCATTGTGCACCCCACTTGCTTCGTTCTAAGGCGTTACCCATGCATCGATTGCTTTTGCTGTGGCTGTTCCTGATCTCGGGCCTGGCCCAGGCCGCCAATCCCTTCGAAACCAAACCCGATTTCCTGCCGGTGGAAAAGGCGTTCGTATTTACCTCCGAACGCCTGGACTCCGGTGAAACCCAGCTGTTCTGGCAGATCGCCGATGGGTACTACCTGTATCAGCAGCGGCTCAAGTTCGATGGCCTGGCCGAGGCGCAAAAACCGCAGCTGCCGGAGGGTGACGCCCACAGCGACGAGTTTTTCGGCGACCAGCAGGTCTATCGCCAGGCGCTGGAGCTGAAGATACCCGCCGGTGCCACGGGCAAGATCAAGGTCGGCTTCCAGGGCTGCGCCGACGCCGGCCTGTGCTATCCACCCCAGACCCAAGTGGTCGACCTGGGTGGCAGCGCACCGGTGGCGGCCAGCGGCGAGGCGCCGGACCAGGCCCTGGCCAGCGGCCTGCAACAACGGGCCTTGGGCTGGAGCCTGCTGGTGTTCTTCGGCTTGGGCCTGCTGCTGGCGTTCACACCGTGTTCGCTGCCGATGCTGCCGATTTTGGCGGGATTGGTGGTGGGCAGCGGCGCCGGGCCGAGACGCGGCCTGGCCTTGGCCGGCAGCTACGTGATCAGCATGGCCCTGGTGTACGCCGCCATGGGCGTGCTCGCCGCGCTGCTGGGCGCCAACCTCCAGGCGCTGCTGCAACAACCGTGGCTGCTGGGCAGCTTCGCGGCCGTATTCGTGTTGCTGGCACTGCCCATGTTCGGTTTCTTCGAATTGCAATTGCCGGCCGCCCTGCGTGACCGCCTGGAAAACGCCGGGCGCCAGCGCCGCGGTGGCAGCCTGGTGGGCGCCGGCATTCTCGGGGCACTGTCCGGCCTGTTGGTGGGCCCTTGCATGACCGCGCCGCTGGCCGGCGCACTGCTGTACATCGCCCAGAGCGGCAATGCGCTGCACGGCGGGCTGATCCTGTTCACCATGGGCATCGGCATGGGCCTGCCACTGTTGCTGCTGGTGACCGTGGGCAATCGCTTCCTGCCCAAGCCCGGCGCCTGGATGAACCTGCTCAAGGGCGTGTTCGGCTTCCTGTTCCTGGGCACCGCGCTGCTGATGATTCGCCCGATCATCGACGGTTCGTTGTGGGTCGGCCTGTGGGGCATGCTGTTGTTGATTGCCGCCTACAGCGCCTGGCGCCAGACCGAAGGGTTCGGCCGCATCGCCTATGTCTGCGGCAGCGCCTCGTTGCTGTTCGGCCTGTGGGGCAGCCTGCTGGTGATTGGCGCGGCGGGCGGTGGCGATGATTTCTTCCAGCCGCTGAAGGTCTACGCCGGCAGCGAGGGCAGTGCGACCGTCAGCGCCCATGACGCGTTCGTCACGGTCAGCGAGCCCGCCGCCCTGCAGCGGGAACTGGACGCCGCCAAGGCCCAGGGCCAGTGGGTGCTGCTGGACTACTACGCCGACTGGTGCGTGTCCTGCAAGATCATGGAAAAACAGGTCTTCGGCCGCAGCGAAGTGCTGGACGCCCTGAAAGGCGTGCGCCTGCTGCGCCTGGATGTCACCACCGACAGCCCCGCCAGCCGCGAGCTGCTGGGCCGTTACCAGGTGCCGGGGCCGCCGAGCCTGCTGTGGATCGGCGCCGACGGTGAAGAGCGCCGCAGCCAGCGGATCACCGGCGAAGTCGACGCCAAGGCGTTCCTCGAACGCTGGAACCTCGCCCGGGACGCCCGCTGATGCTGACGTTTACCTTGGGCACCTTTGCCATCGCCCTTAACCACCTGTTGCTTATCAGCGCCCTGGCCCTGGCAACCTTCGTCGGCTGGCGGGTGGCCAAGCGGGAAGGCGAAAACCCCGAGTCAGTGCTGTTCGTGCTGTTTCTACTGGGTCTGCTGGCCGCACGGATCGGCTTCGTCGCCGCCTATTGGCAACATTATCGGGACGACCCGTGGCAGATCGTCGACCTGCGCGACGGTGGCTTCCTGGCCTGGCCGGGCATCGTGGCGCTGCTGATTGGCGCCTTGTTGTGGGCCCGGCGCCGTCCACCCCTGCGCCGGCCATTGGGCTTCGGCGTCGTCAGCGGCTTGCTGTTCTGGCTGGTGGCGACCCTGTCGTTGACGATTTATGAACAAGGCACCCGGCTGCCGGACATCAACCTGCGCACCGCCGACGGCGAGACCGTGAAGCTCACCGACTACCAGGGCGGCCCCCTGGTGATCAATCTATGGGCCACCTGGTGCCCGCCCTGCCGGCGTGAAATGCCGGTGCTCGAAGAAGCCCAGCAACAGCGTCCAGACCTGACCTTCCTGTTCGTCAATCAGGCCGAAAGCATGCAAAGCGTCAGCACCTACCTCGCCACTCAAGGCCTGAGCCTGGACAACGTGTTGTTCGATGGCAGTGGCCGCCTCGGCCAGGCCGTCGGCTCCATGGCCCTGCCAACCACCCTGTTCTACAGCGCCGACGGTCGCCTGCTGGGCAGCCATCTGGGGGAATTGTCGGAAGCGAGCCTGGCTCATGCCCTGGAAAACTTCGAAACGCCGGACTCGCCCACGATGCCCCACTCCGCCACAAGGAAATCACCATGCCCCGCCTCCGCCACCTGCTGACCCTGGCCGTCGCCGCCGCACTGTCGCAAGCCCCGCTGCTCCAGGCCGAAGAATTGCCCGCGGCCATCAAGAAGATCGAAGCCAAGGGCGCAAAAATCATCGGCACCTTCGACGCGCCGGACGGCTTGCGTGGTTACGCGGCGCAATACCAGAACCGAGGCATGGCGCTGTACCTGACCCCGGATGGGCAGCACGTCCTGCTGGGCAACCTGTACGACGCCGACGGCAAGGACCTGAGCGTCGAGCCACTGCAAAAACTGGTTTATGCACCGATGGCCAAGGCCGTCTGGGCGAAGATGGAGGCCAGCAACTGGATCGCCGACGGCAACAAGGACGCACCGCGCACGGTGTACCTGTTCAGCGATCCGAACTGCCCGTACTGCAACATGTTCTGGGAACAGGCTCGGCCCTGGGTCAAGGCCGGCAAGGTGCAGTTGCGTCACATCATGGTGGGCATCATCCGCGAAGACAGCCCGGGTAAATCCGCCGCCTTGCTGGCGGCCAAGGACCCGGAAAAAGCCCTGGCCGAGCATGAAAAGGCCGGCAAGGGCAGCCCGCTCAAACCGCTCAAGGCCATACCGCCGGCCATCCAGGCAAAACTGGACGCCAACCAGCAGTTGATGGACGAGCTGGAACTGTCCGCCACTCCGGCGATTTTCTATCTGGATGAAAAAGGCGACTTGCAACAGCAGCAAGGCGCGCCGTCGCCGGACAAACTGGTGAAGATTCTCGGACCGAAGTAATCCAACGTCCAAAACTGCTCTTGCTCGCGCTGGGGTGCGCCTGTAGCTGTGTAGGAGCTGACGAGTGCAACGAGGCTGCGATCTTGTCCCAAACAGTTGAGTCTCAAACGAAAGATCAAGATTAAAAGATCGCAGGCTTCGCCAGCTCCTACAGAGCACAGCGGGAGCAAGCTCCCTCGCCACGGTTAGCCAGCAGTCAGAGCTTGCGCGCCAGGAACTCCAGCAACGCCCCGTTCACGAATTCCGGATTCTCCAGGTTGGAGATGTGCCCCGCCTGCGGAATCACCACATGGGGACACCCGATCAGCTCGACCATTTCCAGGGACTCGGACGGTGGACGCGGTTTGTCCTGGTCGCCAAACATCACCGTCGTGCGCTTGGCGTCCAGTTCATGCAGGCGGGGCAGGATGCTGTCCCGACCGAAAATGATCCGCCCCAACGGCACGATGCTGTCGCGCAGGCGCTCGGTCGGCAGCGCGGCCAATGTGGCGCGCAACTGCTGGTAGAACGCCGACTGCGGGTCGATACCTGGCCGGAAGAAAATCGGCACGATGATGTCCAGCAAGGGTTCGGGAATACTGCCGCCGGCCTCGATCTTGTCGAACAACGAGAAGTAGTACTGGCGGGTCGGTTCCGGCTCGACGCCGACGTAGGTGTCCATCAACACCAGCGATTGCACGCGCTCAGGCGCCGCCAGTGCCAACCGAGCGCCCCACATTCCGCCCACCGAAAGTCCGACCAGATTGAAGCAGTCGATGTCCAGGTGATCCATCAATGCCAATGCCTGACGAGCCAGGTCGTCCAGGGAGGTCATGCCCTCAGGCAAACACCCGGACTGGCCGTGTCCCCACAAGTCCAGGGCGATGACCCGATAATGCTGGGACAACACCTCGATCTGCGGCGTCCACATGCTGTGGTCCCACAGATAGCTGCTGCCCAACAGCAGCACCGGACCCTGGCCTTGGTCCAGGTAGTGAAGCGGTTGTCCGTCAATGATTGCAAAGGGCATGGATGACCTCCTTGTTTGAGTCTGGAAAAAGCCCTGGGGAGACTGAGCTGAGCGGGCTGGGCCGTCAACCTCTGAGCCAGCAGTGCCTGTAGCGCCCCCCATCGTGGGCAAGCCTTGCTCCCACAGGGTTGATGCTCGAACACAAATACTCTGTTCACAGCTGATCCCTGTGGGAGCAAGGCTTGCCCGCGATGAGGCCGTTACGCGCGCCGCAAAGCTACAGGCCTTCCAACTCCGCCATCAGGTCATTCAACCGATCCACCTTCTCCTCGGTGATTTCGCTGGCCGCCAGCCCATCGATGTAGTCGGCCAGTTCCTGCACCGTGCTGCATTCGAACATCGCCCGTAGCGGCACGTTGCGTTGCAGGGTCTTTTGCACCCGTGAGGCGATTTGCGTTGCCAGCAAGGAATGCCCGCCCAATTCGAAGAAGTTGTCCCGCATCCCCACCCGCTCGACTTTCAGCACCTGGGCCCAGATATCTGCCAGGGTCTGCTCCAGCGCATTGCCGGGGGCTTGGTAGTCCTGGCGGTGCAACTGGCCGATCTCCAGGGCCGGCAAGGCCTTGCGATCGAGCTTGCCGTTGGCGTTGAGGGGCAGGCGCTCGAGCCACAGCCAGTGCAGCGGCACCATGTATTCCGGCAGTTCCGCCCGCAGGCGCTGCTTGATGCGCTCCAGGCGTTCGGCAGGCTTGAGCGCCGAGTCGGTGGCAACGAGGTAGCCCACCAGATGCTTGCCATTGGCGCCTTCCTGCACGCCCACCGCCCCATCGCGCACTTCCGGCTGTTCATGCAAGCGGGCTTCGATTTCCCCCAGCTCGATGCGGTAGCCGCGGATCTTCACCTGATGGTCGAGGCGTCCGACGTACTCCAAGACCCCGTCGCTGCGCCGCCGTGCCAGGTCACCGGTGCGGTACAGTCGCTCCCCAGGCGCTCCGAACGGATTCGGCACAAAGACCGGGGCGGTGCGCAACGGATCGCCGACATAACCGCGCCCAACCCCGGTGCCCGCCACGCACAACTCACCCACCGCGCCCAACGGCACCAGGTCCAGCGCGCCGTCGAGCAGGTACAGACGATTGTTGTCGGTGGGCGTGCCGATCGGCAGATACGTACCCCGGGTCGAGGCCAGGTCGACACGGAAGAACGCCACGTCGTCGGAGCATTCCGCCGGGCCGTAGGCATTGACCAGAACGGTGTCCGGGTAACGCAACAACCACTGGTGCGCCAGCTCCGGCGGCATCGCTTCGCCGGTGGGCAGCATCCAGCGCAAGCCGTCCAGACCAACGCGTTCCTGGGCAAGCATGCCCTGAATCAGCGACGGCACACTTTCCAGCACGCTAATGCCCTGCTGCTGTACATGCTCCAGCAGCCCTTGCGGGTCGTGGGCAATGGCATTGGGCACGATATCGACCCGGGCACCGAACAACGGCGCGGCCAGGAACTGCCAGACCGAAATATCGAAACTCTGGGACGCCGTCTGGGCGATCACATCCGCCTCGCTCAGCGCTAGGTACGGCACCTTGCTCAGCTGATTGTTGAGCATGCCCCGCTGCTCCACCATCACGCCTTTGGGCAGGCCGGTGGAGCCGGAGGTGTAGATCACGTAGGCCAGGTTATCCGGCCCGCTGTAGACGCCTGGGTTTACCAGCGAAAGAGCGCTGGCCTGGACGCTTTCCCACACCAGCAACTTCGGCCGCCCGGAGCAGGCGAACTCGTCCAGCAAGGCCTGCGCCTGGGCCTGGCAGGCCTGGGTGCAAACCAGCAACGGCGTGCGGCTCAATCCGATGATGCGGCTCAGGCGCTGGCTCGGCAGGCCTGGGTCCAGCGGCAGGTAGCCGGCACCAGCCTTGAAGCTACCGATGATCATGCCCAGCAGCTCGGCATCTCGTTCGGCCAGCAGCGCCACTGGCTGATCCAGGCCGACACCGGCAGCGATCAGGGCGTGACCGAGGCGGTTGCTGCGCGCATTCAGCTCGGCGTAGCTGTAGCTCGCGTCCAGGCAACTGACCGCAGGGCGGTGCGGATGGGCCGCGACCCGCGCCTCGAAGAGCTCGACGTAGCTTTGCTCCAGCGGATAGGCATGCTCGCTCTGGTTGCAGCCCTCGATCAGGAAGTCCTGTTCTTCGGCACCGATCAGCGGCAGCTCGCTCATGTCGCCGTGCAAGCCCTCCATCAACGCCAGCAGCAACCGCTTGAACTCGCCCAGCAGCCCCTGGATGGTGCTTTCATCGAAGTAGCGCTGGTCGTAGGAAAGGTGCAGCCCCAGGTCATCCCCCGGATAGCAGACCGCCGTCAGCGGGAAATTGGTGTGGGTCCGGCCCGAGTCCGACGTGGCGTTGAGGCTTTGGGCGCGGTCCAGCACCGAGACCTCCACCGGCGCGTTCTCGAACACGAACAAACTGTCGAACAGCGGCTGGCCCTTGGGCAGTTCGCTGACCTCCTGGATGCTCACCAGCGGCAGGTATTCGTACTCGCGCAATTGCATGTTGCTGTCCAGCAAATCCCTGAGCCACTGGCGCACGCTGCAGCGCTGATGGTCCTCAGGCATCTGCACGCGCAAGGCGATGCTGTTGATGAACAGCCCCACGGTGCGTTGCATCTGCGGCAGCGCCACCGGGCGCCCGGCCACAGTGACGCCGAACAGCACGTCGCGGTCGCCGCTGACTCGCCGCAGCACCAACGCCCACGCCGCCTGGGCGAAGGTGTTGACCGTCAGTTGATGGGCCTGGGCCAATTCCCGCAGCCGCGCACCGTCCCGGGCATCGAGACGGGTGTAGCAGTCGCCGACGCTCATGCCGCCGCTGTCACCGGCGTGCTCGCGCAGGAACGGCCGGTCGCCAGGGATCGGCGTGGTCCGCTCGAAGCCTTGCAGGTTGCGTTGCCACCACTGCCGGGCTTCGGCCAGGCTCTGGTGCTGCAACCAGCCGATGTAGTCGCGATAGCGCGGTGGCACGCTCAACTGCGGTTCGCGGTTTTCACCCTGGGCAGTGTAGATCTCGAAGAAGTCTTCCATCAGCAGCGAACGACACCACGCATCGATGAGGATGTGGTGGTTACTCATCATGAACCAGTAGCGTGCCGCGCCGACCCGAATCAGTCGCAGGTGAAACGGCGCCTGGTTCAACAGATCGAAACCGTCCTCGCGCTCGTTCTTGAGCAGCGCCTGGAGCTTGGCTTCCTGGGCGTCTTCGGGCACCGAAGACCAGTCGAGGTAGTCCACCGGCGTGCTGCCGGGCCTATGGATAATTTGCAGCATCTGTTCGCCGACGTTCCAGCAGAACGACGCGCGCAAAGCTTCGTGGCGGGCGATGACCGCTTGCCAGGCCTGGGCAAAACGCTGCGGATCCAGTTCGCTGTTGATGCGGTAGCGATCCTGCATGTAGTACAGGCCCGTGCCCGGCTCCAGCAAGGTGTGCAGGAGCATGCCCTCCTGCATCGGCGTCAGCGGGTAGACGTCTTCGATCTGTCCGGCCGCTACCGGCAGGCTGTCGAGTTGGCCCTGGGTCAACTTCGCCAGGGGAAAATCCGATGGCGTGAGGCCGCCCGCCTCGTCTGTCAGGCAGTGTTCGATCAGGCGTTGCAATTCATCGAGGTAAGCATCGGCCAGGATGGCGATAGCCTGACGATCATGACGTTCGCGGCTGAACGTCCAGCGCAGCAACAATTCGCCACCGCTGACCTGGCTGTCGACGCTCAGCTCATTGGGCAGCGGCGCATCGGGATCGTGGATCGCACCCAGCGGCGCATCCAGCGGCTGGAACAACGCATCATGCCCCAGGGTCTGGTCGAGCTGGCCCAGGTAGTTGAAGGTGATCGCCGCGTGCGGCAGACCGGCCATCGTCTGGCGAGTCGTCGCGTCCGCCAGGTAGTGCAATACGCCATGGCCGAGGCCCTTGTGAGGCACCGCGCGCAACTGTTCCTTGATGGCCTTGATCGACGCTGCGAAGCCTTCGGTTGCTGGACTCAGGCGCACGG
Source organism: Pseudomonas sp. RL_5y_Pfl2_73 (assembly GCF_963970515.1). Taxonomy (NCBI): domain Bacteria; kingdom Pseudomonadati; phylum Pseudomonadota; class Gammaproteobacteria; order Pseudomonadales; family Pseudomonadaceae; genus Pseudomonas; species Pseudomonas sp. RL_5y_Pfl2_73. The sequence continues at coordinate 75,970 of NZ_CAXAPD010000003.1, read as the reverse complement.
GATAGACGCTGGTGAACCAGCCGACGGTGCGAGTCAGGTCGATGTCGTCGAACAGCGCTTCGCGGCCGTGGCCTTCAAGCTGGACCAGGGCCGAGGCATGGCCGCTCCAACGGCACAGCACCCGGGCCAGCGCGGTGAGCAGCAGGTCGTTGACCTGGGTGCGGTAGGCGCTCGGCGCCTGTTGCAACAGTTGCCGGGTGCGCTCGGCGTCCAGACGCACGCTGACGGTTTCAGCATGACGTTCCTGCAGCCCACCCTCGGGATTCGCGCAGGGCAGTTGCACCTGCGCGCCGCTCAACTGCGCTTGCCACCACTCCAGTTCTTCGCGCAGGGATTCGCTACCGGCGTAGGCCTGCAAGCGCGCAGCCCAGTCCCCCAAGGGGCTGGTCTTGGCCGGCAACTGCACCTCCTGCCCGGCAGTGAGCTGGCGGTAGACGGTTTGCAGATCGTCCATCAGCACCCGCCACGACACACCATCGACCACCAGGTGATGGATGACGATCAGCAACCGTTGCTGACCGTCGGCGGTCTCCGCCAGCACTGCTCGCAGTAAGGGTCCGCTTGGCAGACTCAGGCTGCGCTGCGTCTGGGCAAACAACGCTTCGCAATCCTGGGTGGTGTCCACGAACACGTGCTGCAACAGCGCAACGTCAGACAATGGCTGGTGCTCGGCGCGCCAATGCCCGGCGTTTTCACCAAAGCCCAGGCGCAAGGCATCGTGGTGCTGGAAGACACTGCGCAGTGCCTGTTCCAGAGGTTGCGGCGCCAGGGCCGTGGTCGGCTCCAGCACCAGCGCCTGATTCCAGTGATGCCGTTTGGGGATCTGGCGCTCGAAGAACCAGTGCTGGATCGGCGTCAACCCGGACTCACCCTGCAACAGGCCCTGCTCGGCGTGCACCTGCTGGCTGCGCGTGGCAACGGCGGCCAGGGTCTGGACGGTCTGGTGCTGGAACAGGTCGCGGGGCGTGAAATGAACGCCCTGCTGCCGGGCGCGGCTGACCACCTGGATGGACAGGATCGAATCGCCGCCCAGCTCGAAGAAGTTATCGTTAAGGCCCACTTGCCCGACGTTCAGCACCTCGCACCAGATCGCCGCCAGGGTCTGCTCCAAGGCATTGCTCGGCGCCACGTAGTGCTGGCGATTGAGTCCAGGATCGGGCAGCGGCAAGGCGCGGCGGTCGAGTTTACCGTTGGCGGTCAGTGGCATGCTTGCCAGCAGGATCAAATGCGTGGGCACCATGTAGTCCGGCACCTGGGCCTTAAGATGGTTCTTCAAGGCTTCGCGCAGGAGCGCTTGTTGCTCGCCGTCCTGGCTGGCGACGTCGCTCACCAGGTAACCGGCCAGTTGCTTGCCGCCAGGCGTGTCGAGGGCCAATACCACGGCCTCGCGCACCGCCTCATGCTCCAGCAGGCGGGTTTCGATTTCGCCCAGTTCGATGCGAAAGCCGCGGATTTTCACCTGATGGTCGAGCCGTCCCAGGTATTCCACCAGACCGTCGGCACGCTGGCGCACCAGGTCGCCGGTGCGATAGAGGCGTCCGCCCTTGCTGGCAAACGGGTCGGCGACGAAGCGCTCGGCGGTCATGCCCGGACGCTGGTGATAACCCTGGGCCAGACCGGCGCCGCCCACATACAACTCACCTGTGGCGCCTTGCGGCACCAACGCCAGGTCGGCGTCGAGGACGTACGCCACGCGGGCGCCAATCACGCTGCCAATCGGCACACTGGTCGCACCCTCTTCCAATCGCTCCGGAGCCAGGCTCGCCAACGGCATAACCACGGTTTCGGTCGGGCCATAGGCGTTGAAGAACAGGCGCGGGCTGAACGCGGCGCGAATGCGCTGCAAATGCTCGCCGGTCAGGGCTTCGCCGCCGGTGATGCACATGCGCACCGGCAGGGTCTGGCCCTGGGTCGCCAACCACTGCGCCAACTGGCTGCCATAGCTGGGGGTGAAACCAAGGATGTTGATGCGATGCTGGCGAATCAGCCCGCAGATTTCCTCGGCGTCCCATTGGCCCTGGGCCCGCAGCACCACGTGGGCGCCACTGAGCAACGGTACCAGCAGGCGTTCGGTGGCCGCGTCGAAGTTGATGGAATAGAAATGCAGCTCGCAATCGTCCGGGCGCATGCCGAAACGCTGGATCACTGCCTGACAATGCATGGCGATTTCACCGTGAGACACCACCACGCCCTTGGGCTTGCCGGTGGAGCCCGAGGTGTAGATCAGGTACGCCTGGTGTTGCGCCAAGGTGATCCGCGGCGGCGCCTGATCCGGGTAGTGGGCCAGGGCCGCCGAATCATCTTCCAGGCACCAGCACCCCACTCCCTCGGGCACTGCACCGAGGGCCTGGAACATCGCCCGGTCACTGAGCAGCAGGCTGACGCCGCTGTCCTCGATCATGTAGCTCAAGCGGTCCAGCGGGTATTCCGGGTCCAGCGGCACATAGGCACCGCCAGCCTTGAGGATCGCCAGCAGGCCGATGACCATTTCCAGCGAGCGCTCCAGGGCCAGGCCAACCCGCACCTGCGGCCCGACTCCTCGCTCAAGCAGCATCCAGGCCAGGCGATTGGCGCGGCTGTTCAACTGCGCATACGTCAGGGTCTGCCCGGCGAAAGTCAGGGCCGGCGCGTCGGGACGCATCCGGGCCTGTTCGTCGAACAGTTCGTGCAGGCAGTGGTCCAGGCGATGCTGACCGGGCTCGACGCCCAGGCTGTCGAGCAGTTGTTGCTGCTCGCGGGCATCCAGCAACGGCAGTTCGCTCAGGCGTCGGGCCGGATCGACCAGCAACCCTTCCAGCAGATTGCGCCAGTGTCCCGCCATGCGCGCGATGCGCGGTTCGTCGAACAGGTCGGTGCTGTAGGTCAGGCAGCAACCCAGGCGCTGATCCAGGTCGGTGACTTCCAGGTTGAGGTCGAACTTGGTGGCCCGGGCGTCGTTGACCAGGTATTCGACGGTCATACCGGCCAGCGTGCGACTCTGTTGGAACTCCCAGCGCTGCACGTTGCACATCACCTGGAACAGCGGGTTGTAGGCCGCACTGCGCGGTGGTTGCAGGGCTTCCACCAGATGATCGAACGGCAAATCCTGATGGGACTGGCCTTCGATGACGGTGCGGCGCACCTGTTCGAACAGTTCACCCACCGACATCTGCCCGTCGAGTTGGCAGCGCAGGACCTGGGTGTTGAGGAATGCCCCGATCAGCCCTTCGCTTTCCGGGCGGATGCGGTTGGCCACCGGCGCGCCGATACGCAGGTCGGTCTGGCCACTGTAGCGGTAGAGCAGCACGGCCAGGGCCGCGGTCATGGTCATGAACAGGGTCAGGCCATGTTGCGCGTTGAAACCACGAACCCGCGTCGCCAAATCATCACTGAGGTCGAAACGGAACAGTTCGCCGCGATGACTTTGCACCGATGGCCGCGGACGGTCACCGGGCAGTTCCAGCAGCGGATGTTCGCGGCCCAACTGCGCGGTCCAATAGTCGAGTTGTCGCTGACACTCACCGGACTCCAGCCACTGACGCTGCCAGACGCTGTAGTCCAGGTACTGCACCGGCAAGGGTTCCAGGGGCGATTCGCGATCGTCGATGAAGGCTTCGTACAGCGCGCTCAGTTCACGGGCGAAAATGTCCATCGCCCAGCCTTCGGTGACGATGTGGTGCAACGTCAGGACAAAGTAATGCTCATGCTCGGCGGTCTTGACCAGGCAGGCCCGCAGTAGCGGCCCGGTTTCCAGGTCGAAGGGCCGGTGGGCCTCGCTGTCGGCCAGTTGCTGTACCCGCTGCTGGCGAATGTCGGCGGCCAGCCTCGAGAAGTCCTTCCAGTCCATGCACAGGCCCGTCTCGCCGTGCACCTGCTGGCGGGCCACGCCATCGACGCTCGGGAACGTGGTGCGCAGGGTTTCGTGGCGCAGGATCAACGCCTGCAAGGCCACCTCGAAGCGCCCGACATCCAGCACCCCGCGCAACCGCGCCATGCCTCCGACATTGTAGGCCGGGCTGTCCGGCTCCATCTGCCAGAGGAACCACATGCGCTGCTGGGAATAGGAAAGCGGCACTGGTTGGCTGCGGTCGACCGTCTCAATGGGCGGCTGGCGGTTGATCTGGCCGCTGGTCTGGATCAAGCGCACCTGTTCAGCGAAGGCCCCCAGCTCACTGGCCTCGAACAAAGTGCGCAGCGGCAGTTCGACGTCACAGATTTGGCGGGTGCGGGAAATGATCTGGGTCGCCAGCAGCGAATGGCCGCCGAGGGCAAAGAAATCGTCCCGCAGGCCGATGCGCGCAAGGCCCAGCACCTCGCGCCAGATGCCGGCGATTTGCTGCTCCAGGGCACTGCCCGGCTCGACGTGCTCGCGCACCTGCCATTGCGGTTCGGGCAAGGCGCGTCGGTCGAGTTTACCGCTCGGGCCCAGGGGCATGGCGTCCAGGCGCAGCAGTTGGGCCGGCACCATGTAGTCGGGCAGCTCGGCGGCCAGGGCGGTTTTGAGTCGATGGTTCAACTCGTCCTGATCCTGGGCGACATCCGGGGCGGTGTAATAGCCGATCAACTGCGGACCGGCCGAGGTGTCGCGCACCAACACCGCCACGTGGGCGACACCGTCCTGGGCCAGCAGACGCGCTTCGATTTCCTGCGGTTCAACCCGAAAACCGCGCAGCTTGACCTGCTGGTCGAGACGGCCAAGGTATTCGATCACGCCGTCAGTGCTCCAGCGCGTGCGGTCGCCGGTCCGGTACAACCGCGCACCGACCGGCCCCAATGGGTCGGCGACGAAACGCTCGGCGCTCAGGCCCGGACGACCGAGGTAACCCCGGGCCAGGCCCAGGCCGCCAATGCACAACTCGCCCGGCACACCGGCTGGTACGGGATTGAGGTCGCTGTCGAGTACCCGGCACAGCACGTTGCCCAAAGGTCGACCGATCGGCGAGCGCTCGCCATCGGCCTCGGTGCAATGCCAATGGGTGACGTTGATCGCGGTTTCGGTCGGGCCGTAGCGGTTGTGCAGTTGCGCCGACGGCAGTTGCGCCAAGACCCGGTTGCGCAGTTCGGAAGGCAAGGCTTCGCCACCGCAGAACAGCCGGCGCAGGCTGCTGCAGCGGGCGCTCAACGGCTCATCGACAAACAGACTGAGCAAAGGCGGCACGAAGTGCAGCGTGGTGACGCCAAACTGCTGCACCAACTGGGCGATGCGGTGCGGGTCACGGTGTTCGCCGGGGCCGGCCAGCACCAATTCGCTGCCGGTGATCAGCGGCCAGAAGCATTCCCAGACCGACACATCGAAGCTGATGGGGGCCTTTTGCATCAGCACATCGGTGGCATCCAGCCCGTAGGTCGCTTGCATCCATTGCAGGCGCTCGGCCAGGGCCGCGTGGGTATTGCCGACGCCTTTGGGCTGGCCGGTGGAACCGGAGGTGTAGATGACGTAGGCCAGGTGGTCGCCGTGCAGGTGCAGGCCCGGCGGGTGGCTCGGCCATTGCTCCAGATGCAGGGCGTCGATGGCGATGACACTGACGCCGTCGCACGCCGGCAAACGCTCCAGCAGTGCGGTTTGGGTCAGCAGCAAGTCGACGCCACTGTCGTGGAGCATGTACGCCAGGCGTTCGGCCGGGTAGTCCACATCCAGCGGCACATAGGCGCCACCAGCCTTGACGATCGCCAGCACGCCGATGAGCAACTGCGGCGAACGCTCGGCGGCAATCGCCACGCACACGTCCGGGCCAACGCCCTTGTCCCGCAGGTAATGGGCCAGGCGATTGGCCTGGGCGTGCAGCTCGGCATAATCGAGTTGGCCACCGTCCCAGCGCAACGCGATCCGCTGCGGCGTGCGCCGGGCCTGCTCGTTCAATTGCTCCGGCAGCCATTGGCTGGCCGGCGCGCACGGGGCTGCGCTCCATTGCTGCTGCTGGCTGTGTTCATCGGCGCCCAATAACGGCACATCGCCAATGGCTTGCTGCGGATCGGCACAGACCGCCCGCAACAGGTTGCAGTAATGCGTCGCCAGACGGGCGATAGTCGCCGCCTCGAACAGTTCGTCGGCGTAGTCGAACGACAGCGTCAAGCGGCCATTGCGATCTTCTTCGCTGTGCAGTTGCAGGTCGAACTTGGCTTCGCGGCTGTGCCACGGCAATGCCTCGACCAGTAACCCCGGCAGGCGCCGCAAGGCACTCAAGTCACGCTGCTGGTGGTTGAACATCACCTGGAACAGACCTTGTTCACGCGCCTCGGGAAACGCTTCGAGCAATTGTTCGAACGGCAGGTCCTGGTGGGCCTGGGCACCGAGTGTGGCTTCCCGGGCCTGGGCCAGCAGCGCGGCGAACGGTTGACGGGAATCAACCTGCCCGCGCAAGACTTGGGTGTTGATGAAGAAGCCGATCAGCCCCTGGGTTTCCAGGCGCGGACGGTTGGCATTGGGCACGCCGATGCGAATATCGGATTGGCCGGTGTAACGCTGCAACAGCGCCTGGAAGGCTGCCAGCAACAGCATGAACAGCGTTGCGTCGTGAGCCTGGGCCACGTGGCGCAAGGTATCGCCGAGGCCCTTGTCCAGGCGCAGGCTATGCCGTGCGGCACTGCGCTGGCGTTGAGCGCTGCGCGGGTGATCCGTGCCCAGCACCAGGGCCGAATGTTCCGCGCCCAGTTGCTGCTTACAGTAGCTCAGTTGGCGCTCGGCCTCGCCCTGGGCGAGCCACTGGCGCTGCCAACTGCTGTAGTCGGCGTATTGCAAGGGCAACGGCGCCAGACCGGCGACCTGGCCTTGGGAGGCGGCGAGGTACAAGCGGGAGAACTCTTCGATCAACACATCCATTGACCAGCCGTCGGCGACGATGTGGTGCAGCGTCACCAGCAACTGATGGTCATCCTCGTCAAGACGCAACAGGCTGACCCGCAGCAGCGGCCCCTTCTCCAGATCGAACGGCGTGGCCGCTTCGTCTTCTCGAACCTGGCGCGCCCGGGCTTCGCGCGAGTCGGCAGGCAGGTCGCCGAGGTCGATGACGTGCAGTTCGAATTCGCCTGCCGGATCGACCTGTTGCAGGGCCACGCCATCACGCTCCAGGAACCGCGTGCGCAGGGACTCATGACGCTCGATCAGTTGCTGGAAACTGGTGCGCAACGCGTCTTCGTCCAACTCACCGCGCAGGTGCAAGGCGCCGGGAATGTTGTAGGCATGGCTCGTCGGATCGAGCTGCCAGGTAAACCACAAACGGTTCTGGGCCAAGGATTGCGGCAACGCTTTGTCGCGCGACAATACGCTGATTGCGCCTTGAGGCTGGCCGCCGCCCTGTTGCTGGTTCGCCACCGCTGCGGCGAACGCGGCCAGGGTCGGGGCCTCGAACAGCAGGCGCAGGTTGAGCGCCAGCCCGAGGGTTTCGCCCAGTCGTGCGATCACCTGGGTGGCGGCGATGGAGTTACCGCCCAGCAGGAAGAAATGATCATCAGCCTGGATTTGTTCGACCTGCAACTGCTCCCGCCAGATTTGGCCGATGAGCGTTTGTAGCTCGGAGGACGGCGCAGATTCATCAGCGACCTCGACTTCGGCTGATGGGAACTGTGCATAACGGTCCAAGCTGCCGTCGGCCAATCGGCTGCGGCAGGCCGAGCGCTGCAACTTGCCGCTGGAGGTCTTGGGCAACGCGCCGGGATTGAGCAGCACCACCACGCTAGGGGCTTGCTGGCAGGCCTCGGCCACGGCCTGGCGAATGGCTTTGATCAAGGCTTCGGGCGGCAGAATTTTCTGCACGCTGCGGCTGATTTCCGCCGCGATGCCGATGCCTTCCTCGCCGCCATCGTTGACCGCGAACGCAGCCACGCGCCCCTTGCGCACCACCTCCACGTCGCGCTCGATGGTTTGCTCTATGTCCTGGGGGTAGAGGTTGTGCCCCCGGACGATCAGCAGGTCTTTCAGGCGACCGGTGATGAACAGCTCGCCGCCGCGCAAGAAACCCAGGTCACCGGTACGCAGCCAGGTCCGGCCCTCGTGCTGGACAAAGGTCTTGGCGCTGGCTTCGGGGTTGCGCCAGTAGCCCAGGGCGATGCTCGGGCCGGCAGCCCAGACTTCACCGACCTGATTGTCGGCCAGCGGCTGCAACGTAGCGGGCTCGACAATCAGTACTGCGTGCCCGGGCTGGCTGACACCGCAACTCATCACCGCACTGCCCTGCCCCGGCTCGGCACGGTTTTGTGCCAGTGCCGCATCATCGATCCGCAGCGAAGGAATGCCGTGGCGGCGTGGCGTGCCGGCGACGAATAGAGTCGCTTCGGCCAAGCCGTAGGAGGCCATGAAATTGTCCGGCGTGAAGCCGCACGGGGCGAACTTCTCGGCAAACCGCTCCAGCGTGTCGAGGCGGATCGGCTCGGAACCGGAATAGGCCACGCGCCAGCCGCTCAGGTCGAGATGCTGCAGGGCCGAGTCACTGACCCGTTCGCTGCACAGCCGATAGGCGAAGTCCGGGCCACCGCTGATGGTGCCGCCGTACTCGCTGATTGCTTCGAGCCAACGCTGGGGGCGGGCCAGGAAGTAGGCCGGCGACATCAATACGCACGGGACGCCGCTGAACACCGGCTGTAGCAAGCCGCCGATCAAGCCCATGTCGTGGTACAGCGGTAGCCAGCTGACGATGACGTCATCAGGGTTCAGATCGATGCCGAAGCCCTGGCGTATCAGCAGTTCGTTGGCGACCAGGTTGCCGTGACTGACCTGCACGCCCTTGGGCAACGCGGTAGAGCCGGACGTGTATTGCAGGAAGGCAATGTCATCGTCCTGCAACGTCGGCATCCGCCATTGCCCCGCGCGGGCCGGGTCGAGGGTATCGACGCACAACACCGGCGGTGCTGATTCGATGGCTTGCAACGGCTCGCGCAGGTCGCTGCGGGTGAGCAACAGGCGCGGTTCGGCGTCGGCAATGATCGACAGCAAGCGCTCTTGATGATGGCGACGGGCGGACTCCGGCGGATAGGCCGGCACGGCAATCACCCCGGCATAGAGGCAGCCAAAGAACGCCGCGACGTAATCCGGACCGCTGGGGAACAGCAGCACGGCGCGATCCCCCAGCGTTGCCTCGGCCCGCAAGACGGCGGCGATGGTGCGAGCACGCAGGTCCAGGTCGCGATAACTCAACACCACACCCTGCCCGGGGGTGTCGGTAAGGAAGCGCAGGGCCACCCGGTCCGGCGTCAACGCGGCGCGGCGCTGGAGGGCATGAGCCAGGGTGATGGGGAGTTCGAACGCGTCGGTCATGGGGGGTTCCTGCCTGGATTCGGCTTGCAAGTTGTCACCCATGGGAACGGATAGTCCCGACCAATAATTAGTCACGGAGCCTACTCACCCAAGCATCGCACCGAAGCATCCGACGGCCACGCGCCGCGGCAATGGGTCGCAGCACCAAGGCGGACTTAAAATATTCAATAGTTCTTCTTCTCAATTGACAATCATTATCATTAAGCCTAATTTGGCGCTCGATGTGTAGGACGAGTGCGGCATCCCGACGTCCTGCTAACTTTTTGCAGCAAGGTGAATTCCATGACGGAACAAGTATCCACAAGCAGGTGCGACTCACCGTTACTCCAGGCATTCGTTGATAACCGGTTGATCCTGGTCAAGATCGCAGCGCGCATTACCGGCTGCCGATCCCGTGCGGAAGATGTGGTGCAGGACGCGTTTTTCCGGCTGCAATCGGCGCCCCAGATCACCTCCTCGTTCAAAGCGCAGCTCAGTTATCTGTTCCAGATCGTGCGCAACCTGGCGATCGACCACTACCGCAAGCAGGCGCTGGAACAGAAATACTCGGGGCCGGAAGAGGAAGGGTTGAACGTGGTGATCCAGGGTGCTTCGCCAGAAACCTCCCATATCAACTTCTCCACGCTGGAGCACATCGCCGACGCGCTGACCGAACTGCCCAGCCGCACCCGCTATGCCTTCGAGATGTATCGCCTGCATGGCGTGCCACAGAAGGACATCGCCAAGGAACTGGGGGTCTCGCCGACCCTGGTGAACTTCATGATCCGCGATGCCCTGGTGCATTGCCGCAAGGTGTCGGGGGTTCGGGGCGATACTTTCGCCCGGCGGTGATATGAGGCGTCAGTTCCGGCGCCATCGCGGGCAAGCCTTGCTCCCAAAGGTTTTTCTGGCAGGCAGATAGTGTGTGAAACCCGGAGCCGGTGGGAGCAAGGCTTGCCCGCGATGGCGACCTGATGACCGCCACCTGCCCCATGCCAAACCTCACATCAACCCACACCGATCAAAAAACCGCTCTCGCCCCAGGATCATCAGCGCCGCGCGCTTGTGGGGAAAGTCGAATTCCTTTTCACAATGGAAGCACTGGTTGTGCAGGTGTCCGATCATCCGGGCGTTGTCGGCCCGAGGCTCGGCGACCACGCGCTGGGTGCGCGGGTCGTCCAGGAACAAGTAATGCACCAGCGCCGACAACCAACTGGCCACCTTGTGCGGCCCCCGGTGTTGCTCTTCACCCACCAGCATGTGGATGCCGCGATCGTAGTTGCCGGCGTCATAGAACGGTGCGATCCGATCCTCCTTGGCCCAATAGGCTTCGAAATAAGCGAACGGCTGGTCATCGAAACAGCCGATCAGGGTCAAGACCCGGGGATCGGCCTGCAGCTTGCCCAGGTATTCGCGATGCTGTTCCAGGCTGCCCTCCTCCTGCCAGAAACTCGCCACACGCGGGCTGTTCTGCCAGCGGTTGAAACGCGTAAGGTCCTGCTCGATTTCCAAGGTACGCAAGGACACCCAGGCGCCCAGCCGTGCATCGAAACGCCGGTACACCTCGCCACGAGGCTTGATGGGCCGGCGTGGATGGCGCTGGCCATCGGTGATGGTCATGTGTTGCGGGTAACTGCCATTGAACGACACGCCCAGCCAGGGCTGCGGCAATTGCCAGAACATCGTGCGCTCGCAAACGTATTCACCGGCACGTTCAGCGGCTGTCAACAAACCGCTGAGCAAGGCTTCGCCGGGACGCTCGTCAAGGTGCCAGGTCAGGCGCTGGCAGTCGGGGTCGCGAGCAAACAGCCAATAGCAGGCCGCCCACAGCGCCGGGCCCACCGGTCGGTCGTTGATTTCCTGCAAGTGCACGTGCAACTCCGGACCGCGCGCAAGGCGCAGCCGGATCAGTGGCGCACCTTCAAGCATCAGGCTCAGGTGGCGTTCGGTTTCATCGGCGCCGAGGCGACGGCCGCCAGGCAGGGGCAGCGTCGTCGGGGGCTTGAGGTTGGACATGGGAGGGGCTCGCGTATTCGTCGGTAGTCAACGTGGGACGTGAGCCGGGAAGGGAAATTTAGTGGCGCATTCAATGTGAATGCATGGACACCAGATGAATTTGGTAGGGCTGGAAAATCTTCAGCAACTGGCCGTTGTCCCGCAACATTTGCAGCAACTGGGCAAACGCCTCACTGGAAATGGGCGCTTGCGGGCGGATCAGCGCGTAATGGTGGTAAATCTGATCAATGCGTTCAGACACCAGCAATTGCGGGCCGACTTCGGGATTGCGCAGCACGTAATCGTTAAGATATGAACGGGTCACCAGGGCGATGTCCGCGCGCCCGCGCAAGACCATCAGCAGGTTGCTGTCATGGGAGTACGTCAACGTGGCGTTGTATTGGCCGATAAGGAACTTGGGATCGGCGTTGAATTCGGCAAAGGCGTAGTGATAACCGCTGAACAAGGCCAGGCGCTTGCCCCTGAGGTCGATGAAATAAGCTTGCTGTCGATCCGGCTTGCGCTCGGCGACGAAGACTTCCGCATCCTCCAGGCCCATGTCTACCGAGGTGTGCGGTATATCTTGCCAGCCCCACTCGGGGTTCTCGAAAATCGCCATGTCGACACGGCCCTGCTTGAAGTCATTGAAGCGGCGTGGGATCGATGTCGGCACCAGCACGAACTGATAGTCGCTTTGCGACTGGTTCAAGGCCTCGACCATTTGCGGCAGCAGGCCGGTGTCAGCGCCCTTCTCGGGACGAACGGTATAAGGCGGAAAATGCGCCGCGCCGATCCGTACCAGTTGCGCGGCCTCGGTCGGCAAGGCCAGGAAAACGGCCAGAACAGCCAGCAGCAGACGCGAAGTCATCCCCATCGGCGAAAACGTCAAGATAACCCACTCCCCAAAAGTCCCCATCAATAACAATCAAACTAGGCGGTTTCAGCCACTTAGCCAGCCATACACGGTCATTTAAGGCATTGCTCGATTATTGTTTTTCTTCAAGCACCAGGATCAGGGCTTGCTCGGCCAGCTCATCGAGGCTCAGGCTGCCTTCGGCGCGAAACCAGGTGGTGGTCCAGGACAACGCTCCCGTGAGGAACCGCCGGGTAATGAACACGTCCCCACGAATATACCCGGCCTCCTTGGCCTGGCCCAGGACCTCGAGCCACAAGTCTTCATAAATATCACGCAGGGCCAGCACGTGTCGCTGCCCGTCCTGCGACAGTGAACGCCACTCATAGACCAGCACCGCCATGGCCTCGCCGGTGCCGCCCATGATCGACTGCAATTCGCAGCGGATCAGCGCCAATACCCGCTCAGGCACGCTGTCGGCCTCGACCAGGGCGGCGCGCATCAATGCGGTGTTGTAGCGCAGGGTGTCTTCCATCACCGCCCGCAGAATTTCGTCCTTGCTCTTGAAATGGTGAAAGATGCTGCCCGATTGAATACCCACGGCACTGGCCAGGTCCCGCACCGTGGTGCGCTCGAAGCCTTTGTTGCGAAACAGGTGGGCGGCGGTCTGGAGCAGTTTGCCGCGAGCACTGTCCGGGTCGGTCAGTTGCCCGTTGTCGACCAACTCGCGCATCACGCCCAGGGCTTTTTGCTCGTCCACCCATTCTCTCCTACAGTCGATCAATCCACGCGCGAACAGTGCACATCAAACCATCAGTGGCGCGGGCAATTTAAGCTGCCCGAGGCGACCAAGCAAGCGCTCGGCCAGAAGAACCAGCGGCCGCTTACAAACCAAGCGCTTGCTTGGCAGCCTCGAACCATCTTTGCCGGAGGGAACGCCATGCCAAAAACGATCCGTATCGGTTGCGCCAGCGCCTTCTAGGGCGATACCTGTACTGCGGCGGCGCAACTGATCGAGGGCGGGGCGCTGGATTACCGGGTGTTCGACTACCTGGTCGAGGTGACGATGTCGATCATGGCGGGGCGCGCCTGAAGGACTCTTCGAGCGGCCTGCGATCAGGCGGACGTGCCGTTGAAGATCGCCGTGCTGCTGGGCGATGAACTGCAACCGCAATTCGAACGGCTCGCCGCCCAGGGCATCCGAGAAATGTTCAGTGGCGAGCCCCTGCCGCCCGCGTGCGTGTCCATCAGCGCCTATCTCGGCGCGCCCGGCATCGTCGAAGCGTTGCGCCTGGGTGCCGATGTCGTGATCACCGGCCGCGTGGTGGACAGCGTCGTGGTCAGGCAATTGCAGGTCACGCGCAGCGACCAGATGAAAAAACGCCAGGTTTTGTTGCGCGTTGAAATGACCCACTAGTCGGATGCCGAGGGTTTGACTACGCTCAAACCCATCAGCACGCCGATACCGGGAACCCTGCAATGCCTCACTGGCTGGTGATTGATCTGGAGGCCACCACCGATGAAGGGGGCTGGCCGGTAACCGAAATGGAAATTATCGAAATCGGCGCCACGCTGGTGAATCGTGACGGTCGCGAAGTGGATCATTTCCAGCGCTTCGTGCGGCCCCTGAGGCGACCGCTGCTCACGCCTTTCTGTCGCGAGCTGACCCGCATCACCCAGGCCAATATCGCCAGTGCCGCGCCCTTGACCGAGGTCTGGCCGGCGTTCGAGCGCTGGCTGGCGCCGTATCAGTCGAAGCTGGAAAGCTGGGTCAGTTGGGGCGATTACGACCGCAAGCAACTGCTTCAGGAATGGCAGCACCAGCAGTTGCACAGCGTCCTCGGCCAGGTCCCGCACATGAACCTCAAGCAACGCTTCGCCAAGGCCCGTCGACTGGAGCGACCGCTGGGGCTCAATGGCGCGCTGCAACTGGCTGGCCTGCAATTCTGCGGTCAACAACACCGTGCGCTGGAAGATGCCCGAAATACCGCACGGTTGTTGCCCCTGGTGCTTCCGGGTTGAGCGGCAGCCCCCTCCCAGTGCAGCAGATGACGAATGTTGAAGCCTTGTGCATACTGGCCGGCCTTTTCCAGCCCCTTTTTCGAGGAATCGCCCATGTTTAAAGTCAACGAGTACTTCGACGGCACCGTCAAGTCGATCGCTTTTGGCACTGCCGAAGGCCCTGCGACCATCGGCGTCATGGCACCGGGCGAATATGAGTTCGGCACGGCCCAACGGGAAATCATGCACGTGGTCTCCGGCGCCCTGACCGTGAAGCTGCCTGACAGCACCGACTGGGAGACCTTCGAGGCCGGCAGCCAGTTCAATGTACCGGCCAACAGCAAGTTCCAAATCAAAGTGACCATCGATACCGCTTACCTGTGTGAGTACCGCGGCTAAGCCTGCCCTCACAACCCGTGGCGATGTAGGAGCGCTCGAGCCGATCTTTCCCCGGACACATGAATCTCAAGCGAAAGATCAAACGATCGCAGCCCAACGGGATCTCCCTCGCCACCAAAGCTAGAAAAACTGTTGCGAGATAAACAAAAATGCCCGTATCCAGTGACACGGGCATTTTTGTTTACAGGTCTTTTTATTCGAGCACTTCAACCGGCATGCCGACTTCAAGCCGACCGTTGCTGTCGTTGACCAGGTTCTGGCCGAACATCGCACCGTCGGGTGTCGAACGGTATTGCTGCAACGTAGCAAAGGGTTCGCGATTCGGATCGCGTTCGCCGGTTTGCGGATCGACCGTGGTCATGATGCACCGCGAGCAGGGCTTGACCAGCCGGAACTCAACCTCGCCGATACGAATGCGCTTCCAACCGTCCTCGGCAAACGCCTCGCTGCCCTCGACCACCAGGTTGGGGCGAAAACGCAACATTTCCAGCGAACGACCGACCCGACTCGACAGGTCCTGCAAGGACGCCTGGCCAATCAACAGCAGGGGGAAACCATCGGCAAAGGCGACCTTGTCATCATCCTTGCCATAACCGGCGGCGGTGGTACGCGCCAGATCCACCGGCACATGCACCAGGCGGGTAGGATTGCCGATGAATTCGCTGACCCAGGCCGCGGCCTCGTCACCGGCATCCGGCACACGCATGCTGTCACGCCAGATGATTACCCCGCGCCGCTGCTGCTCCACTGCGGAGGGTAGCGGCACGTCGATGGCGCCATGACCCGGCGCGCTGAGCGTCAGGCCGCCCGCTTCGTTCCACAAGGCTGAGAGCTGGCTCAGCTTCGCCACGGCTCGTTGGGTCAGGAAACGCCCCGTGCCCTCATCCACCAGCATCCAGCGCCGATCACCGTCCAGCCCCAGTTTGTCCAGGCCAATCCCTTGCAGGGGCTGGCCCTTGCCGGACTTCAACGGATACCGATACAGCGCACTGAGCCGCAACATGGTCAACTTCCCTGGTGGCGAAAAAATGCCACCTTATACGAGCCGGCCATTGAAGCAAACCAACATCGGCTTCAGTCGAGCATCAACCGCTGGCGCACCACATCGACCAGCTTGTCCGGCTGGAACTTGGAGAGGAAGTTGTCGCAACCGACCTTCTTGACCATCGAATCGTTGAAGCTGCCGGACAGCGAGGTGTGCAGTACGACATAGAGTCCACGCAAACGCGGGTCGTTGCGGATTTCGGTGGTCAGGCGATAGCCGTCCATTTCCGGCATTTCCGCGTCGGTGAAGACCATCAGCAATTTATCGGTCATCACCTCGCCGGTATCGGCCCAGGCCTTGAGCATGTTCAGGGCTTTGAGGCCGTCGCTGGCGATGTGCATTTTCACGCCCAGTTGCCCCAGGGTATCGCGCAGTTGCGAGAGCGCGACGTTGGAGTCGTCCACCAGCAACACTTCGCGACCACGGGCGCGCTCCAGCACCGGGTCTTCTAGCTTGTCCCGGGAGACCTTGGCGTTGTACGGCACGATTTCGGCCAGGACTTTTTCCACGTCGATGATTTCTACCAACTGATCGTCCACCTTGCTGATGGCCGTCAGGTAGTGCTCGCGGCCAGCGCTGGTCGGCGGTGGCAGGATGGCTTCCCAGTTCAAGTTGACGATGCGGTCGACACCACCTACCAAAAATGCCTGAACCGATCGGTTGTATTCGGTCACGATAATGGTGCTGTTGGGGCCCGGCACCAGCGGACGCATGCCAATGGCCTGGGACAGGTCGATCACCGGCAACGTCTGGCCCCGCAGACTGACCACACCGCACACGAACGGGTGGCGCTGCGGCATCAGGGTCAGCTTCGGCAGTTGCAGCACTTCCTGGACCTTGAACACGTTAATGGCGAACAACTGTCGGCCCGCCAGGCGAAACATGAGAATTTCCAGGCGATTCTCACCCACCAGTTGGGTTCGCTGATCTACTGTGTCGAGAATGCCGGCCATCGATGACTCCTGGGCTTATTCAGATGAATCCAATGAAAGAGATATCGGCTGCACGAGCCGAATCTTGACCCCCGGATAAAATACAAGCGCGGGGCATTGATGTCACATTAACATCATGCTTTACTGGCTTCACGACCTCATCTGCAATTTCCCTCCGTCGCGCGACCCTGGTTTGCGTGCAAAGTTCCCCTATCTAAGGGATTCCCCTAGACACAATCAGGTCTAACCTGATATTCCCGTTATCCAATAGCCATTAATGTGACGCCATTCTCATTACTGAACGGAGTCAGGCCTTTGTGCGCGACCATAGGACATCGGACCTTCAGCCTTTGGGCCGATCCCACGTGTGCAATTGTTTGTGAATTCACTTTCGCTGAACGGCAAGGGCGTGTCGCCGTGCGTCCGAGCACGGTCGGCCTTGAGATCCAGCCGTTCGCCATAAGCGGTTTTCTTTCGCCTGACATGATGTTGTGGAGATAAGCATGCCGAACGATCGTAGTAACTGGAGTCAGCGTCTTCCCGAGCTTCTGATCGAGGCCGAGACGCTGCTGGCCAAGTCGGAGGAATGCCTGAGCCATCTGCAATTGATCAACAACGACAAGGACGCCATCGATTGCATGCTCAGCACCTTGCTGAAACTGTCGAACAAGGCCAATGCCTTGGCGCTGGAAGCCGTTTCGGAGTTTTCACTGCACATCCATGGTTTGCTCAGTCACGCGCAAAGCCACATGGAATTGCATGACCAGGCATTGGACGCCCTGAAGGATTGTTTAACCCTGATGGCCTGGCAATTGGAACTGGTCGATCACACCACCGGCCAGTTGGGCCTGGACAGCAGTGAACAGATCTCGTTGATCGAGGCATTTGCTTTCCAGGTAGGCCAGAACCCTGGCCAGGCATTGGCAGCGTCAGGTCCTCTGGCGTTGGTACCCTACTCACAGAAACAAGCCTGAGACGATGATACCTGCTCAGTGCGGCATACCTGATTCGCAGCGCTTTCACCACGCCATGCCGAACGCGACCAACGATAGGCGAAGTGGTACTATCTCCCGCGTCAGCCACTTCAAGACAGCGCCGTCAAAGCCGCCACCGAAGCCGCCTTCGACCTGAAACGTTTACCCGTCCCGGCCTGTCAGATGCGCTGACCGGCCTGCCCGCAGCGAACATTCATTGACTCCATCCGCTATGTACGCCAGCCTCAAGTCATTCATCACCTGGCCTCCCTCCCGAGAAAACGCCCGTCGCTTCACATTATTGCTGTGCATCTGCTCGGCCGTCGGCGGCCTACTGGCCTACCTGTTCGCCCTTACGGTGCCGTTGAGCCTGCTGGCACTGAATGTGGCGGCCATGACCTGTGTCTGGATCCACCATCGGTTGTCACGCAAATCCATCAAGTTCCAGCCTCAGGAATTGGCCGACCGGTTGCTTGAGGTCCAGGAAAACGAGCGCCATCGCCTCAGCCGCGAATTGCACGACGACATTGGCCAGTTGCTGACCGCGGCGAAACTGCAAGGAGAATGGCTCAAGCGGCGCATGCCGGAAGAATTGCAAGGCCAATGCGCACTACTCTGCGAGACCTTGGACGAAACCCTCAACAAGGTCCGCGATGTATCGGCGATTCTCAACCCCAGGGAACTGACCAGCCTCGGGCTTGAAGCCAGCCTGCGGGCACACCTGCTCAAGACGCTGGCCAATGCCCCGGTGAAGTGGAGCCTCGATTGCCAACAACGCATGGCAGGCATCCCGGAGGAAATGTCGGTTGCGGTGTTCCGGATTACCCAGGAAGCGGTCACCAACATCTTGCGTCATGCCCGGGCGACGAATCTGCTGGTACGCTTGCAACGCCTGCCTGACGGCCTGACCCTGCTGATCAGCGACGATGGCCAGGGGTTTGTCCCAGCCACCCACCCCGCCCGCGAAGGTCAACGAGGCATGGCCGGCATGTCGGAGCGGGTCGAACAGTTGGGCGGCACCCTCAAGGTCATCAGCGAGGCCGGCAAAGGCGCACACATCGAAGCACGCTTTCCCTGGGCACCGCGAGCCCTGGAACGAGCCAGTAAGAATAAGGTTTTCCTTTGATTTGTAATTTGCTTCTGGTAGATGACCACTCCCTGATCAGGGCCGGCGTACGCGCGCTGGTCATGGATATCCCGGGCTATGCCGTCATCGGTGAAGCCAGTGATGGCACGCAATTGCTCGAACTGGTCGAACGGCTGAACCCCGATATTGTGCTGCTGGACATTTCCATGAAGGACACCTGCGGCCTGGACGCCTTGCAACAGCTCAAGCGGGTGCGCCCCCACAGCAAGGTACTGATCCTGTCCATGCATACGGATCCGGCACTGATCATGCGGGCGCTGGAATCCGGAGCCCATGGCTACCTGCTCAAGGACACCACCGCCAATGAGCTGAAACACGCCTTGGAGGCGCTGCGCAGCAACGAACGCTACCTTAGCCCGGCCATCGCCCATACCGTGATCAACCAGGCGTTGACCCGCGTCCAGAAAACTCAGTCGGACCCCGCCCGGGCTCATAACCTGACGGCACGCCAGTTGGAAATATTGCGGCTGATCGTGCGCGGAAAGTCCACCCGGGAAATAGCCAACGGCCTGAACCTGAGCATCAAGACCGTGGAAACCCACCGGGCGCAAATCATGAAGCGCCTGCAGATCCATGACGTGGCCGGCCTTGTGCTGTTCGCGGTGCGCGAACAGATCATCAGCCTGGACGATTGAGCGCCGTCGCACCACCCAACAGCGGTGAATCGGGCGGCAGGTGCACGCGCAGTGCTTTGGGGTGGACAGTGAAGCGCAGAGCGTCTACCTGCAACGGCTCGCCATCGAGATTGATATCCAGGTCTTGCGCGACCTTGATCTCCACCCATGGCAAGCGCGCGCGGACAAACATGTTGTCGATGCCCAGGCCACCCGCGAGCAAGTCCTTCAACGTGCTGACAACCTCCTGAGGCGCCGGCAAGATACTGATGTCCAGCAACCCATCATTGACCAACGCCTGCGGGCACAGCACATGCCCTCCCCCTGCCTGCCGGCCATTGCCGATACCCAGCGCGAGCAAATCGCCCTGCCAGTGAAAATCGGGGCCTTGTAACTCACCATAGGCGGCACTCAGCTCATTGAATCGCGATAGGCCGGTAAACAGGTAGGCCGCGCCTCCCAGGACATTCTTCAGATCCTCGGAAGTGTTCGCCGTCACCTGGCTGCCGAAACCGCCGGTGGCCATGTTCAGGAAAATCCGGCCGCAGACTTCGCCCGCATCAACGACCTGCGGCGCAACGTCAAGCAAATCCAGGGCCTGCACAGGCTCCAACGGAACACCAGCCGCCCGGGCGAAATCGTTGGCAGTACCCAGCGGCAGCAGTACCAGGCTGGCATCACTCGAATGACGGAAGATCGCTTCGGCAATATCACGCAAGCTCCCATCGCCACCGCCGGCGATCAGTTGCGTATAACCGGCCTCCAGCGCTTCATCGACGCATCGTTGGGCATCACCCGCCTCCCAGGTCAACCGTACCGCCAAGTCCCAGCCCTGCTCACGCTTGAGCATCACTGCCGTGCGAACCTCTTCGTTGAGCGCTTGCTTGCCATGCAAAATCAACAGCGCCTTGCCTTTGCTCATCATTGTCTCCGTCATTGGAAGGCTCAGATAATGGGACCGCTCATTCGACCGAAAAAGCCCGCCACACTTCAATTTATTAAAAAAACAGGAAGGCTTGCCCCCCGGAAGAAAACCCGCAGGGCAGCTCGTTCGACCGGGACGTCTTGATTCGAAGAGTTTTCTTACAAGATCTGGCGAATCGGCTCAATTGACCCTCTAGCGGTATTGAGACACCTTGGCCTTCTGTTTTGCTGGAACGCTAAAAACCTCATCACACAAGGAAGTACTTACCCATGGATGGATACGTCACGGCCCGCAGGGGCCGGATCAGTCGCTCGAATAGTTATGGACAAAGGGATGAACCGTCCCATGCATAACCGTGAATACAAGCTGTTGCCCCGGCAGCGCGCGCCTCTTGGAAGCGGGCGGGCCGATACTCAGAACGAATGCAAAAGTTGCAGTAATCCCGTTGGAGGAATTGATTTGGAACCGCGCGTCGTTGAACTGGAAACCCACCTCAAATACATCCGCAAAGACATGGATGAAATTCGCACCGACGTTAAGGTGATTCGCCACAGGCTGGCCTATTCGGCTGGCGCTGCAGCGGTGGTGCTTGGCCTGCTGGGCTGGATTGCGAACAATCGATTCGATCAATTGGTGATGCTGCTCACGCGATGAAGGTGAGGCGCATGAAGGCCCGAGGATGCGACTCGGGCCCCGGGATACCTGCCACAGCGCTAGCCCAGGACTTCGCTCAAGGGAATGAAGCCCACTTCATCGCCCTCCACCAGCGTCCGTCCCTCGAGCACTTCGACCAGCCCTTCGGCCCAGGCTGCGCTGCGCAGGACACCCGAGCTTTGATTCCGGTAGATGATCGCTCGACCATTCTCCATGCGGCCTCGCAAGTATTCTCGTCGACTGCCCGCCTTCGCCCAGGCGAAACCGGCCGGCACCTTGAACTTGAGCGGCGCCACCGATTGAACGCCTTGGCGTCTTAGCAGGTAGGGCCGCGCCAGCAGTGCAAAAGTCACGAGGGTCGAGGCAGGGTTTCCAGGCAGGCCTATGACCGGCACGCCACGGTAATGCCCGAACGTCAGCGGCTTACCCGGCTTGATGGCGAGTTTCCATAGCGCCAGCTCGCCGTCCTCGCGCAAGGCGACACCCAGGAAATCCGCCTCCCCCACCGAGACCCCACCGGTGGACAGGATCAGATCGACATCCGACAACTGTGCCAGGCGCTCGCGGGTGGCCGGTAAATCGTCGGGCAGGATACCCGCATCAATCACTTCACAACCCATGCGTTGCAGCCACCCACACAGCAGCACGCGGTTGCTGTTATAGATCTGGCCTGGGCCCAACGCCTGACCGGGTTCGACCAGCTCATCCCCCGTGGACAGGACTGCGACACGGACTTTGCGGACCACTTCCAGCGATGCACAACCCAAGGAGGCTGCCAGCCCCAGTTCGATCGGCCCCAGGCGAGTACCGGCAGAGAGAACCTGCTCGCCGACGGTGGTCTCCTGCCCCTGGGGGCGAATGTTCTGTCCGCCGACCATAGGCTCGGTAAACCGCACCCGCTGGTCGTCTTCAACCACGGCATTTTCCTGCATCTCGACGCAATCGGCTCCAGCAGGGACTGGCGCCCCGGTGAAGATCCGCGCACATGTGCCAACGGCCAGCGGCTCTGGGGTCTGCCCGGCAAAAATCCGCTGGCTGACCTGCAACGGTTCGCCGTTCCAGTCAGCCAGTCGCAAGGCATAACCGTCCATGGCGCTGTTGGGCCATGGCGGTAAATCAAGGGTCGACACCAGATCCTCGGCGAGCACTCGCCCTAACGCCGCAGCCAAAGGTAAATGCTCGCGCTGGACAATCGGCGTGGCCGTCGCCATTTCGAGCAGTCGCTCCAACGCAACCTCAACGGCCATCAAGGCGCCGGCCTTGCCCGGTTTACCCACGGGATTCACAAGGCGCTGCCTGTTTCAAATGAGCCACGAAGTTGCACGGCCGATGCCGCACATCCAGTTGTTCGGCCAGGATGCCATCCCATCCGGTACGCACCGCGTTGGTCGACCCTGGCAGGCAGCACACCAGCGTGCCATTGGCCAGGCCGGCCAGCGCGCGGGACTGCACGGTGGAAGTGCCGATGTCGGCCACGGATATCTGCCGGAACAACTCGCCAAAGCCATCGACCTGCTTGTCCAGCAAGCACGTGACGGCCTCCGGCGTGCTGTCACGCCCCGTGAAACCGGTGCCGCCAGTGATCAACACCACCTGCACGACATCCTCGGCGATCCAAGTCGCGACTTGCGCCCGGATCTTGTACAAATCATCTTTGAGCAGGACCCGCGCCGCCAGGTTGTGGCCAGCCGCCGTTAGCCGATCGACGAAGACCTGCCCGGACGTATCGGTTTCCAGGGTACGGGTATCACTGACAGTCAGCACCGCAATATTGAGCGGCACGAAAGGTACATCAGCCTTGGCTTTCATAGGCTCGTCCAGTTGTGAAGGAAACAGCCCGGTGTTATATCACAGCGCTTCATTTTTTCGCCCGTGCGGAGACACGCCATGACCTCGAACACGTTGCTGCCACCCTGCTCCATCCTGCTCTTGGCGGGCGGGCGCGGACAACGCATGGGCGGCCAGGACAAAGGCCTGGTGCCGTGGCAGGGCGAACCGCTGATTGCCCATCTCCATCGCCAGACCCGGGCCATGAGCGATGACCTGATCATCTCCTGCAACCGCAACCCGCAACATTATGCGATGTATGCCGATCAGTTGGTGCATGACGAAGAAGGCGACTTTCCCGGGCCGCTGGCAGGCATCAGGGCAGGCCTCAAGGCAGCGAAGCATCCGTATTTGCTGGTGCTGCCGTGCGACGTACCGCAAATAGACTCAAACCTGCTCGACAACATGCGCAAGACGGCCAGCCAGCACCCCGACAAACCGCTGATGGTGCGGCACGGCGAGCACTGGGAGCCGCTGCTGTGTGTCATCCCGTTGGCCCTGGCGGCAAGCTTCGAACAAGCCTGGCGCGAAGGCGAACGCAGCCCCGGTCGTATCATGCGCGCACTGCACGCGGCTGCACTGCAATGCCCAGCCGACGATCCCCGCCTGGCAAATCTGAACACGCCGGCGTTACTGGCCGAACACAAGGGCGTGTCAGATTGACACTAGCCAGGAACTTGCGCCCGATGTATACGTCTGAAGGTCAGTAACTTGAAGAATCCATTTCGGAGAAACAACATGACACAACGGACCCTCGCCACGTTCATGCTCGCTCTGGGCCTCGCCACCCTTGCCGGGTGCGCTTCGCCAACAGTGATCACCTTGAATGACGGTCGCGAAATCCAGGCCGTCGATACGCCACATTACGACGAAGAAAGCGGCTTCTACGAGTTCGAGCAACTGGATGGCAAGCAGACTCGCGTGAACAAGGATCAGGTTCGTACCGTTAAGGATTTGTAATCTGTAACGCTGCTGCCCGATATCGCTAAAAAACGGCGCTTCCTGAAGAGGGAGGCGCCGTTTTTTTTGGGCTTGGGCTTGGGCTGGGTTCTGGGTTCTGGGTTCTGGGTTCTGGGTGTATATCCGTTTTTTTGGTAACGGTGGACATACACACCAAACCCTGAACAAAAAACTACCACCGCAACACAATATCACTCTCGAACACCCGCTCCTGACCAGTAACCGGATCAACAAAACGCAACCCTTGAGCCAGCAGCTTCAAAGGATTCGAGTAGTCATCCTCAACATCCCGAAGCACATCAGGATAAAATGGATCGTTGCAGATCCCCGCCCCAAGGGCATTCATGTGAACCCGCAACTGATGCTTCTTACCCGTAACCGGATATAAGCCATAGCGCCACAACTCACCGTTGCTTTCCAGCACTTCGATGGCCGTTTCGGTATTAGGCTCGCCGGGGCCTTCCTGCATTCGAAAAAACGGTTCGCCATCGATCATCCGGCTTTTATGCACCCGCGGAAAGGTCAGTCCAGGCAACGCGCGGGCAATGGCCTGGTAGCGTTTTTCGATCTGCCGCGTCGGGAACAACGACTGATACGCCGAGCGGGTGTTCGGGTTGGCCGAAAACAACACCAGCCCAGCCGTATGCCGGTCGATGCGGTGCAGGGGCACCAGATGAGGATTGTCCAGCCGTCGGATCAACCGTCGCAACAAGGTTTGCTCGACGTATTCGCCCGCAGGGGTGACAGGCAGAAAATGCGGTTTGTCTGCTACCACCAGGTGCTCATCGGCATACAGGATCGACTCCACCACCGGGATCGGCTTTTCATCGGGCACTTCACGAAAATAGTGGATGCGCAGACCTTCGCGGTATGGCAAGTCGACCTGGATGGCCTTGCCCTCCCCGTCCAATACCCGGCCCCGAGCGATCCGGTCCAGCCACTGCTCGCGACTGATGGTGCTGAAATGCTCGCACAGGCACTCCAGCACCGTCTGCCAGGAACCGGGCGGCAGGTACAGCGTACTGGCCTGATGATGAGCGGCGGAAAACGATGAACCGGACATTGAAAACTCTTAGGCATTTTTGCGAGGCGGTATTATCCGACAGTCGCACAGGCCAGCCCAGCAATGATTGCTCACGCGGTGACTGACGTCGATTTTGCCGCCGCTTCGGTGAACTCTTTCAACCAGCGCAGTACTTCCACCGCCTCCCAGCGACCTGGATCGTACAGCGCGTACAGCAGGCCCTGGTAACCCACCACATCCAACTGCTTGTGATAACCGGCACGCTGGAACAACGCTTCGATCTCGGCAAAACAGGTGTTGAAATGCAGTTTATTGAAGGGTGTCTTGCCTTCGGTAACCAGGCCATCCAGGCGCAGTTCCAGCACTGCCTCGCGTACAACGTCCGCGGACATCCTGTTTACGCTGCTTTTCAGTTGTTCGACATTGACCAAGGGGACGCACTCCAGATAGCTGTATGAACATACAGTAACCGAAGAATGCGATTTTCGCCAATGGCCTCGCGTGAAAACAAGCGAGGAAAGGGGTCAACACAGAAATGCAGCGATCTGGTCGGAGTCATCGAAAGGCCAGTCCAGCTCCGCACCCGTATCGATCCTGCGCAGGACCGGGATACGTCGCCCATAGGCTTCGAATAAGGCTTCCTTCTCGGCGATGTCCACCAGTTCCACCAACAATCCATGTTCGACGAAAGGCATCAACACCCCTTCGGCAACTTCGCATAGATGACACCCCAGGGTGCCGAACAACTGGCATTCAGGAAGCATGGCGTGTAGACCCAAAAAAGATAGACGGTCATTCTAGGCCCGACCCGGGAAACCGTCGAGTCGCTGGCTCACTTCAAGGTGTTTCTGTAAAACGCTGATGCAAATCACTGAACGCCAATGCTTTTCCAGCGACGCTTGTCGCATTTTCCCCTCTACGCTATGCACTGTAGCCTTGAAACGGAGCTCCCCTTGTTTGCCAACCTGCTGATCATCCTTGCCTCGTCCCTGGTGGTCATCGCCCTGTTCAGGCGACTGCGCCTGCCACCCGTATTGGGTTATCTCTGCGTCGGGCTGGCGGTCGGGCCTACCGCGCTGGACTGGGTCAACGACAGCAAAGAACTGCCAGACCTGGCCGAGCTCGGGGTGGTGTTCCTGCTGTTCTCGTTGGGGCTGGAGTTTTCCCTGTCGAAAATGCTCGAACTGCGTCGGGTCGTGTTCGGCCTCGGCAGCCTGCAAGTGCTGTGCTCGGGGGCAGTCCTGGCGGGATTGCTGGCATTGAGCGGCGCGCCTGTGATCGCCGCGTTGTTGCTCGGTGCCGGGCTGGCCTTGTCCTCCACTGCCATCGTCAGCAAGGAGTTGACCAGCCTGGGAGAGATCTTCAGCAGCCACGGCCAAAACGCCATCGGGGTGTTGTTGTTCCAGGACGTTGTCGCAGTGCTGTTGTTGACCCTGGTGCCGGTGTTCGCCGGCAGCAGCGACCACCCGTGGTACTGGGCGCTGCCCTTGACCTTGGGCAAGACCCTGGTTTTATTCGGTGGCCTGCTGCTGGCCAGCCGGCTGCTGTTGCCGCGGCTGTTCCATGAGGTGGCGGCGTCCCGGTCGGCAGAACTGTTCGTACTGCTGGCCCTGGTGATCGTGTTGCTGACGGCATGGCTGACCCACCTGCTCGGCTTGTCGCCGGCCCTGGGAGCTTTCCTGGCGGGCATGCTGCTGGGGGAAAGCCACTACCGGCACCAGATCGAAGCCGACATACGTCCGTTCCGCGACATCCTGCTGGGGTTGTTCTTCGTCAGCATCGGCATGCTGATCGACCTGCAGCTGTTCCTCGATGACGGCCTGTTGATCCTGGGAATGACCCTCGGTCTGATGCTCATCAAGGGCTGCGTGGTTGCCGCCCTGGTGAAATGGCGCGGCAGCGACGTTGAAACCGCCTGGCGCAGTGGCCTGGCGCTAGCTCAGGGCGGCGAATTTTGTTTTGCCCTGATGGCCTTGATGCAGCAGAACCGCCTCATGCCCGCCGACATCAGCGGCCTGCTGCTGGCCGCGACATTCTGCTCGATGCTATTGACGCCCCTGTTGCTGCGGGCGGCGCCACGCATTGCCGCGCGCCTGCATCGCAAACCCAACGAAGAGGCGCAACTGGACCAGATCAGCGCACTCAATGCCGACTTGTCGGGTCATGTGGTCATCTGCGGCTACGGGCGCGTCGGCCAGTCCATCGGGCGGTTCCTGCGCCGCGAAGGCCAGGTGTTCATCGCCCTGGATGACGACCCGGTGATCATCCAGGAAGCCACCGTCGGGGAAAACTGCGTGCATTATGGGGATTCGCGACGAGGTGACCTGCTTGCGGCCATTGGCTTGAGCCGCGCAAGGTTGCTGGTGATCGCGGTGGACAAGACCGACATCGCCATTAGCGTGCTCAGGGCAGCCCGACAGGTCAACCACCAGGTACCGATTCTGGTACGCACCCGTGACGACAGCCAACTGGCCGAGCTGCAAGCTGCCGGGGCCAGCGAAGTGGTCCCGGAGCTGCTGGAGTCGAGCCTGATGCTGGCTTCCCACGCCCTGATCATGCTCGGCCTGCCCGAGCAGCAGGTCCGGCATCATGTGGATCAGGTCCGTCACGACCGCTATCGCCTGCTCCATGGCTTTTATCCTGGCAACCAGGACAGGGAGCCTTAGTGCGACGCTCAGTCCTGGCTGACGGCGCCGATCTTGTGAATCGACAGGTCGGCGCCGTAATACTCCTCTTCCTGGGTCAGGCGCAGCCCCAACACGGCCTTGATCATCCCATAGACCACAAACCCGCCGGCCAGGGCGACGACAACACCCAGCGCCGTGCCGATCAATTGGCTGATCAGGCTGACCCCACCCAGACCGCCCAGGGCGCTCTGGCCAAAGACGCCACAAGCAATGCCGCCCCAGACACCGCACAGCCCATGCAACGGCCAGACGCCGAGCACATCGTCGATCTTCCACTTGCCTTGGGCCGCGGTGAAGCACCAGACAAACAAGGCACCGGCAATGGCCCCCGTGACCAGCGCACCGACCGGGTGCATCAGGTCGGAACCGGCACAGACCGCCACCAGCCCGGCCAGCGGGCCGTTATGCAGGAAGCCTGGGTCATTGCGTCCGATAATCAATGCCGCCACGGTACCGCCCACCATCGCCATCAACGAATTGACCGCCACCAGTCCGCTCACCCCTGGCAAGGTCTGGGCACTCATCACGTTGAAACCGAACCAGCCGACAATCAGGATCCACGAACCCAAGGCCAGGAATGGAATGCTCGAAGGCGCAAACGCCACCAGGCGACCGTCCCGGTAGCGGCCGTTACGCGGGCCGAGCAAGAGCACGGCAGCCAACGCCAGCCAGCCGCCCATGGCATGCACCACCACCGAGCCGGCGAAGTCGTGGAAGCTGGCGCCAAACCGGGCTTGCAGCCAAGCCTGCAAGCCAAAATTGCCGTTCCAGACCATGCCTTCGAAAAACGGATAGACGAACGCCACGATCAGCACCGTGGCGCACATCTGCGGTGCGAACCGAGCACGTTCGGCAATACCGCCGGAAATGATCGCCGGGATCGCGGCGGCGAAGGTCAGCAGGAAGAAGAACTTCACCAGGCTATAGCCATGATCGGTGCTGAGCACCGCCGCTGGTTGCAGGAAGGTCACACCGTAGGCAATCCAATAGCCTATAAAGAAATAGGCCAGGGTCGAGACCGCGAAATCGCTGAGGATTTTCGACAGCGCATTGACTTGGTTCTTTTGCCGGACCGTTCCCACTTCAAGAAACGCAAAGCCGGCATGCATGGCCAGGACCATGACAGCGCCGAGCAGGATGAACAGCGTGTTGGAGCTGTGGACCAGACTGTCCACGGCACTTTGCGTATTTTCCATGGGATTGGCAGACCTGAAAAAGTTGAAAAAAGCACCAAGCCGGTTCGCGCGCCTTGCGAACGCACCAAGTTGAAACGACTCATTGGCCGCACGCAGGCCAACGAACCGCTTTGGTGCGCAAGAACGGTCAAAACGAAATCCCGCCTGGAGGTGCTTCGCGGGGTTTGATTATTGGGGTTAAGGTTTTTCGGGCTTTCGCCCAGCTTCAGCGCACTGGCACAGTGCTAACGCACCAGTACATGGCAAAAACCTGAGCAAAAGTTGTACCAGTCACTTGTACTGAACCTTCCAGCAAGGCTCATACTCGAACGTTTGAGATGTCACTTACGGAGATTCACCGATGGCCAGAACCCAGGCAAAAACTGCTCAAGAAACCCTGATGGAAGATTTCCAGGCGCTGGTCAGCGACACGGAACGGTTGCTCGATCACACCGCGACGCTGGCAGGCGATCAAGCCGATGCACTGCGCAGCCAGATTCACGAAACGCTCCTGCGCGCCCGCGAAACGCTCAAGCTGACGGAAGATTCCATGCGCGAACGCGGCCAGGCCGCGGTGGTCGCCACCGAAGAATATGTACAGGCCAACCCTTGGCAATCCGTGGGCATTGCCGCAGGCGTTGGCTTTCTGATTGGTCTGCTGGCGACACGGCGCTGATGATGGGTATCGACGAATCCGGCTCGTCCGAAGCGGGCACACAACCTACAGCACGCCGCCTGGGCGCGGCGTTCCTTGGCTTGCTGCATAGCCACGTCGAATTGTTCGGCATGGAGTTACAGGAACAGAAGGCACGCACCGTCAGCCTCCTGCTGTTCGCCGGCCTTGCGCTGGTGTTCGGCCTGCTGCTGTTGGTCGGGCTTTCGGCGCTGGTACTGATCCTGGTATGGGACACCTATCGCCTGGCCGGCATTATCGGCCTGTGCCTGTTTTATCTGCTGGCGGCGCTGTTCTGCGGGCTTCGCCTCAAGGCAGCGATCTATGACGAGTCCTCTCCTTTCCATGCCACCCTCGAAGAACTGGCCAATGACCGGGAGCGCCTGTTGCCATGAGCCTGCCTGATATTCCTCAAGCCCAGACACGACAGGAAATGCGCAAGGCGCTGGTGCGCCTGCGCATGGAAATGCATCGCCAGGAAATCCGTCAGGAAACGCGCCAATTGCTACAGCCCTTGCACCGGGTGCGCGGCTTGACGCAAAGCTGGCACGAAGGCTTCGGCATCAAGCACGCGCCACTGTGGGGCGTGGCGGCGGTGTCCCTGCTCGGTTTCATCACCGGCAAGCGGACCCGCAATGGGGCGGGCGGTGGCTTGACTGGCCTGATCCGCCTGGCAACGACATTGTTGCCGTTGGTCAAGCTGGCCAAGGACCTGCGCAAACCCTGACGACCGACACCCTGTGGCGACGTCGCAGGCGCTGTAGGCGCTGTCGAGTGCAACGAGGCTGCGATCTTACCCCAGCCAATTGAATCCTGACTGAACAAAAAGATCGCAGCCTTCGGCAGCGCCTACCCGCATAAGCCTTGCAGGACAACCCACGAACCGGGAAGCTAGGGCACCGACATCATCAAACGGAGCAACCAGCCTTGGATTGGCACACACTGTTGACTCGCGAACGCCTCGGAAAACCGCTGCACAGTCCGCAAGAACTGGGCCGCAGTCCTTTTCACAAGGACCACGACCGCATCATTTTTTCCGGTGCCTTCCGCCGCCTCGGACGCAAGACACAAGTGCATCCGGTCTCCAGCAACGACCACATCCATACGCGCCTGACCCATTCCCTGGAAGTCAGCTGCGTCGGGCGTTCCCTGGGCATGCGCGTGGGAGAAACCATCCGCAATGCCCTGCCTGACTGGTGTGAGCCAAGCGACCTGGGCATGGTGGTGCAATCGGCCTGCCTGGCCCACGACATTGGCAACCCGCCGTTCGGTCACTCCGGCGAGGATGCTATCCGCTATTGGTTCCAGCAGGCCGCTGGCCGTGGTTGGCTCGATGCAATGAGCGAAGTCGAGCGCAACGACTTCCTCAACTTCGAAGGCAACGCCCAAGGATTCCGCGTCCTCACCCAACTTGAATACCATCAGTTCGACGGCGGAACGCGGCTGACCTACGCCACCCTCGGCACCTATTTGAAATACCCCTGGACGGCCCGCCACGCAGACTCGCTGGGCTACAAGAAACACAAATTCGGTTGCTACCAGAGCGAACTGCCGCTGTTGGAGCAGATTGCCCACAAGCTCGGTTTGCCACAGATCGAGGATCAACGCTGGGCACGGCATCCCTTGGTGTACCTGATGGAAGCCGCCGATGACATCTGCTACGCGCTGATCGACCTGGAAGACGGCGTGGAGATGGATCTCCTGGAATACCCCCAGGTGGAATCGCTGCTCCTGGACCTAGTGGGCGATGATCTTCCGGACACCTACCGGCAACTAGGGCCGCTGGACTCGCGGCGACGCAAACTGGCGATTCTGCGGGGCAAGGCCATCGAACACCTGACCAACGCCGCCGCCCGGGCCTTTGTCGAACAGCAGGATGCGTTGCTTGCCGGCACATTGCCAGGGGATCTGGTGGAGCATATGCACGGCCCGGCAAAACGCTGCGTGTTGAATGCCAAGGACATGGCGCGCCGGAAAATTTTCCAGGACAAGCGCAAGACCCTGCATGAAATCGGTGCCTACACCACGCTGGAAATCCTGCTCAACGGATTTTGCGGAGCCGCCCTTGAACAACATGGGGGGCGCTCGCCTTCGTTCAAGAATCGCCGCATTCTCGACCTGCTGGGGAACAACGCGCCGGATCCCAACGGCCCTTTGCATAGCGCTTTTCTGCGAATGATCGATTTCATCGCCGGGATGACTGACAGCTACGCCAGCGAAATGGCCCAGGAGATGACCGGCCGCACGCGCCAATGAGCGGTGTGGGCTCTGCCTGGGAAAAAAACCTGTGGGAGCGGGCTTGCTCGCGAAATCGGCGGATCAGGCTGCGGCGATGTTGAATGAGCCTGCGCCTTCGCGAGCAAGCCCGCTCCCACAGTGGGGCCAACGTACAAGTTTCACAGCGTAAAACTTGTACGCACTATTGAACAAACCCGCGCGCCACTTGTTTGAATAAACGTCTCGCCGAAAAAAATATCCTTTCACAAAGGGTCAATAACCCTCCCGTCCTATTTCATCAGCCTACTAAAAAACCAATTACACCGTAATATCTTGCCTCTTTTTTTGTAGGAAACTTCTGAAATTGAAGTTGCATGCCCGTCTCTTCATACGGCCCTGGTTGTAAGTGGGCTAAGGTGCGCGCTTTATTCAAGTTCGCAGGGTAATTTATTCATGAACTCCGTTTTCATTGTCGACGATCATCCGGTCATCCGCCTCGCCGTTCGCATGCTTCTGGAGCATGAGGGCTATAAGGTCGTAGGAGAAACTGACAACGGCGTCGACGCGATGCAAATGGTGCGCGAATGCATGCCAGACCTGGTTATCCTGGACATCAGTATTCCCAAACTCGACGGGCTGGAAATCCTCTCGCGCTTCAACGCCATGACCACTCCGCTCAAAACGCTGGTGCTCACGGCCCAGTCGCCGACGCTCTTCGG
The DNA here is from genome assembly GCF_963970515.1 of Pseudomonas sp. RL_5y_Pfl2_73. NCBI lineage: Bacteria > Pseudomonadati > Pseudomonadota > Gammaproteobacteria > Pseudomonadales > Pseudomonadaceae > Pseudomonas > Pseudomonas sp. RL_5y_Pfl2_73. The sequence goes on along the minus strand of NZ_CAXAPD010000003.1, from coordinate 43,941 downwards.
CATTCGATGCATGCAGTCCGGCGCCTCTGGGTATGTGTGTAAACAGGAAGACCTCAGCGAACTTGTCAGCGCAATCAAAGCAGTATTGTCCGGCTATAACTACTTTCCCAGCCAGGCGCTGAATCCGGTACGTGCGGATGATCCACGCAGTGTCGAGCTGGACCTTTTCAAAAGCGTCAATGATCGGGAACTGATGGTGCTGCAACTTTTTGCCCAGGGCCGTACCAACAAGGAAATAGCCAAGGGAATGTTTCTGAGCAATAAGACCGTCAGTACTTATAAGAAACGGCTGATGCAGAAACTCAAGGTCAAGTCCTTGGTCGAGCTGATTGAAATGGCGAAGCGCAACGCGCTGGTGTGAGAAAAAACAGGATGCTCAGACGCATAACCGAATATCTCCTGCTGATCAGCGCGGCGTTATATACAGGAGTGCTCACGGCGGCACCGGATGCGCCCGAGCAATACACGCTGCTGGGGCGTTCGTCCACGGCCCACACCGAGGTCAAGCTGGATGATGTTTACCGCGCCTGGCTACAGGATCGGCAAGCGCTGGTCCTGGGAACGTCCGCCCCGGATTACCCGCCCTTCGATCTCTCTACCAGCGGACGCGACTACGAAGGCCTGACAGCCGATTATGCCGACATCATCGCCAAGGCCACCGGCCTGCCCATAAGCGTCCTGCGCTTCGGTTCCCGCGAGGCGGCCATGGCCGCACTCAAGCATGGGCAAATCGACATGCTTGGCACCGCCAACGGTTTCGAAGCGCGCAACCCCGACATTGTGCTGTCCACGCCGTACGCAGTGGACCAACCCGTTCTCGTCACCCGAACGAATGAAAACCGATCCCTGACTGACGATCTCGAGGGGTTGCGGCTGAGCATGGTCTATCACTATCTGCCGCTACGGGAAATTGAACAACTCTACCCCAAGGCACTCATCACCACCTACCCGTCCTACCAGAACGCCATCAACGCCGTCGCCTTCGGCCAGGCCGACGTATTTCTCGGCGATACCCTTTCCACCCACTACATGATCAATAAGGGCTACTTGAGCAATATCCGCATGGCCAGCTTCGGCAAACACGAATCCCATGGTTTCGGCTTCGCCGTACGACGTAGCGATACCCGTTTGCTGGAGGTGATCAACGCTACGCTGAACCAGGTTTCCATTGCCGAGCAAGCCGCCATCTCCAAGCGCTGGAGTGCAGGCAGCGACTTGTACCTCACGGACCACAGGATACAGCTGACCGACCGCGAGCAACGCTGGCTGGCCCGGCATCCGGTAGTCCGGGTGGTGGTGAACGACACCTCCGCGCCCTTCACCTTCTTCGATGCCGATGGTGATTTTCGCGGCATCAGTGCCGACCTGCTGGAGCTGATTCGGCTGCGCACCGGCCTACGCCTGGACATCCAGCGTCGCCAGAACGACAGCGAAATGATCGCTGCGGTCCTGAACGATCAAGCCGACATGATCGCTGCGCTTTTGCCCAGCAGCGAACGACAACTCCAGTTGAAGTTCAGCCGCCCCTACATCGACAGCTCGTTCGTCCTGCTGACCCGCAAACAGTCCGGTACGCCCACGACACTCGATCAGTTCAGCCACGCCAGCCTGGCAATCTCCAAAGGCAACCCGATCATTGAATGGATAAGCAGCCAGTACCCGAACATTCGGATCATCGAAACGGACGGCCCCTTGCGCGCCGTGGAAATGCTCGCCCATGGCCAGGTCGACGGCAGCGTGCACTCGCAAGTAATGGCCAACTACTTCATCTCTTCCTATGCGTGGCGCGACAGGTTGCAAATCAGCAGCACAGTGGGCACCCGACAGGCCATGTTCGCGCTGGCTACGGCAAAAAACGCCACAACGTTGAACGCCATCCTTGACAAAGCCCTGACCAGCATCGATCCCGACGAACTGGGCGTCATCAACAACCGCTGGCGCGGTTACGTCTCACCCTCGGAACATACCTGGCGCACCTACAACCGCCTGTTCCTCCAGATCGGCGTGGGCGTTGGCCTGTTGCTGCTATTTTCCCTGGCGTGGAACGCCTACATGCAACACCAGATCAGGCAACGCCAACGGGCGGAACTGGCCCTCAATGATCAGCTCGAATTCATGCATTCGCTGCTCAACGGCACCCCCCACCCCATCTACGTGAGGGATCGCAACGGCGTCCTGCAAAGCTGCAACGACAGTTACCTGCAAACGTTCGACGCCAAACGTGAAGACGTCATTGGCAAGAACCTGATGCCAGCTTCCATGAGCAACGCCTTCGAAGCCCAGGAGTACCAGGCGGACTACCAACGCGTCATGGCTGAAGGCACCGCCCTGATCATGGATCGCCCTCTGCACATCAAGGACAGGAAACTGACGATCTATCACTGGATCCTCCCCTACCGAAACTCCGCCGCCGAAGTGCAAGGCATCATTGGCGGCTGGATCGACATCAGTGAGCGGCGCCAGCTGTTCGAGGAACTGCGTGCGTCCAAGCAACAGGCCGATGACGCGAACCGCGCCAAAAGCACATTCCTGGCAACCATGAGCCATGAAATCCGCACCCCCATGAACGCGGTGATTGGCATGCTTGAGTTGGCCCTGAAACACGCAGACAAAGGCCACGTGGACCGCTCGACCATCGAAGTCGCCTACGAGTCGGCCTCCGGTATGCTCGAGCTGATAGGCGACATCCTGGACATCGCCCGTATCGAATCCGGCCACCTGAGCCTGACCCCCGAGCGAGTCAATCTCAAGACCCTGCTGCAATCGGTCATACGGGTATTCGAGGGCGTGGCCCGGCAGAAAAACCTGGCGCTGTCCCTGCAATTCGACGCCGCCGAGGGCAACCCCGACGCGTTGATGGACCCGTTGCGATTCAAGCAGGTGCTGTCGAACCTGATCAGCAATGCGCTCAAATTTACCGAGCAGGGCCACGTGGCGATCAAGGTCCGGCTGTCTCCAACCGACCGGGACGACGTCTTGCAAATGCACCTGGAGGTCAATGACAGCGGCATCGGTATTGGTCCGGCAGACCTGCAACGTTTGTTCGAGCCTTTTGCCCAAGTCGATAACACCAGTCGGATGGCCCGCAACGGCGCGGGGTTGGGGTTGGTGATCAGTCGCAACCTGTGCCGGATGATGGGCGGTAGCCTGCACATGAGCAGCCAACCCGGCGTCGGCACCCAGGTCCAGGTCCGCCTGCAACTGACCGTCCTGTCGACGGAGCCGGTTCGCCCCCCACCTGAACCGGTCATCGAGACGGCTCAGGCCACCCTGAACATCCTGATCGTGGACGATCATCCCGCCAACCGCCTGCTGATGTCGCAGCAGTTGGAATACCTGGGCCATCACTACCAGGTCGCCCATGATGGTGCCCACGGGCTCGAGGTCTGGCAAAAGCACCATTTCGATCTGGTCATCGCCGATTGCAACATGCCCATCATGAACGGCTACGAACTGGCCCGGTCGATTCGTCGCGAGGAGTCCGAGCAGCAACGACCGCCCTGCACCCTCCTGGGGTTCACTGCCAATGCCCAACCGGAGGAAAAACAACGCTGCCAGGACGCTGGGATGGACGATTGCCTGTTCAAGCCAATCAGCCTGAGCGCCTTGAGCCAATGGATCAAGGCCGTCAAACCCGCCGGCAGAACAGCGGCTTTCAGCATACAAAGCCTGCAGGCATTGACCGGTGGCGACCCGTCATCCAACCGGCGCCTGCTGGCTGAATTACTCAGCAGCAGCCGCTCGGACCGCCAAGAGTTACTCGATGTCGCCCGCGGCGCAAACCGCCAAGCGCTGAGCGAAACGGCGCACAAGATAAAAGGCGTCGCCCGCATCGTCCAGGCGACGTCGCTGATCCAGCGGTGCGAGGCGCTGGAGCGCGCATGTCACCAGGCGCAGGCACCTGAGCGACTCAGCGATTGCATCGACGCCCTTGACCGCGCCATGACCGAACTGGAGCGGGACCTCGAAACGGAGATCGCCAAGGCAAAATAATCCAGCGTTTACTATGCTATTCGCTTAGCAGTGCGTACCTGGGAGGGTTCTCGAGCGGTTTCCCGTGCACGCGGCAACACCCATCGAGAACGCCCCTCTGACTCTTGGAGTGACTGCAATGTCCAGCGCACCGCGTCCGGAAAAACGCCGGTTCCCCCTGCACATCCACATCAGCGTGATGTTTACCCTGCTTTTGTTGCTGACCGGGGTCGGATTGGGGATTTTCCATTATCGGCAAACCACGCAGATCATCCTGTCCAGCAGTGAAAAACTGTTCAACCGTATTGAACAGGATGTGCGCCTGGATCTTTACGATACCTACGAACCTATTCGCCACCTGTTGAGCCTGCTGGCCGACTATCCAGCGACGCGCACGCCCCAGATGGCGCAACGCCTGGCCCTGCTCGTGCCCTTCAGCCAGGCACTGCGGGACAACCCGAACCTGGCGTCGTTGTACCTGGGCGATCAGCACGGCAACTTCCTGATGGTCCGGCCGTTGCGCACCGCAGCCCTGAAAGCCGCCCTGCAAGCACCGACCGACGCGGCCTACCAGGTCTGGACCGTTGAGCGGGCAACCGAGCAAGACCCGGTTCAATCCCAATCGCTGTTCTACGACGAGACGCTGACGCTCATCGGGCGTCGGGACGTTGCCGACGAGCGCTACGATCCGCGCAGCCGCAGCTGGTTTCGCAACGCCGCCGGCAGCACCGAGCAGATCACCACCGAGCCCTACGTTTTTTTCTCCACCCATAACGTCGGCACCACCCTCGCCCGACGCAGTGGCGAGCAGGCTGTCATCGGCGCCGACCTGACCCTGGCGGCCCTGTCCCAGACCCTGGCCAAACATAAGGTGACCGCCGGCACCGAAGTCGTCCTGCTCGACCCCAAGGGCAACGCAGTGGGCTATCCCGACAGCAGCCGGCTACTCGCCGACGCCCAGTCGGCACGCCTGATCAAAGCCCGCGACCTCAGCCCGGCCATCGCCGCTGCGCTCGATGACAACACCGACACCACGCGCCTGGAAGCGGCCGGACGCCAGTGGATCGTTTCTCGCAGCCACATGCAGGAAGGCGGGCCCCAAGGCCTGGAACTGGCGTTGCTGGTCCCTGAAGATGAGCTGCTGGACAATGCCTATCGCATGCGCTGGCAAGGCGCGCTCATCACCCTCGCCACCCTGCTGCTGTGCCTGCCCCTGGGTTGGCTGACGTCCCGGATTCTGGTCAAGCCTTTGCGTGAACTGGTGCAGGAGGCCGATGCCATTCGCAGCTTTGACTTCAACTATCCGGTGTCCCGTCGCTCCCCCGTGCTGGAGGTCGACCAGTTGAGCGTATCGATGGCGCGCATGAAAGAGACCTTGGCGAGTTTCTTTGAAATCACCGCCAGCCTGCGTGCTGAAACCCGCTTCGCCCCGTTGCTGGAGCGGGTGTTATTTGAAACCGTGAAGATCGGCCAGGCCCAAGCCGGCCTGATCTACCTGCGCGAGAACGACGACAATCGGGTCAAGCCGTATGGGCTGGTAATCGATGGAACGCCCAGGGACCTCAACGCCTTCAAGCTGCGCAGTCATGAGCTACAGACTGGCGACAGCCCGCAATGGCTCCAGCAACTGGCCACCTCGGACAACCTCGTGACCTCCCTCGGCTTCGAACAGGCGGCCGATCTGCAGAGCGTCCTGCGGGCACTGGACTCGCCGCGGGTCCACTTGATCGGTATTCGCCTGCGCAATCGACACCAGGAAACCGTCGGCGTACTGGTACTGCTGATCACCGACAGCGGCACCGAAACCGACCTGGAAAAACTGCAGCCCGATCGCATCGCCTTCCTGCAGGCCGTGTCCGGTGTCGCCGCCGTGAGCATCGAGGGTCAGCGTCTGCAAGCCAGACAAAAGCAGTTGCTGGACGCCTTCATCCAATTGCTGGCCGGCGCGATCGATGCCAAGAGTCCCTACACCGGCGGCCATTGCCAGCGGGTGCCGGTCCTGACCTTGATGCTCGCTCAGGCCGCCGCTGCCAGCCAGGCGCCGGCATTCAACGCCTATCGGCCAACGGAGGATGAATGGGAAGCCCTGCACATCGCCGCCTGGCTGCACGATTGCGGCAAAGTCACCACCCCCGAATACGTGGTCGACAAAGCCACCAAGCTGGAGACCCTGAACGACCGGATCCACGAGATACGCACCCGCTTCGAGGTGCTCAAGCGCGACGCCTGGGTCGATTACTGGCAGGCCGTGGCAAGCGGCGGCGAGCTGTCCTCCCTGGCGCAGCAGCGCGACGCGACATTGACGGCCCTGGATGACGACTTTACCTTCGTCGCCCGCTGCAACCTGGGTTCCGAAGCCATGGCCGAGGCCGATCTGCAACGCCTGCAACAGATTGCCCAACGCCCGTGGACCCGGACCCTCGATGATCGCCTGGGGGTTTCCTGGGAAGAGAACCGACGCCAGGACCGCACACTCAAGCCGACACTACCGGTCACTGAATCGCTGCTGGCAGACAAGCCCGAGCATCTGCTCGAGCGCCACGCGGCCGAACTGATCCCGGCGGACAACCCGTGGGGCTTCCAGCTCGATGTACCGGCCTGGAAATACAACCGCGGCGAGCTCTACAACCTGAGCATCCCTCGGGGCACGCTGACCCGCGAGGAGCGCTACGTCATCAACCATCATATGGTGCAGACGATCCTGATGCTCAGCCAGTTGCCCTTCCCCAGTCACCTGGACAACGTCGCGGAGATCGCTGGCGGTCATCACGAGAAGATGGACGGCAGTGGTTATCCCAAGCGCCTCAAACGCGAAGAGATGAGCCTGCCGGCGCGCATGATGGCCATTGCCGACATTTTCGAAGCGCTGACGGCAGCCGACCGCCCCTACAAAAAAGCGAAGAAACTGAGCGAGGCCCTGGGCATCATGGCCACCATGTGCCGTGACGCCCATATCGATCCCGAATTGTTCGGGCTGTTCATCGATGAAAAGATCTACCTGAGCTACGCCAACCAGTTCCTCGACCCGCACCAGATCGATGAAGTCGATCCCCACAGCCTGCTGCTCAAGGCAGGGTTGAAGGCATGAAAGCCATTCCTGTAGGAGCTGCCGAGCGAAGCGAGGCTGCGATCTTTCCACTGCCGATTGAATCTCAAGCGAAAGATCAAATTGAATCCCAAGCGAAAGATCAAAAGATCGTCCGAACGCGGCCCGAGCCTTCGCCCGCGCCTACAGAAAGCGAGTCAGCAATCCGTCAGGCGCAGGAAGATCGCGGCCAACTGCTCGATGCCGGCTTGGTCATGCTCGGTAAAGCGCGCCAGTTTCGGGCTGTCCAGGTCGAGCACGCCGATCAGGCGCCCGTCCTTGACCAGCGGCACCACCAGCTCGCTGTTCGACGCGCTGTCGCAGGCGATGTGCCCGGCGAAGGCATGGACGTCTTCGACGCGCTGGGTCTGCCGGGTCGCGGCCGCCGTCCCGCACACGCCGCGGCCAAAGGGGATCCGCACGCAGGCGATCTGGCCCTGGAACGGTCCCAGGACCAGCTCTTCGTTGCGATTGAGGTAAAAACCGGCCCAGTTCAGATCATCCAGCTGACTGGACAGGAAAGCCGAGAACTGCGCGGCATTGGCGATGAAGTCATGCTCATCGGCCAGCAAGGACTCCAGCTGTGCCGATAACAACGCGTAGCCGTCAAGGCCGACTCCGGTGCCATTCAAATCGATCATGCCTTGTGCTCCAACAATTTCAGGCCTACCCAATAACGGGCAAACTGATAAGCGCAACGTCCGTTGCGGTTGCCGCGACCGGTTGCCCAGCGCACCGCCAGTACATCCAGCGCTTCGTCGCGCTGCCAGGCCAGCCCGGCCTTGGCCGCCAGCTCGCCGATCCAGTGCTCCACCACGTTGAGGAAATGCTCCTGGGTAAACGGATAAAACGACAGCCACAGGCCAAAGCGGTCGGACAAGGCGATCTTGTCCTCCACCGCTTCGCTGGGGTGAAGTTCGCCGTCGACTCGTTTCCAGTTCTCGTTGTCGCTTTCCTTTTCCGGCACCAGGTGACGACGGTTGGAGGTGGCATACAGCAGCACGTTGTCCGGCGCCTGCTCCAGGGATCCATCCAACACGCTCTTGAGCACCCGGTAATCGCCTTCACCGGATTCGAACGACAAGTCATCGCAGAACAGCACGAAGCGCTGGGGCAGTTTCGCAACCTGTTCGACCACGCGGGGCAGATCGGCCAGGTGATCGCGTTCGATCTCGATCAACCGCAGGCCATGCTGGGCATGTTCAGCCAGCAGGGCGCGTACCAGAGACGACTTTCCGGTGCCACGCGAGCCCCAGAGCAAGGCATGGTTGGCGGGCATGCCATCGATGAACTGACGGGTGTTGCGGCCCAGTTGCTCGACTTGGCGGTCCACGCCGATCAGGTCCGACAGGCGCATGTCGAGGCTGACCTGCAGCGGCAGCAGGTAGCCGCTGCGCCCATCGCGCTGCCAACGAGCGGCCAGGGTCTGGGTCCAATCGATGGCGGGTCGGGGCGCCGGCAGCAAAGGTTCGATCCGGGCCAGCACGGCATCGGCACGCTCAAGAAAAGCATTCAATCGCGAGTCCACGTCTTCTCCTCGGACAGGTTCACAGTAATGATGGCGCTACAGCAACGAAACGCCGTATCCAGTGGCGGGTCTACTTCACACAATACACACCGGCTGCAGCGGACTTCAGAGATGATCAGCTATGCTTGACTGGCGAAGGGAAACGTAAGTGGCTCATCACCCCATGGACATCAAATTCACCCAACGGCTTTCCTACAAGCAGGCCCGCCTGACCGTCCTGGTGGGCTTTGTGTTGGGCACCTTGCTCAGCCTGATGCAGATCGGCATCGATTATGCCAGCGAAGACGCGTCGATCAACCGTGAAATCCTCTCGCTGCTGGAAATCAGCCACAACCCGGCCTCGCGCATCGCCTACAACATCGACGCCGAACTCGCCCAGGAGCTGTCCATGGGCCTGTTGCGCTCACCGGCCATCATCGGGGCCGATCTGGTCGACAACAACAATACCGTGCTCGCCAGCGTCAAGCGGCCCGAGCTGCAAAGCAGCAACCGGTTCATCAGCGACTTCCTGTTCGGCGCCCAGCGTCAGTTCGAGGACCGGCTCTACCTGGATCACCTGCCCGCCGAGTCCCTGGGCACACTGCGACTGGACGTCGACACCTATGCGTTCGGCAGTCGTTTCCTGCGCCGTGCCGAGGTCACCTTGCTCAACGGCTTCGCCCGCAGCCTGATCCTGACCGGCCTGCTGCTGGCTCTGTTCTACGTGATGCTGACCAAGCCCTTGGTGCGGGTCATCCGCGAACTGAGCAGCCGCGATCCGAGCAGCAGCGAACAGAACCACCTGGAATGTCCCTCCGGCCACCAGTCCGATGAAATCGGCGTATTGGTTTCCGTCGCCAACCAACAATTCGAAAATATCTCCACCGAAATCCAGCAGCGGCGCACGGCCGAAAATCGCCTCACCGAATACCTGGCGCAACTGGAGAACATCGTCTCGGCACGCACCGCCGAACTCAAGGCCATCAATGCCCGTCTCAGCCAGTCCAACGAGGAACTGGAAGTGGCCCGGCGCACGGCCCTGGACATGGCCGAAGCCCGCTCTGTGTTCCTCGCCAACATGAGCCATGAGATCCGCACACCGCTCAACGGCCTGCTGGGAATGATTGCCCTGTCCCTGGACGGTCCCCTGACGGCCGAACAACAGCAGCAGCTATCGATTGCCCATGACTCGGGCAAGGTATTGGTCGAACTGCTCAACGACATCCTCGATCTGTCGAAATTCGACGCCGGTCAACTGGAGCTCGAACGCATCCCGTTCGACCTCGGCTCCCTGGTCGAGGACACCGCCAACCTGCTTTCCCAGAACGCGGCCCCCAGTGTCGAGCTGGCCTGCCTGATCGATCCGCAGTTCCCGGCGCAGGTACTCGGCGACCCGACGCGGGTGCGCCAGATCGTCAGCAACCTGCTGTCCAACGCATTGAAATTCACGCGCTTCGGCCGGGTCGACCTGAAGTTGAGTCATTACGAAGGTGGCGTGCGCATCGAGGTCTGCGACACAGGGATCGGTATTCCCCAGGAAGCTCAGGCAAGAATCCTGCAGCCGTTCACCCAGGCCGGCGCCGGGATTACCCGCCAGTTTGGTGGCACCGGGCTGGGCCTGGCACTGACCTACAACCTCTGCGAAGCCATGCAGGGCCGGTTGACCATCAGTTCCGAAGCCGGCTTTGGCAGTCAGTTCTGTGCCGACCTGCCCCTGCCCTGCCATCTCCCGGCCACGCCGGTCGAACCGTTGCGCGGCAACGTCGTCGCCATCACCGCCAACAGCAGCGGGCTGGCCGAGTTGCTGAGCATGCTGTTGCCGGGGTGGGGTCTGGATTATGTGCAACGCACCATCGATGACGGGTTGCTGGGGCTCACGCCCGACGTACTGATTACCGACTGCCCGGAATGCCTGTTCAACCTGCGGCCAACCTTTGACGCACCGATCCTGCTGGTGACCGCCTATGGCAGCTTCATGCCCAGCGCAGAAGCCGCCGCCCTCGCCCCGCTGATACAACAGGCCCGGCCACTGGCGCGCCATGCGCTGTACCAGATTCTGCGGCGCGCCATGCAAAGCGAGGCGACCGTCATCAATGAGACACAGATCGAAACCCTGGCGCCGTCCAAGCGTGGACGGGTGCTGTTGGTGGAGGACAACCCGGTCAACCAACTGGTGGCCAAGGGGATGCTGGTAAAGCTGGGCTGCGAAGTCACCGTCGCGGCCCATGGCGCCGAAGCCCTGGATCAACTGGAACAGCAGGTGTTCGACCTGGTGTTGATGGACTGCAACATGCCGGTGATGGATGGCTACGAGGCCAGCCGACAGATCCGCCAAAGCGGGCGTTGGTCGGACCTGCCGGTTGTCGCCCTGACGGCCAACGCAATGCCCGAGGAACGCGAACGCTGCCGTGCGGCCGGCATGAACGATTACCTGTCCAAGCCATTCCGACGCGAAGAACTGGCGGCAGTGCTGGACCAGTGGGTGCCGACTACGTCAGTGCTTTGATCTGGCCCAACAGGTGATCGAGACCGTCTCGCAACGCTCCGAGGCGGTCCAGATCAACGCCACTGTCACACAACAGGCGGGCCTTGAGCGGACCGACCTGTTCACGCAAGGCTCGCCCTGCCGTCGTCAGGCTCAAGTGCACCTCTCGCTCGTCCCGGGCCGAACGCTGGCGCTGGACCAGGTCCAGCTGTTCCAGGCGCTTGAGCAGCGGCGTCAGCGTGCCGGAGTCCAGCAGCAAACGCTCACCCAGGGCCTTGACCGTCGGCTGTGGCGGGGCCATGTCCTGCCATTCCCACAGCACCAGCATCGCCAGGTATTGCGGATAGGTCAGGCCGAGTTGATCGAGCATTGGCTTGTAGCCACGGATCACTGCACGCGAAGCAGCGTACAGCTTGAAGCACAACTGGCTGTCGAGTTTCAGCGAATCGACTGACAGGTCATTCATTTGAGCAGCGCTTCGATCTCGCCAGTCAGGTCCTGGGGCTTGGTGGTCGGGGCAAAACGCTTGACCACCTGACCGTCCTTGCCGATCAGGAACTTGGTGAAATTCCACTTGATGCCTTTGGACCCCAGCACGCCGGGAGCCCGCTGTTTAAGCTGGACAAACAGGGGATGGGCGTTGGCGCCGTTGACCTCTATTTTCTTGAACAGCGGAAAACTCACACCGAAGTTCAGCTCACAGAACTCGGTGATCGCCCCCTCGTTGCCCGGCTCCTGCTTACCGAACTGATTGCAGGGAAAACCCAACACCACCAGGCCCTGGTCCTTGTAGGTCTGCCACAGTGCCTCAAGCCCCTTGTACTGCGGGGTAAACCCGCACTGGCTGGCCGTGTTGACCACCAGCACTGCCTTGCCGGCGAAATCGGCGAGGGTCTTTTGCTCACCCTTGATGGTGGTGCATGGGATGCTCAGCAGGTTGTCGCTCATGACAAGGCTCCAGATGGGAAGAAGAGGAGTCTGAAGATAGCGAGCAATTAAATTGCATGCAATTTAATTATCGAAAAGCTCCACACAACAGACTGTGGGAGCAAAGCTTGCCCGCGATGAAGACGATGCGGTCTTTCACAGATCCGGGCGCCCTGTTTCGCGAGCAAGCTTTGCTCCCAGCGAATTATTCTCGAGGGACCAGATCCAGGCACACCGAGTTGATGCAATACCGCAAACCCGTGGGCGGCGGGCCGTCGGGGAAGACGTGGCCCAGGTGGGCGTCGCATTTGGCGCAGACCACCTCGGTGCGAATCATGCCGTGGCTGACGTCCCGTACCTCCACCACCGCGCTGCCCTCGATCGGCGCGTAGAAACTCGGCCAGCCACAACCGGAATCGAATTTGGTCTGCGAATCGAACAACGGCTCGTTGCAGCAGATGCAGTGGTACACGCCGTCGGTCTTGGTGGCGTTGTACTTACCGGAAAATGGCCGTTCGGTGCCCTTCAGCCGACAGACGTTGTACTGCTCCGGGTCGAGCATGGAGCGCCATTCTTCAAGAGTTTTGTCCAACTTTTCCATCGTCCTACCTCGGCAATTGAAAAAGCCCGATCCGATGCTTTTCCGCAGATCGGGTGGCACGTATGATTGCGCCTCGTCAGACGCCAGTCTGGCATTCACGTCATGCGCATTCAAACGGATTGTGGCGCCTATGCCGCGTCAGGCCTGGGCACAGACGCAGGATTCCCAGTACGGCCGTTCATACGCCGCCTGGATCGTTCATTTTCGGGAACACATCGCCATGCAGGTCAGCAAATCGAACAAGCTCGCCAACGTCTGCTACGACATTCGCGGCCCGGTGCTCAAGCACGCCAAACGCCTGGAAGAGGAAGGCCATCGCATCCTCAAGCTGAACATCGGTAACCCGGCCCCCTTTGGTTTCGAAGCGCCCGATGAAATCCTCCAGGACGTCATCCGCAACCTGCCGACCGCCCAGGGCTACAGCGACTCCAAGGGCCTGTTCAGCGCCCGCAAGGCCGTGATGCAGTACTACCAGCAGAAGCAGGTCGAAGGCGTTGGCATCGAGGACATCTACCTGGGTAATGGCGTGTCCGAGCTGATCGTGATGTCCATGCAGGCCCTGCTCAACAATGGCGACGAAGTGCTGGTGCCGGCGCCGGACTATCCGCTGTGGACCGCTGCCGTGAGCCTGTCCGGTGGCAACCCGGTGCATTACCTGTGCGACGAACAGGCCGATTGGTTTCCCGACCTGGCGGACATCAAGGCCAAGATCACGCCCAACACCAAGGCACTGGTGATCATCAACCCGAACAACCCGACCGGCGCCGTGTATTCCAGGGAAGTGCTGCTGGGCATGCTGGAACTGGCCCGCCAGCACAACCTGGTGGTGTTCTCCGACGAGATCTACGACAAGATCCTCTACGACGATGCCGTGCACATCTGCACTGCCTCCCTGGCACCGGACCTGCTGTGCCTGACCTTCAACGGCCTGTCCAAATCCTATCGGGTAGCGGGTTTCCGCTCAGGCTGGGTCGCCATTTCCGGTCCCAAGCATCACGCCCAGAGCTACATCGAAGGCATCGACATGCTGGCCAACATGCGCCTGTGTGCCAACGTGCCAAGCCAGCACGCGATCCAGACGGCGCTGGGCGGCTACCAGAGCATCAACGACCTGATCCTGCCCCAGGGCCGTCTGCTGGAGCAGCGCAATCGAACCTGGGAACTGCTCAACGACATTCCTGGCGTCAGTTGCGTCAAGCCGATGGGCGCGCTGTATGCCTTCCCGCGGATCGACCCGAAGGTCTGCCCGATCCACAACGATGAAAAGTTTGTCCTCGACCTGCTGTTGTCCGAGAAGCTGCTGGTGGTCCAGGGCACGGCGTTCAACTGGCCGTGGCCGGATCACTTCCGCGTCGTCACCCTGCCGCGGGTCGATGACCTCGATCAGGCCATTGGCCGGATCGGCAACTTCCTCAAGTCCTACCGTCAATAAGCCAGACAGCGTGCGGGGAGTCCTCACCTCGCACGCTGTTTGATTCAGCAACATATCCGCTCTGCCGACTACGCAAGGCCTTCTACACTAGGGGCTGGACAGCCAATGGGCTCCCGGCTCAACGTTCACGGGGGGGGTAGGCACCATATTTTTTCCTCAGTCACTTTCAGAAAAGTCTTTCAAACATTTAGGACGGCTGTAGGACACAGTTTGAAATAGTCGGCGAGTTGAATAGCCTGCGGCGGCACCTTATATACCCCGCATAACGCTACATCTTTAGCACGAGGAGATTTTCACAACCATGATGCGCATCCTGCTGTTCTTGGCCACTAACCTGGCGGTCGTGCTGATTGCCAGCATCACCCTGAGCCTCTTCGGCTTCAACGGGTTCATGGCGGCCAATGGGGTTGATCTCAACCTCAATCAGCTGCTGATTTTCTGTGCGGTGTTCGGTTTCGCCGGTTCCCTTTTCTCGCTGTTCATCTCCAAGTGGATGGCGAAGATGAGCACCAGCACCCAGATCATCAGCCAACCGCGCACTCGCCACGAACAATGGCTGCTGCAAACCGTCGAGCAGTTGTCCCGCGAAGCCGGTATCAAGATGCCGGAAGTCGGTATCTTCCCGGCCTACGAGGCCAACGCCTTCGCCACCGGCTGGAACAAGAACGACGCACTGGTCGCCGTCAGCCAGGGTTTGCTCGAGCGGTTCTCGCCCGATGAAGTAAAGGCCGTGCTGGCCCACGAGATCGGCCACGTCGCCAACGGCGACATGGTGACCCTGGCACTGATCCAGGGCGTGGTGAACACCTTTGTGATGTTCTTCGCCCGTATCATCGGCAATTTCGTCGACAAGGTGATTTTCAAGAACGAAGAAGGCCAGGGCATTGCCTATTACGTGGCGACCATCTTCGCCGAACTGGTACTGGGCATCCTCGCCAGCACGATCGTCATGTGGTTCTCGCGCAAGCGTGAATTCCGCGCCGACGACGCCGGTGCACGCCTGGCCGGCACCAGCGCCATGATCGGTGCCCTGCAACGCCTGCGCGCCGAGCAAGGCTTACCGGTGCACATGCCCGACACCCTGAATGCCTTTGGCATCAACGGTGGCATCAAGCAGGGCCTGGCTCGCATGTTCATGAGTCACCCGCCGCTGGAAGAGCGTATTGACGCACTGCGTCGTCGGGGTTGATAGCTGGGCTCAAAAAACCGCAGTAATGTTGTTCACTTAGAACAAACGGCGCTTCTTTCAGAAATGGGGAGCGCCGTTTTTTTTGGTTTTGTTGTTTTGGTGTGTATATCCGTTATTTAGGTAACGGCTGCTTATGGTTCCGCTCTTACAGCGGCTCACTTTTGAGAAGCGCAAAAGTAAGCAAAACGCTTCATGCCCCACCACTTCGTGCCCTCGCCTAGGCTCGGCACCGAGTGGTGGGGCAAAGCGCTTTTGGTTACTTTTGGCGCTCTTCCAAAAGTGACCCGCTGTAAGAGCGGAACCCTAAGCCGCCGTTACCGCAGCAACGGATATGTACTCGATCAACAAAATCCAGGCCACCCCCAATGGCATCAGCACAACCACCGCTTCAACCTCTGGACAGCCAATAAACACGCTCATCCAGCCGCTTCACACCTGCCTGCAAAAACTTCCAGCTCTCTCCCAGTACATCCTGTTCCTGCAAGACCTCCAGCCGCCAGACATCCCCCAGCAGCCGCTGCACCTCATCATCCCCGACAGAGAACGGTGGGCCAGGCATTTCATCCTGGTTGTAATCCAAGGTAATCAACAAGCCGACCCCATCGGGCAGGATCTTCTGCAGATGAGCCGCGTACCGTTCCCGCATCGGCACCGGCAACGCGATTAATGCAGCGCGGTCGTACAGTGCCGTGCAATCGGCCACGTCCTGCGGGCCCAGGGCAAAGAAATCACCGCAACGGATTTCGATATCACCGGACCGAAACACCTTGAATGCGCCCTCTTCACTGATGGTCGGCTCAAGCTGATGTTCAAGGAAAAAATCAGTGGCGGCTTTTTCCGACAATTCCACGCCCAACACCGAATACCCCTGGTGGGCAAGCCACAGTAGATCCAGGCTTTTGCCACACAACGGCACCAGCACCCGACTGCCCCGCTCTAACCCCAGTTGCGGCCAGAAACGTTGCAGGTAGGGGTTAACCTCCAGCAAGTGAAAACCAATCTGGTTGGATGACCAGCGCTTGTGCCAAAACTCGGGCTCCATGATTCACTCCAAAGAATTCGATAAAAACGGGTTGAAACTTATATTAGATTTAGATCACTGACCTAACGGAAGATGACCCCATCTTAACGCTCAGGAGTCCCTTCATGCTGCCCAGCCTGTTTATCTCCCATGGCTCTCCGATGCTCGCCCTGGAACCCGGCGACAGCGGTCCGGCATTGGCTCGCCTGGTCGCTCAATTGCCCAAGCCCAAGGCCATCGTCATCGTGTCCGCCCACTGGGAAAGCAATGAACCGTTGGTCAGCGCCAATCCGCAGCCGCACACCTGGCACGACTTCGGCGGTTTTCCACCCGCCCTGTATGAGGTGCGCTACCCCGCGCCTGGCGATCCTCAACTGGCGAGGCAAGTCGCAGACATGCTCAACGCCGCGCACCTGCCGGCACGCCTCGACCTTCAACGGCCGTCCGACCATGGTGTCTGGGTGCCATTATCCTTGATGTACCCCGAGGCCGACATCCCGGTGGTGCAGGTTTCCCTGCCCAGCCGCCAGGGACCGGTGTTGCAGACACAGGTCGGCCAAGCCCTGGCAAACCTGCGCCAGCAGGATATCTTGCTGATCGGTTCCGGCAGCATCACCCATAACCTGCGCGACCTGAACGGGAACGCCGGCCCCGACAGCATTGAGCCCTGGGCCAAGGCCTTTCGCGATTGGATGGTTGAGAAGCTGGCGGCCAACGACGAGACGGCGCTGCATGATTACCGTCGCCAAGCACCGAACGCCGTGCGCAGCCACCCCAGCGATGAGCACTTGCTGCCGCTGTATTTTGCCCGGGGTGCAGGGGGCAAGTTCAGCGTTGCCCATGCAGGGTTCACGATGGGGACGCTGGGGATGGACATCTATCGGTTCGACTGATTGACCGAGTCGCTCCATTCGCGAGCAAGCCCGCCCCAACACTGGACTGCAGCGCACGCAAATACGCCGCTCACTGCAATCACCTGTGGGAGCGGGCTTGCTCGCGAACGGGACAACGCCAATCAACCTGAAGGAACACCAAACGACAGGCGAAAAAAATCCCCGAACCAGTCGGGGATTTTTTATGTTCGATCAATCAGCCCGAGAGCCGATCAATCTTCGCGATAGCGACGCAGCTTAAGCTGCTTGCCTGCCACACGGGTGTCTTTCAACTTGGTCAGCAACTTCTCCAGACCATCTTCCGGCAGCTCTACCAGGCTGAAGCTGTCACGCACCTGGATGCGGCCGATCGCTTCGCGGGCCAGGCCGCCTTCGTTGAGGATGGCACCCAGCAGGTTCTTGGCGGCGATGCCGTCACGGGCACCCAGCGCGGTACGGCAGCGAGCACGGCCTTCGGCCAGCGGGATCGGAGCACGACGCTCGCGATCACCACGGTCCGGACGGTCACCGGTGCGCTCAGGACGATCGCCACGTGGTGCGTTGTTCGGCACCAGGGGACGTTCCTTCTCGATTGCAGCCAGGTTCAGCGCTTGGCCATTGGTGGCTTTGCGCAGCAGGGCGGCGGCCAGGGCGCGTGGGCTGCAACCGATGTCGGCGGTCAGGCGATCGAGCAGATCACCGTGGGTCGATTCGGCGTCAGCCACCAGTGGCGACAGGCTGTTGGTCAGTTTCTTGATGCGGGCATCGAGAACGGCCTGGGCGTCCGGCAGGCGAACCTCAGCAACCTTCTGGCCAGTCACACGCTCGATCACTTGCAGCATGCGGCGCTCACGAGGGGTAACCAGCAGCAGCGCACGGCCTTCGCGACCAGCACGGCCGGTACGGCCGATACGGTGAACGTAGGATTCCGGATCGTACGGCATGTCCACGTTGAATACGTGGGTGATGCGTGGAACGTCCAGGCCACGGGCAGCAACGTCGGTCGCCACAACGATGTCCAGGCGGCCATCCTTGAGGGAGTCGATCACACGCTCACGCTGGTTCTGGGCAATGTCACCGTTCAGCGCAGCGGCTTTGTAGCCTTTGGCTTCCAGGGCGCTGGCCAGGTCCAGGGTCGCTTGCTTGGTGCGCACGAACATGATCAGGGCGTCGAAGTCTTCCACTTCCAGCAAGCTGAGAACGGCAGACGTCTTCTGGTCAGCGTGAACCAACAGGTGAGCCTGTTCGATCGCGGTGACGGTCTGGGTCTTGGTCTGGATCTTCACGTGTTGCGGATCGCGCAGGTGGCGCTCGGCAATGGCACGAATCGATTGCGGCAGGGTGGCCGAGAACAAAACAGTCTGGCGAGTCGCCGGCAGGGCCTTGAAGATGACTTCCAGGTCATCCATGAAGCCCAGCTTGAGCATTTCGTCGGCTTCGTCGAGAACCAGGTGGTTCACGGTGGCCAGGACTTTTTCGTCACGACGCAGGTGGTCGCACAGACGACCCGGAGTGGCGACAACGATCTGCGCGCCATTACGGATGGCTTTCAGTTGTGGGCCCATCGGGGCGCCGCCGTAAACGGCCACAACGGTCACGCCAGGCATTTGCTTGGAGTAGGTTTCGAAAGCGGTAGCTACTTGCAACGCCAACTCACGAGTTGGCGCCAGGATCAGGGCTTGCGGTTCGCGCTTGGCAGGATCGATGCGATGCAGGATCGGCAGGGCGAACGCAGCGGTTTTACCCGTACCGGTTTGCGCCTGACCAATCATGTCGTGGCCGGCCATGATGATCGGAATCGATTGCTGCTGAATCGCCGAAGGTTCTTCGTAGCCGGTCGCAGTGACGGCAGCAAGAATGTTCGGGTTGAGATTAAAAGCGGCGAAGCCGCCGGTTTCCTGGGTCATGGGTCTGCCTCTAAGTGCATCCGCAAAGACCCATGCTCCAAAGCTGCGCATGCCGTGTTGAGACTCAAGAGTCGCCCTGGCTGCTTTGTCGGCGGGGATTTGCGAAAACGAATGAATGAAAAAGAACGTCGTGGAAGCATCCGTTGTGCGGACATGCAACCGAAGCTGACTTCGGGGAATTGCGCTACCTTGACGCGGCCCGGCTAAAGGCCGGCGCGCACTATACCGGAATTCGCCCAAAAAGGGAGCTTTTTTTATTACCAAATCCGGTTATGGGGCTCGCTGTCACAGGGCCTGGGGTTAACGGTACAACCGTATTTTTTACAGAGACCCTGCGTTACGGGAATGGGGTGCTAAAACGGTTCATCTTTACCTGTGGGAGCAAAGCTTGCTCGCGATGCAGGCACCGCGATTTGCGCAGGTACTGAGTTGTGTTCATCGCGAGCAAGCTTTGCTCCCACGACGGGTTGTCACACCTTGGACGGGGCTCAAGTCGCCGGGCGGATCGCCTTGATCAACGACTGCAACGAATAGCCCAGTCGTGGCGCCAGCCCTTCGGCCCTGGCGACCAGTCCTTGCATGTCCAGCTCCTGGTCCAGGTCCGCCGGCACAATCAGGATCACATTACCCTCCTTCACCGGCAGCTCCCAATAATGACGGTTGTACAAACCGCGCAACAGCGCCGCCCCCAATGGCTTGCCGTCATCGGTGGCCCACTGGTTGATCACCAGCCAGCCGCCCGGATTGAGGCGTTTCTGGCAGTTTTCCAGGAAACCCCAGGCCAGGTGCCCGACACCGGGACCGACATCAGTATAGAGGTCAACGAAAATCAAGTCCGCCGGCTCGGCGCTTTCAAGCAGCTCCAGTGCATCGCCGACGCGGATGTACAGTCGCGGATCGTCATCCAGCCCCAGATATTCGATGGCCAGGCGCGGCACGTCGGGGCGCAATTCGATGGCCTCGACATCTTCCAACGGCAGGAACTTGAGGCAGGCCTGGGTCAACGTCCCGGCGCCCAGCCCCAGAAACAGCGCACTTTCCGGCTGCTCGTGACACAACGCACCGATGAGCATGGCGCGGGTATAGTCATATTCAAGCCAGCTCGGATCGGCTGTGAACACGCAACTCTGCTCAATGGCATCGCCAAACTCGAGAAACCGGTAATCGGCCACCTCGAATACGCGAATCATGCCGAACTCGTCATGCACCTCGGCGAGCAAATGCTCGACGCGCTCCTCTGTCATTTCATCTCCTGGTGGTGGTCGTGCCGGCTTGAGCCTGCGTATACGGAACAAAGACGCGATTGTCCGCGAAGCAACCGGAGCAGGTCACGCACTAATTTGCTGATAACATGGCCGTCCGAGCGTAAATCACCTAGAGATCATGATGAGCCAACCCTGGAGCCCTGACAGCTGGCGCGCCCTGCCGATCCAGCAACAACCCCGCTACCCCGACGCCGCGTACTTGTTGCAGGTGGAGCAGACCCTGGCCAGTTATCCGCCACTGGTGTTTGCCGGTGAAGCCCGGGAGTTGCGCCGTCAGTTCGCCGAGGTGACCCAAGGCCGGGCGTTCCTGCTGCAAGGCGGCGACTGCGCCGAAAGCTTTGCCGAATTCTCGGCGGCCAAGATCCGCGACACCTTCAAGGTGCTCTTGCAGATGGCGATCGTCATGACCTTTGCCGCCGGCTGCCCGGTGGTCAAGGTCGGACGCATGGCCGGGCAGTTCGCCAAGCCGCGCTCAGCCAATGATGAGACCATTGACGGCGTGACCTTGCCGGCCTACCGGGGCGACATCGTCAACGGCATCGGTTTCGACGAAAAAAGCCGTGTACCGGATCCGGAGCGGTTGCTGCAGTCCTACCACCAGTCCACCTCCACCTTGAACCTGCTGCGCGCCTTCGCCCAGGGCGGGTTCGCCGACCTGCATCAGGTGCACAAGTGGAACCTGGATTTCATCGCCAATTCGGCCCTGGCGGAAAAGTACAGCCACCTGGCCGACCGCATCGACGAAACCCTGGCATTCATGCGCGCCTGCGGCATGGACAGCTCGCCGCAACTACGCGAAACCAGTTTTTTCACGGCCCACGAAGCGTTGCTGCTCAACTACGAAGAAGCCTTCGTGCGCCGTGACAGCCTGACCAACGACTATTACGACTGTTCCGCCCACATGCTGTGGATCGGCGACCGCACCCGTCAGTTGGACGGCGC
The DNA here is from genome assembly GCF_963970515.1 of Pseudomonas sp. RL_5y_Pfl2_73. Classification (NCBI taxonomy): domain Bacteria; kingdom Pseudomonadati; phylum Pseudomonadota; class Gammaproteobacteria; order Pseudomonadales; family Pseudomonadaceae; genus Pseudomonas; species Pseudomonas sp. RL_5y_Pfl2_73. The sequence goes on along the minus strand of NZ_CAXAPD010000003.1, from coordinate 22,736 downwards.
CCATGTCGAATTCCTGCGCGGGGTGAACAACCCGATCGGGGTCAAGGTCGGCCCGAGCATGGACCCCGACGACCTGATTCGCCTGATCGACGTGCTCAACCCGCAGAACGACCCCGGCCGGCTGAACCTGATCGCCCGGATGGGCGCCAACAAGGTCGGCGAACACTTGCCGCCGCTGTTGCGCGCGGTGCAGCGTGAAGGCAAGCAAGTGCTGTGGAGCTGCGACCCGATGCACGGCAACACCATCAAGGCCAGCAGCGGCTACAAGACCCGGGACTTTGCGCAGATCCTCGGTGAAGTGAAGCAGTTCTTCCAGGCCCACGAAGCCGAAGGCACCTATGCCGGTGGGATTCACATCGAGATGACCGGGCAAAACGTCACCGAATGCATCGGCGGCGCACGCCCGATTACCGAGGATGGACTGTCGGACCGCTACCACACCCACTGCGACCCGCGGATGAATGCCGATCAGTCGCTGGAGCTGGCGTTTTTGATTGCCGAGACGTTGAAGCAGGTTCGGCGCTAGGCTCTTCTTCGCCTGTTCAATTGCTTCGCGAACAGGCTCGCTCCCACATTAGATCTGCCGCGGACAGCTGTCGTCACCGCAGATCCCTGTGGGAGCGAGCTTGCTCGCGAAATGGCCAGTTCAGTCACCACTTGACTGAGCTAATGCCTGGGCCAGCCGCCCCCCACTCACCCGCTGACAATTGAGCTGCACCCGCTCCAGCCCCAGCCACCGGGCCATGCGCCTCAGGTTCAGCGCCAAGGCCTGCATCCCCTCCTCGTCCAGCCCCGACGCATCCTCGTGCACGGCATGCACGGCCAACTGCCCCAAGGCCCGTTCTGCCCGCAGGTCCACCCGCGCCGCAATGCGTTCGTGGTGCAGGAACGGCAACACGTAATAGCCATACACCCGCTTGTCCACGGGCGTGTAGATCTCCAACCGGTAGCGAAAGTCGAACAACCGCTCGGTGCGACCGCGCTCCCAGACCAGCGAGTCGAACGGCGACAGCAAAGCACTGGCGGCGACCTTGCGAGGAATTTTCGCCGCGGGTCGGCACCAGGCCGGCTGCTTCCAGCCCTGCACCTGGCAGCGCAGCAGTTCCCCGGCCTCCTCCAACTCAGCCAACCGCCCGCGGCTATCGGCCGGAGCGAGGCGAAAGTAGTCGCGCAGGTCTTTCTCGGTCGCAATGCCCAAGGCGTCGGCTGCGTGTAGCAACAAGGCGCGTTGGGCCTGGGCCTCGTCCAGTAACGGTTGCTGCAGGATCGAGGCCGGCAGCACCCGTTCGGGCAAGTCGTAGAGCCGCTCGAACCCGCGCCGCCCCGCCACCGTGACTTCGCCCGCAGCGAACAGCCACTCCAGCGCATGCTTCTCCGCGCTCCAGTCCCACCACGGCCCGGCCTTTTCCTGGCGCGTAGACAAACTGCCAGCACCTAGGGCGCCCTGCTCCTGGACCGACGCCAGGACGCGGCGGATGACATCCTGGCGTTCTTGGCCGAAACGCGCCAACTGCTGATAAATCCCTTCGCCACCCGACGCCCGATTCATGCGCCAGCGCATCAGCGGATACATCGACATCGGCAGCAGCGACGCTTCATGGCCCCAGTATTCGAACAGCGTGCGACGCCTGCCCTGGCTCCAGGCTGCTTGATCGAGCAAATCGCGATTGTAGTGACCGAGGCGAGAGAACAGCGGGAGGTAATGCGAGCGCACCAACGCATTGACTGAGTCGATCTGCAGGACGCCGAGGCGTTCGATCAGGCGGTTGAGGCGCAAGGGTTGCACCGAAGCTGGCGGTGACCGCCCATCGAATCCTTGGGCGGCCAACGCCAGACGCCGGGCCTGTTTGAGGGTAAAGGACAGCGTCGCGGGCATGGAGATCTCCTTCTCTGCTCGCAACTTACCTCAGCAATAAGGGGTTTGTGTAGGAAAGGATGGCTCATTTGTGCATGGGGTCGTCCCAGAACGGCCGAACCACTTCCTGCTCCACGTCGGCACGACTCACGCCAATATCCTTGAGCGCCTCGTCGCTCATTCCGGCCAATAGCTCGCGCTCGTGGTGCAATTCGTACCAGCGGCTAAACTTGTGCAGCAGGGCGCTGACTGAAAAGCCGTGAGAGAGTTTGTCTATCAGTAGATAACCTTTTTGACCTTTCATCGTGATGTCCTCCGTGGGGATGGATCAAGTCTCGCGCTAACGATAAGATCAATCCAACGAATGTTTCTTATGCAATACATCTCGGAGATTGATCAATTGTCGAGTTACCCGAGCATCGATACGGAAGTGCTGCGAACCTTTGTCGCCATCGCCGACCAAGGTGGTTTCACCCGGGCCGGGGAATTGGTCAATCGCACCCAGTCTGCCGTCAGCATGCAGATGAAGCGGCTGGAAGAAGACGTATTGCAACGGCGGCTGTTCGAGCGTGATGGACGCCAGGTCAAGCTCACGGCCGAAGGCCAGGTGCTGCTGGGCTACGCTCGGCGGATCCTCAAGCTGCACAGCGAGGTGTTCAATACCCTGCGTGAACCGCACATGGTCGGCACGGTGCGCATCGGCACGCCGGACGATTACGTGATGCGCTTCCTGCCAGGCGTCCTGCAACGCTTCGCCCAGTTCTATCCGCTGATCGAAATTGAAGTGCACTGCGAGTCGTCCAAACAGTTGCTGCTGCGCCAGGACCTGGACCTGTCCATCGTCACCCGTAAACCTGGGGACGAAATCGGCCAGTTGCTGCGCAAGGAGCGCTTTGTCTGGGCCGAAGCCGCCTGCTTCAACGTCCATGAACAAACACCATTGCCGCTGGCGATGTTCAACAGTGACTGTTTCTGCCGGCAATGGGCCTGCAATGCGCTGGATGCCATGGGCCGCGACTATCGCGTGGCGTACAACAGCTCGAGCCTGTCAGCGCTCATGGCGGTGGTCGGCGCCGGCCTGGCAATCACGGCGCAACTGGAAAGCCTGCTGACCCCGGACATGCGCGTACTGGGCGAAGCTGAAGACCTGCCGGAACTGCCCGAGGCCAGCATCATGCTGATCCGTAACCTGCATAACCCATCGCCGATCACCGAGTGCCTGGCCGAGCACATCGTCGAAGGCTTCAAACTTTAAAGGCGAGCAGCACCGCGCACAGCACCAGGAAACCGCAGAACAGCCCGCGCAACAATCGCTCCGGCAAGGCGTGGGCGACTTTCACCCCCCAACTGATGCTCAGCAGGCCACCGACGGCCAGCGGCAGGCCGATGCTCCAGTCCACCTCATGGTGAAACGCATAAGTGGCAAGGGTCACGCCGGTACTGGGCAAGGCCAGCGCCAGGGATAACCCCTGGGCGACCACCTGGCTGATGCCAAAAATGCTGGTCAGGATCGGCGTCGCGACCACAGCCCCACCAACACCGAACAAACCGCCCATGATGCCGGATGCCGCCCCGAGCACGCCGAGCCAGGGCCAGCCATACCGCATCTGCGCCGAAGTCGGTGCGTTGGCGGCGAACATGCGGGCCAGGTTGTAGAGTGTCAGCGCGATCAGGAACGCGACGAAGCCGATCCGCATGCTGTTCGCGTCGATCCCCACGGCCCAGATCGAACCCAGCCAGGCAAAGCAGAACCCCATGGAAGCCAATGGCAGGACATGACGCAATTCGATGCGATTGCGCTGGTGATAGCGCCACAATGCGAGCATCACGTTGGGCACCACCATGACCAGTGCCGTACCTTGGGCCAGTTGCTGGTCGAGGCCGAACCAGACGCCCAGCACCGGAATGGCAATCAGGCCGCCACCGATCCCGAACAATCCCCCAAAGGTGCCCAGCACGGCACCAAACACCAAAAACTGCACAAATTCGAACAAGACGATTCCCCTTTCATCAGGATGCTTATCCTACGCAGTCGGTGCCGGAGGGGAAACGTCACCGCTGTTCAGGGCATCAGAATTATCTGGCGCATTAAAGATTCGCCCGCTAGATTCGTAACGATCATTGATTGAAGGTTTTGCCATGAACACCCTCCGCGACACCCCCGAAGCCTGCGAAGCCCTGCTGCTCGACAACCAGGTCTGTTTCGCCCTGCACTCCACCTCGCTACTGATGACAAAAGTCTACAAGCCCCTGCTACAGGCCCTGGGCCTGACGTATCCGCAATACCTGGCGATGATGGTGTTGTGGGAAAAGGACGGATTGACCGTCGGTGAAATCAGCACGCGCCTGCTGACAGACCCCGGCTCGCTGACGCCACTGCTCAAGCGCCTGGAGGCCGAAGGCCTGCTGAGCCGCACCCGCAGCCGTGAAGACGAACGCGTGGTGATTGTCGAACTCACCGAACAGGGCCGCGCCCTGCGCGAACAAGCCCTCGATATCCCCCAATGCATCCTCGCCGCCAGCGGCTTGAGTCTGGAGCAGTTGAAGAAGCTGCAGCTTGACCTGCAAGCGCTGCGCGGGCATTTGCAAGACAGCCTCTAATTCCAATTCCAGGCGCACCACCGCCCCCACAAGCCCAGAGTCAGCCTGGGATGCAGTGAACGCCGCAGATCCAATGTGGGCTTGCTCGCGAAGGCGGTGGCACATCCTGAATCATCTTTAACTGACCCGCCGCTTTCGCGAGCAAGCCCGCTCCCACAGGGCGACTGATGGCGAGCCTGAAGGTAGCGTTCAGCCTAGCGTCAAAAAAACCAAATCCTCTAAAACAGCTCTAGTTAAAGGGTTACACGCCCTTTCAGTGGCGCAAATTCGACTCGCCTCAAAAATTTATCTTGCGCGCAAAATATTAGCGCTATACATTCTCTTCGCACTTACTTAGCGCGCAAACATTTAGCGCAGCAACGCCAACCCAGAAACGAGGCTCTCATCATGCAAACTCTCTACACCGCAATCGCAACCTCCACTGGCGGCCGTGATGGTCGTGCGATCTCCAGTGACAACATCCTCGACGTCAAACTCGCCACGCCCAAGGAACTCGGCGGTGCAGGCGGTGCGGCGACCAACCCTGAGCAACTGTTCGCCGCCGGCTACTCGGCCTGCTTCATCGGCGCACTGAAATTCGTTGCCAGCCAGAGCAAACTCAAGATCCCGGACGACGCCTCGATTACCGCCCATGTCGGCATCGGCCAGATCCCCGGCGGTTTCGGCCTCGACATCGACCTGCACATCAGTCTGCCAGGGCTGGACCAGACCGACGCGCAAAGCCTGGTCGAGGCGGCTCACCAAGTCTGCCCGTACTCAAACGCCACCCGCGGCAACGTTGATGTGCGCCTGCACGTCACCGTCTGACCCACGCCTGGACTCGAACCTAAGGAGATGCATATGAACACGCTCCGCCAAGCCTTGACCGGCACCCTTCTCGCCCTCAGCGTCAGCAGTGCTTTCGCCGACGGCATCGTCGAACACAACACCCAGGCGTTTCTCGACGCGCTGAATGCCGGCACCGGCAAGCCCCTGGAGCAACTGTCGCCCAAGGACGCCCGCGCCGTATTGGTGGGTGCCCAGGCGGGGGTGAAACTGACCTTGCCCAAGGCCGACATCAGCGCGAAAACCATCCAGGTCGATGGCCAGCCGATCAGCCTGACCATCGTTCGCCCAGCCGGGGTCAAGGGCGAGCTGCCCGTGTTCATGTTCTTCCACGGCGGCGGCTGGGTATTGGGCGACTTCCCGACTCACGAACGCCTGGTTCGGGATCTGGTGGCGGGCTCGGGCGCTGTTGCGGTGTTCGTCAACTACACGCCCTCACCCGAGGCGCGTTACCCGGTGGCGATCAACCAGGCCTACGCCGCCACGAAATGGGTGGCCGAACACGGCAAGCAGATCAACGTCGACGGCAAACGCCTGGCCGTGGTGGGTAACAGCGTCGGTGGCAACATGGCGGCGGTGGTGGCCTTGATGGCGAAGGACAAAGGCACGCCGGCGATCCGTTTCCAGGCCTTGCTGTGGCCGGTGACCGATGCCAGCTTCGAGACGGCGTCCTACAACCAGTTCGCCGAAGGGCACTTCCTCAGTAAAAACATGATGAAGTGGTTCTGGGACAGCTACACCACCGATGCCGGGCAACGCAGCGAGATCTATGCCTCGCCGTTACGCGCCAGCACCACACAACTCAAGGGTCTGCCGCCGGCGCTGGTACAAACTGCCGAGGCCGACGTCTTGCGCGATGAGGGTGAAGCCTATGCCCGCAAGCTGGACGCGGCCGGTGTACCCGTCACGGCCGTACGCTACAACGGCATGATCCACGATTATGGCTTGCTCAACGTGGTCAGCCAGGTGCCCGCGGTACGTTCGGCGATGCTGCAGGTGTCGCAAGAGCTCAAGCAGCACCTGAAGTGACTGCACGCCGAAGCTTTTGTGGCGAGGGAGCTTGCTCCCGCTGGGCTGCGCTGTAGGAGCTGCCGAAGGCTGCGATCTTTTAACCTTTCGCTGAAACTCAAGTGTCTGGGAAAGATCGCAGCCTCGCTTCGCTCGACAGCTCCTACAGGCCCAGCGGGGAGCAAGCTCCCTCGCCACGGGAATTAGGGGTGTAGTCCTGAAATAAAAAAGCCCGACTCAATGGTCGGGCTTTTTCGTCCACAAGGCTTCGCTTATTTAGCGCGGCCTTTGTAGGAGCCGCCTTCGCGGGTATCGATTTCGATCTTGTCACCGATCTCGATGAAGTCAGCAACTTGCAGCTCAGTACCGTTGCTCAGTTTGGCAGGCTTCATGACCTTGCCGGAAGTGTCGCCGCGAGCGGAACCTTCAGTGTAGTCAACTACACGCACGATAGTGGTCGGCAGTTCCACGGAAACCAGGCGCTCTTCGAAGAACACGGCTTCGCAGACGTCGGTCATGCCTTCTTCGATGAACGGCAGAACGCTTTCGATGTCTTCGGCGTTCAGCTCGTACATGGTGTAGTCAGTGGTGTCCATGAACGTGTAGGTGTCGCCGCTGATGAAGGACAAGGTCGCTTCTTTGCGGTCGAGGATCACGTCGTCCAGCTTGTCGTCGGCGCTGTAGACTTTCTCGGTTTTGTAACCGGTCAGCAGGTTCTTCAGCTTGGTCTTCATGATCGCGCTGTTACGACCCGACTTGGTGAACTCAGCTTTCTGAACCAGCCAAGGATCGTTTTCGAGACGGATCACGGTCCCGGGTTTCAGTTCTTTACCAGTTTTCATTGCGAATATCCGAATTTGGATGGGATTTACAAAAATTTAGGCCGCGTATCATATCCAATTTACATAAAACTTCACCAGCGCTGCGGCAAGATCGGCTCGCGAGGCCTGTTCCAGACACCACGCCTGGGCATGTTCGGCCAGTTCCTGCTGCTGCTCACGGATGGTTATCCAATGCTCGGTCATGTCCTGGCCGGCATTCCAGGCCCGCCAAAGACCGCTGATCGCTTTTTGCGTCGCCTGCGAAAGCCCCTGATTGTAGAGCCTGAGAAACGCCTCGAGTTTTTCCAGGTGGACGTCTTCTTCCTGCTGGTAGATGTGCCAGAGCAACGGTCGGCCGGCCCATTGGGCGCGTACGAAGGAGTCCTCGCCACGCACGGCGTTGAAATCGCAACACCATAACAATTGATCGTACTGGTCCTGGCGAATGAACGGCAACACCTGCACCGTCAGTGCGCCGCGTCGATGTACCGCACCGACCTCAAGGTCATCGACCCCGAGCCAACGCTCGACATCACCCAGCACCCGTCCTTCGGGAACAAGCACATGAAACGCCTGGGCATCAGCGGCCATTGCGTCAAACCAACTCGCCAACCCGGCGTTCTCATAAGCAAACAGCGAGATCAGGCAGACATCCGGTGCACGCTCGACCCCCAGCCCTTGCAGGAACAGTCGTTGCGCCTCGGCATCCTGCTGAAATTGCCGACGGCGTTCCAGAAGACCCGCTTCACGCAGCAGGCCACCTGTTCCTTCCTGGAAGCCCGGGAAAAAGAAATATTTCTGCACGTGCTTGTATTTGACCGACGGTAGGCCGTGACAACCGATCACCCAGTCCTCGGCGCTCAAATAATCGAGGTTCATCCACAGGGGCGTCGTCTGGCGCGTGGCCATCGCATCCATGTAGGCGCTCGGCAGTTGACAGGCAAACGCGGCGATCACCACGTCGGCGGCTTCGGTGGGCGCCCACTCCACGGGCCAGTGACACACTTGCACGCCCTGCTGCCATTGCTCGGACAAGGTGACGTCGATTTCCGGACACAGTCGTTCGAAGGCACGCAGGTCATCGACCCATAGCCGCACCGCGCATCGATGCTCAGCCACCAACTGCCGAGCCAGGCGCCACGTGACACCAATGTCGCCATAGTTATCGACGACGGTGCAAAAAATATCCCAACGCACGGTCATTCCCGACTCCCTGTGGCAAAGGCCTGATTGTCCCGAATAAACCGATGACGCAGAAGAGCCGACGACGATTAATCTTCATGCGACAATCACCGCCAGCCCCATGACCCTGCCAGGAAGCAGCCATGCCCGATCACTCGACACCCTCGCGCCTCACGGCTTTGCAATTGACCTTCAGCATTGCCCTGGGCCTGTGGCTGGGGTTCCTTGCCATCGTGTTGACGGGCTGGCTGCTGTCCAGATTCGTGTTCAACGAACCACTGGCGCCCGTGGCCGCCGCCATCCATCAACTGGCGCAACCACCGGCGGTGCAACCACCCCCAGAGCCACCCACGCCGATGTTCGAGCAATATCAGCAAAACCTGCAAAGGAACGAGCAGCGCCAGGCGCTCGATCAGGCCCGTAGCAATCCGCACAACCTGTCCAACCCCAAGTGCCAGTTCTGGCTGCAACAGGACCAGAATGCGCCCAGTGAAAAAAGCCGCGCCAATGTGCTGCAATTCTGCGAATGATCATGAATAAACAGACCGTCCACCAGTTGATTCTCGACAAGCTCAAGATTGATCTCGACATCGCCGAGCGCGCCGCACAAACCGCCTACGAAACCGCGACCCACGAAGAAAACATCGCCGAGAACAAGTACGACACCTTGGGCCTGGAGGCGTCCTACCTCGCCGCCGGACAAGCCAGGCGCATGGAAGAAATCCGCCAGGCCCTCACCCTCTGCCAGAACCTGACGCTAAGGCCTTACGACGAGCAGCGCGGTATTCAGGTCGGCACCTTGATCGGGCTGGAAGATGAGGACGGCCGTCAGCAATGGCTGTTCCTGGGGCCGGATGCAGCGGGACTGAAGGTCTCGCTGGTGGGCCAGCCGATCACCGTCATCACCCCTCGCTCACCGCTGGGCCGCGGCCTGTTGGGCAAGTTCGAAGGGGATGAAGTAGAGATCGTGGTAGCGGGCGCCCGGCAACAGTTCGCTGTCACCGAGGCGATCTAGAAGGGTATTAGTGCACCGGCAGCTCGACGCCGTCGAACAACTCTTCGAGTTCTTGCTTATTGTGGCACTGGATGGCCTTGGCCATGACTTCCCGGGTCAGGTGCGGTGCAAATTTCTCGATGAAATCGCACATGAAACCGCGCAGGAAAGTGCCGCGCCGGAAGCCGATCTTGGTCACACTGGATTCGAACAACTCGCTGGCATCCAACACCACCAGGTCACTGTCGAGCTTGGTATCGACAGCCATCTTCGCAACGATGCCCACGCCCAGGCCCAGGCGAACGTAGGTCTTGATCACGTCGGCGTCGGCGGCGGTGAACACCACTTTCGGCGTCAGGCCACGATGGCTGAAGGCTTCATCAAGTTTGGAGCGACCCGTGAAACCGAATACGTAGGTCACGATCGGGTATTCGGCCAAGGCTTCGAGGGTCAACTTCGGCAGCTTGGTCAACGGGTGGCCCTGGGGCACGACCACGCAGCGGTTCCAGCGATAGCACGGCATCATCACCAGGTCCCCGAACAACTCCAGGGCCTCGGTGGCGATGGCGAAATCCACCGTGCCGTCGGCCGCCATCTCGGCGATCTGCATGGGCGAGCCTTGGTGCATGTGCAGCGCCACCTCGGGGTATTGCTTGATGAAATTGCTGATCACCGGCGGTAGCGCATAGCGGGCCTGGGTGTGGGTGGTGGCGATCGAGAGGGTGCCTTTTTTCTCGTTGGAGAATTCCTGGGCGATCTGCTTGATGCTTTCGACCTTGCGCAGGATCTCGCCGGCGGTGGTGATGATGCGCTCGCCGGCCGGAGTCACACGGGTCAGGTGTTTGCCACTGCGGGCGAAGACTTCGACGCCCAGCTCATCCTCCAACAGGCGGATCTGCTTGCTGATGCCAGGTTGCGACGTGTAAAGGCTTTGGGCAGTAGCGGAAACGTTGAGGTCGTGGTGCGCCACTTCCCAGATGTAGCGCAATTGTTGAAGCTTCATATGTATCCCTCAAAGCAGTTGGACGCCACGGGCATCAGCGACGGTATATAACTATATGAAAGGTTTCGACAATAAATCTAGAACTTTTTATAAAGCGCCATTATTTAGCCTCACGCCTCTCCCTGGCGTCGGCGCTGTACCAGCGGAACCAGGTAGACCGGCACCCGGGATAACTGCAATACCCGTGCAGCGGTCCTGCCCAAGGGGGTTTCACCGCTTGCCCCTTGGCAATGACTGCCTACGATCAGCAAATCGACGGAGAGTTTCGCAGCCTGCTCCAGGATGACCTGGGAAGGATCGCCCTGGTACACCCTGACCGACTTGATCAGTTTCAAGTCCTGCTGCCCTTCCCCCAACTCCTCGCGGAAACTGTCGAGCACCCGCTGTTCGATATTGGCCATCACCGTATTCAGACCTTGGCGGTGGAATTCGTTCAGCGCCTGCTCGTCGAGATAGCTTTGCAACACCGACTCGGCGAACAACCCCATCGGTTCTACCGCATGCACCACATACAACTCGGCTTCAAACGTCCGTGCTAACGCCAAGGCATGCTGCATCACATAAGGGGCGTACAGGCCCAGGTCTGTGGCGTACAGCATCGAACGAATCATGTGACCTCCTCGCGTGCCAAAATGGCGGAGATTGATTCAGCTTAGCAGTGCCTCGGGGACTGCGACGTGCGGCTTGATGCCCCGGACCCGAGGCAGTCAGGGCTTCATTTCGTTACTGATACCGTGGGGCACGTGACCGGTGGCGACCACCTCCCTGGCCAGTTCGCAATGGCCGGTCTGGTCATCGAAAAAAACATCGGCGGCGAAGGCTTCGAGGAAGGCCGATTTGGTCAGGCCGCCCAGGAACAACGACTCGTCCAGGCGAATATCCCACTCACGCAAGGTCCGGATGACCCGCTCGTGGGCCGGTGCCGAACGGGCCGTCACCAACGCCGTACGAATGGGGCAAGCGTCCTCGGGAAACTCGCGCTGCAGTGCATTGAGCGCCGCCAGGAATCCCTTGAACGGCCCGCCTCGCAGCGGCTCGCGAGCGGCCTGTCGCTCGCTGGCCTGGAAGGCTTCCAACCCATCGGCCTGATAGACCCGCTCCGACTCATCGGAAAACAGCACGGCATCGCCGTCGAAGGCAATGCGCAGTTCCTCGCTGGCCGCGCGACTGGCACCACCCGACAGGATGGTCGCAGCGGCAAACCCGGCGTCCAGGGCGCTGCGCACGTCTTCAGCGTGGGTGGATAAAAAGAGATCGCAACCGAACGCCTTGAGGTACGGGTAAGGGCTGCGGCCACCGACGAAAGCCGCGCGCGAGATAGCCAGCCCATAATGATGGATCGAGTTGAACACTCGAAGGCCGGTGTCGGCACTGTTGCGCGAAACCAGGATCACCTCGACCCGGGCACGCCCCAGATGCTCGTTGAGGTTCAGCAGCTTTTGCACCAAGGCGAAGGCGTCGCCGGGTGCCAGGACTTCGTCTTCATGCTCGATCTGGTATTGCCGATAGGCTTCGACGCCACTCGACAAGTACACCTTGTGGCTTTCCCTCAGGTCGAACAACGCCCGCGACGAGATCGCCAGTACCAGTTTGTCGTCGATGTTGTTTGCCATACCGCTCTCCTTTCGCCCGCTCAGCGGTTATATCGGTCCATGAACGCCAACGCCTGATACAAGGCTTCGATTTTCGGCAGCTCACACCCTGCCGCTTTCGCTGCCGCCAATGGCCGGCTATAGATCGCGTCCAGCTCCAGCGCACGCTTGTGGGAATAATCGTGGTACATGCTCGGCCAGTAGTCGGGCATCTTCTCGGTCATCGTGAACAGATACTCGGCATAACCCGGCGCGATGTGATGCCCGCAGGCTTGCGCACCGCGGACCACCTCCCCCATCAGTGCCTGGATCAATTCGCGGCTATGGTCGTTGGCCATCAACGGCGTGGTACTGGCGCCCAACAGAACCGAAAGGCCGTTGTATGGCACATTCCACACCAGCTTCTGCCAGCGGGCCTGTTGCAAGCCCGGCATGGCCTGGGCGTCGATACCGGCGCGGCGGAACAACGTCGTCGCCTCTTCGACGATCACCATGCGTTGTGCCTGATCGGCGCAAGGACCGCTGTGATAACCGACGTTGACCGCACCAAGGGCCTGGTGGGTGACGACACCAGGGCCGACGCGATGCACGCAGATCAGGCACAGGCCACCCAACAGGTGCAACGAATCGGGCAATAAAGGTCGAAGAGCGTCTTCGACATCCAGGCCGTTCTGCAGCAACAGGACTTTTGCACCATCAGCGGCAGCCTGGGTAATGGCCGGGGCCAGCTCGGCATTGCTGGTGGTCTTGGCGCCGACCAATAGCCAGTCGCAGGGCGGCATGTCGGCTGCCGAGCGATACGCCTGGACAGGGTTGAGGGCCAGCTCACCGTGAACCGCGCTGTCGATTCGCAAACCGGCGTCGGCCACGGCAGCAAATTCGCTGCGCAGTAAAAAGTGCACGTCAAAACCGGCACGCGCCAGCATCACGCCGTAGAACCCACCGATCGCCCCGGTGCCGATCATCCCGATCCGCGGTTTAACGCCTGCCTGCATCTTTGCAACTCCTCTGGTAAACGGCCCCTGCACACTATCAGCGCGAGCCGCATGGCGTGCAATCTTCATTACATCTGTTCACGAATCTGTTGCAGGGCCCTCTCCAAAGCCTTTTCCCCAGCCCATAGGGCATTAAACCCGTCCTCGCCCATTGTCGAGCCACCTCGTAACGCGATAAGGTTCGGCTCCCCGACGCGCTTAAAATCCGCTGTGCACCGCCGCTCGGGGATCGCTGGCGGCCGGCACCCGTGACCTGACGAGTAACACGATGGCTGATTTACCGATCAACGACCTTAACGTCGCCTCCAACGAGACCCTCATCACGCCTGACCAGCTCAAGCGCGATATCCCCCTGAGCGACACTGCCCTGCGCACCGTGACCAAGGGCCGGGAAGTCATCCGCAACATTCTGGACGGCACCGATCATCGCCTGTTCGTGGTCATCGGGCCCTGCTCGATCCATGACATCAAGGCCGCCCACGAATACGCCGAGCGCCTCAAGGTGCTGGCAGCGGAAGTCTGCGACACCTTGTACCTGGTCATGCGGGTGTATTTCGAGAAGCCTCGGACCACCGTCGGCTGGAAAGGCCTGATCAACGACCCGTACCTGGATGACTCCTTCAAGATCCAGGACGGCCTGCACATCGGTCGTCAACTGCTGCTGGACCTGGCCGAAATAGGCCTGCCCACGGCCACCGAAGCCCTGGACCCGATCTCGCCGCAATACTTGCAGGACCTGATCAGTTGGTCGGCCATCGGCGCGCGCACCACCGAGTCCCAGACCCACCGCGAAATGGCCTCCGGCCTGTCGTCGGCAGTGGGCTTCAAGAACGGCACCGACGGCGGCCTCACCGTGGCGATCAACGCCTTGCAGTCGGTCTCCAGCCCACACCGTTTCCTGGGTATCAACCAGGAAGGTGGCGTGTCGATCGTCACCACCAAGGGCAACGCCTACGGTCACGTGGTTCTGCGCGGTGGCAACGGCAAGCCGAACTACGATTCGGTCAGCGTTGCGTTGTGTGAACAGGCGCTGAACAAAGCCAAGATCAAACCGAACATCATGGTCGACTGCAGCCACGCCAACTCCAACAAGGACCCGGCACTGCAACCGCTGGTGATGGAGAACGTGGCCAACCAGATCCTGGAAGGCAACCAGTCGATCATCGGCCTGATGGTCGAAAGCCACTTGAACTGGGGCTGCCAGGCCATCCCGAAAGACCTCGCCGACTTGCAGTACGGCGTCTCCATCACCGATGCCTGCATCGACTGGAGCGCCACCGAGAACACCCTGCGCAGCATGCATGCCAAGCTCAAGGATGTGTTGCCGAAGCGGCAGCGTGGCTGAGAAAGATCGCAGCCTCGTTTCACTCGACAGCTCCTACGCAGCTCCTACACCGCCCCTACGCATATTTGGAGCGGGATGTAGGAGTTGGCGAAGCCTGCGATCTTCTGCGCTCCTCCAGACACAAAAAAACGCCGGGCTTTTCAGCCCGGCGTTTTTTTATGGGAATCCGTTTTCTCAGAGTTTCGCCGCGTGCCGCTGGTGACGCTCCATGTAACGCTCCACGTAGGAGCAGGACGGGATCACCGTGTAGCCCATTTCTTCGGCGTACTGCAGCGCCCTTTCGGTCAACGCCGCCGCGATGCCCCTGCCGCGCAAGGCGTTGGGCACAAAAGTGCGATAGATATCCAGGGTCTGCTTGCCCAGGTCCATATAGGTCAGATAGGCACGATGACCGTCCACATTGGTCTCGAACTGATGACCGGCCTGGTCATGGTGGATGGTAACCGCCTCGCTCATCACTACTCCTCGCGGGTCTGAATGCCGACCCCTACCTTACCGATGTTTTTCCGGCGAAGGAACATCTACGCCACCCCGTGCCTGCCTGGTCACCGAGCGCCAAAACCGATCCGCTCAAACCCGAGCACGTCGTGAATAGTAGGCACCAATGACGTAAATGCTCAAGACACGCCTGTCATCGAGGGGTAAACCTCGTCGGGTTTATCGATTGAGCGCCATGGGCGCGCTGCAGTCGGTCACGGTGCAATAGCTGAACATCGCCAGTTGTTGAGTCTTGAGACGAGCGCGCCTAGTTAAAGTCACCGCCAATACCAATAAAGATGCCTGGGACACTGCACAAAAAATGTACAAAAGTGTAGGAGAATCAATAAACAACGGCGTTAGCGAGGGCTGCAAGAGTTCTCCGCCGCTGCGGAACTTTTTTTCGTTGACGCGCTCCAGCCAAGGGCTTTGGGGTGAATATTTTTTAAACACCTCTTGGAAAAGTTGCTCGAAAAAGAATCACCGCCTACAATTTTTTTGCTTCTTGCGCTACGTCAGTTTACTTACTACAAGTAATGGGTAGTATGTACGCCGGCTAACTCCTCAGTCTGGGGAGACAGTCACTAATAGAATGTCCTTGAAGGGGAACACGATGAACAACGTTCTGAAATTCTCTGCTCTGGCTCTGGCCGCAGTTCTGGCTACCGGTTGCAGCAGCGTATCGAAAGAAACCGAAGCACGTCTGACTGCTACCGAAGACGCAGCAGCTCGCTCCCAGGCTCGTGCAGACGAAGCTTATCGTAAAGCTGATGAAGCTCTGGCTGCTGCTCAAAAAGCACAACAGACTGCTGACGAAGCTAACGAGCGTGCTCTGCGCATGCTGGAAAAAGCTAGCCGCAAGTAATAGTCCTTCGGGATTGTTATCGAGCCGACCCATTTTTGGGTCGGCTTTTTTTTGACTTGAGAGCTATTGCCCAGTGTTTTCCCAGGCAATAAAAAACCCGCCAACATCGCGAAACGTCGACGGGTTGTTATCGAGACCTTTACTGCTGCAAATCGATCGGCGCGCTCGTGACCATCGGCGTCGAGGTATTCGGAACAGCGATTTGCACCGGCATGCCATCTTCGGCCGCCACCACATCCCGCACCACATCCCAGTCCATGCGCAAGTTGCTGGTGATGTCTTCACGCTTGAGCATCGCGTTGATCACCGCGGTGTGCTTGTCCACCACCGACGGGTTGCCCTTGTCGTCCAACGGTGTGTGAGCTTCCAGGTACACCTTGCCACCGCTCAAGCCCAGCTTGTAGGGCTCGCTGATGATCCGCACCGATGTGCCCACCGGCACCATGCCGGCCATTTCCAGTACGTTGTTGTTGAACATCCGGAAGCAGCCGTGGCTGGTCCGCATGCCGATGCCGAACTTCTTGTTCGAACCATGGATCAGGTAGCCAGGGGTGCCCAGGGTGAACTTGAAGGGACCCAGCGGGTTATCTGGGCCGGCGGGCACGACATTGGGTAGCGGGTCGCCGTCAGCGGCGTGTTCGGCCTTGATCGATGCCGGCGGGGTCCAGGTCGGGTTCGGCGTCTTGGCAATGATACTGGTGTGGGCGATCGGCGACCCCCAGCCCTCGCGCCCAATCCCCAGCGGAAAGGTGTAGACCACGTTCCGCCCCTTGGGGAAATAGTAGAGACGGTACTCGGCAAGGTTGATCACGATGCCTTCGCGCGGGCCCGGCGGCAGGATGAAGCGAGTCGGCAGGACGATCTCGGCGCCGGCGCCCGGCAACCAGGGATCGACCCCCGGGTTGGCGGCGACCATCTCGTTGTAGCCCAGGTCATGGGTGGTGCCCAGGTCGGCGAAGGTGTCTTCGTATTTGGCCTTGATCACCTGCACCTGGCCAACGATGTCTTCACCCGGCGGTGGCAGAGGCAGCTCCAGGGCGGCAACGGGGCCCACCACACACAGGGCGGCAAGAGACAGGCAGCGGGCGACGGCAGGCAAGCGCGGCAACATCCGGGAAATCCTTCGCAGATCGAACTGGGGTATGAAAACGGCGATTGTACACTGCCACCTGTTATTTCGGGGAGAGCGGTACAGCGGCGTCCGATGCACAGCATTGTTTCAGGCGCTCACACAGATGAAGGGTTCGACACAAATCCCTGTGGGTGGGTCTGCTTGCATTTATGTTGAATGTGCCGCTGCCATCGCGAGCAGGCTCGCTCACAAGGGACATGTCGGGAATCCGGATTACAGCTCGAACCGCAGCTCCGGCCAGATTGGCGAGGTGCCGCGCTTCTGGGACTCCAGAATCGCCCGGCACAACGAGCACAGGCGCTGATCCTGGAAAATCTTGCGATCGACGCTCGACCAGCGCGGCTGGGCCGGCAGCAGGCTGCCGCAGAGGGTCCGGTCGGCCGAGCCACCCAGCTCCAACTGCCGGGTCACCAGGTGCACCCGTGCTTCCTGGCAGGCGAACAGATCCAGCTGCTCGTCAGGCTCGATCAGTTGGTAGGCAAACAGGGACCAGGCGGGACGCGGCATCGGGGGCTCCAAATCGGGGGCGCCACATTAGCCGAAAGCCCGTCTGTAGAAAAGCGTCAAAGCAGCGGTTTCAGTGTCGGCCAGACATTTTCCAGCAACTTGCCCTGGGCCGCGACGGACGGGTGCAATCCGTCGCCTTGCATCATGGTCGGGACGCCACCGATGTCCTTGAGAAAAAACGGCACCAACGGGACTTTTTTCTCCTCGGCCAGGGTGCTATAGACCCGAGCAAAGGCATCGGTGTAGCGCCGTCCGTAATTGGGTGGCAGTTGCATGCCCAGCAAAAGCACCTGGGCACCGCTCGCGCGGGCGCTGTCTATCATCGCTGCAAGGTTTTGTTGCAATTGCGTTGGCGGCTGTCCGCGCAAGCCATCGTTGCCGCCCAGCTCCAGGATCACCAGGTCCGGCTTATGGGCTGCAAGCAGCGCCGGCAGCCGCGCCTGACCTCCGGCACTGGTGTCGCCACTGATGGAGGCGTTGACCACTTTATCGTCAAAACCCTCGGCCTTGAGCCGTTGCTCGAGCAACGACACCCACCCTTGCCGGGTATCCAGGCCGAAAGCCGCGCTGATACTATCGCCAACGATCAGGACTGTACCCGCCGCTGCGTTCTGGGCCATGCACATCAAGGCCAGGCCGGCACTCAAAAACCACACACGCATCGGACTCTCCATGGGCTCAAGCATTCTCACCGCGACAGACCTTAGCAAAGTGGTCTCCAGCGCGGAAGGTGAACTGACCATCTTGCACGAACTCAGCCTGGAACTGAACAAAGGCGATAGCCTGGCCATCGTCGGCGCGTCCGGTTCCGGAAAATCCACCCTCCTGGGCTTGCTGGCCGGCCTCGACCTGCCTAGCAGCGGTGAAGTGACGCTCGCCGGCCAGGCCCTCAGCGCACTGGATGAAGACCAGCGTGCACGGATCCGCGCAGAGCATGTCGGTTTCGTCTTCCAGTCGTTCCAATTGCTCGACAGCCTCAATGCACTGGAAAACGTCATGCTGCCGCTGGAACTGGACGGACGCAAGGATGCCCGCGAACGGGCCACCCAACTGTTGCAGCGCGTCGGCCTGGGCCTGCGCCTGACGCACTCGCCGCGTCAGCTCTCCGGCGGCGAACAACAACGCGTGGCGATTGCCCGTGCCTTTGCCGCCGAACCCGACGTGCTGTTTGCCGACGAACCCACCGGCAACCTCGACAGCCACACTGGCGAACGCATCAGCGACCTGTTGTTCGAATTGAACAAGGAACGCGGCACGACCCTGGTGCTGGTAACCCATGATGAACGCTTGGCGCATCGCTGCCGGCGCCTGATCCGACTTGAAGCCGGCGAGATGGTCGCCCCTCTGGAGCCTTGATGGCACGCTTGCCGCTGTTGCGCCTGTTCAGTCTCGCTGTCCGTCAATTGCTTCGCGATGCTCGCGCCGGTGAGTTGCGGGTGTTGTTCTTCGCCCTGCTCGTGGCCGTGGCGGCCAGTACCGCCATCGGTTACTTCGGTGCCCGCCTCAACGGCGCGATGATGATGCGCGCCACCGAGTTCCTCGGTGCCGACCTGCTGCTCGAAGGCAGCTCTCCCGCCCGCCCGGAACAGATCCGCAGCGGCACCGAACTGGGGCTGGAACACGCCCGGGTCGTGGAGTTCTCCAGTGTCGTGGCCACCGACAATGGTATCCAGCTGTCCAGCGTCAAGGCGGCTGATGACAGCTACCCCTTGCGCGGCGAGCTGAAAAGCACCCCAACCCCGTTCGCCCCGGAAGAAACCGGCGGACGTCCGAACCCTGGCGAGGCCTGGGTCGAAGCCCGGCTGCTGACCGCACTGGACCTGAAGATCGGCGACAGCATCGACGTCGGCAACCAGACCTTGCGCCTGAGCCGCGTACTGACGTATGAACCCGATCGCGCCGGCAACTTCTACAGCCTCACCCCGCGGGTGCTGATCAACCTCAAGGACCTGGAAGCCACTGGCGTGGTCCAACCGGGCAGCCGTGTCAGCTATCGCGACCTGTGGCGTGGCCCGGCACCGTCGCTGCAAACCTACCGCGACCTGGTCAAGCCTGGCCTTGAACCCAATCAGCGCTTGCAGGATGCCCGCGACGGCAACCGGCAGATCGGTGGTGCCCTGGGCAAGGCCGAACGCTACCTGAACATGGCCAGCCTGGTGGCGGTGTTGCTGTCCGGCGTCGCCGTCGCGCTCTCGGCCAACCGCTTTGCCACCCGACGTTTCGATGCCAGCGCGCTGCTGCGCTGCCTGGGCCTGTCACGCCGGGAAACCATGGTGCTGTTCAGCCTGCAATTGACGGTGTTGGGCCTGCTCGCCAGTATCAGTGGCGCCCTGCTCGGCTGGATCGCCCAGTTAGGCCTGTTCGCCCTGCTGCATGACCTGCTGCCCGCCACCGTTCCGCCGGGGGGCCTGCTGCCGGCGATCGCCGGGATCGGTACCGGGCTGGTGGCGTTGGCAGGGTTCGCCCTGCCGCCACTGGCAGCGCTGGGTCGGGTACCGCCGTTGCGCGTACTGCGCCGGGACATGCTGCCGATCCCCTCCAGCTCCTGGGTGATCTACGGTGCGGCGCTGGGCGCCTTGGGCCTGATCATGTGGCGCCTGAGCCTGGACCTGGTCCTCACCTTCGCCCTGCTGGGCGGTGGCGTCGTGGCCGCCCTGGTGCTTGGCGGCTTGTTGCTGCTGCTGCTCCAGAGCCTGCGTCGCCTGCTGGCCCGCGCCTCCCTGCCCTGGCGGCTGGGCCTCGGCCAATTGCTCCGTCACCCCTTGGCGGCGGCCGGCCAGGCCCTGGCGTTCGGCCTGATCCTGTTGTCCATGGCGTTGATCGCGCTGTTACGCGGCGAATTGCTGGACACCTGGCAAAACCAGTTGCCAAAAAACGCCCCGAACTACTTCGCCCTGAACATCCTGCCCAACGACAAACAGGCCTTCACCGACAAGCTGCTGGCACTGTCGGCGCAATCGGCGCCGCTCTACCCCGTGGTTCCCGGACGCCTCATCAGCATCAATGGCGAACCGGCGACAGAGTTCGTCACCAAGGACTCGGCGGGTGACCGGGCGCTGCAACGTGACCTGAGCCTGACCTGGGCGGCGGACCTGCCGGCGGGCAACATCGTCACCGCTGGGACCTGGTGGCCGCAGCAGCCACCGGACGACATCCCCGGGGTTTCGGTGGAAGGCAAGGTGGCCGAGAACCTCAAGATCAAACTGGGCGACCGCCTGGTGTTCAGCGTGGGCGGCGTCAACCGTGAAGCGAAGGTCACCAGCCTGCGGGAGATCAACTGGGACAATTTCCAGCCCAACTTCTTCATGATCTTCCAGCCCGGCACCTTGAAGGATCTGCCGACGACCTATCTCACCAGTTTCTACCTGGCGCCGGGCCACGACCAACAGATCGTCGACCTGTCCCGAGCCTTTCCGGCGGTGACGATCCTGCAAGTCGAGGCTTTGCTCGAGCAACTGCGCAGCATTCTGGCCCAGGTGACCCTGGCGGTGGAATATGTGTTGCTGTTTGTACTGGCAGCGGGGATGGCGGTGCTGTTTTCCGGCCTGCAAGCGACCCTCGACGAGCGCATTCGCCAAGGCGCGCTATTGCGCGCACTGGGCGCCGAACGGCCCCTGCTGGTCAAGGCCCGGCGCATCGAGTTCGGCCTGCTCGGCGCCGTCAGTGGCCTGCTTGCGGCCCTGGGTTCGGAACTGGTGAGCCTGGTGCTTTACCGGTACGCCTTCGACCTGCCCTGGCATCCGCATCCATGGCTGTTGGCATTGCCACTGCTGGGGGCCTTGCTGATCGGCACGGCCGGAGTGTTTGGCACCCGTCGAGCGCTCAATGCCAGCCCGCTGACAGTATTGCGCGAGGGTTGATAGACTCCCGGCTTCGCTAATACAAGAAGTTGCCATGAGCCGCTATCGCCCTCCCCGCACCGCCGGCACCGCGCTGATCACCCCCGAGGGTGAAGCGCGGATGCGCGCTGAATTCCATGAGCTGTGGCATGTGCGCCGCCCCCAGGTGACCCAGGCGGTCAGCGAGGCAGCGGCCCAGGGTGATCGTTCGGAAAACGCCGAATACACCTACGGCAAGAAGATGCTGCGGGAAATCGACAGTCGCGTGCGTTTCCTCACCAAGCGCCTTGAGGCGCTCAAAGTGGTCAGTGAAAAACCCAGCGATCCGAACAAGGTGTACTTCGGTGCCTGGGTGACAGTCGAGGATGAGGATGGCAACGAAGCCCGCTATCGCATCGTGGGGCCCGATGAATTGGACTTGAAGCAGAACCTGATCAGCATCGACTCACCGCTGGCAAGGGCATTGATCGGCAAGGCCCTGGATGCCGAGGTCAGCGTCCAGACGCCTACCGGCGAGAAACGGGTCTACATCGTGGACATCGCGTATCCGTAATCCTCGCCTCAGCGGCGCGTGATCAATCCCTGCCGGGCGACACGGGTCAACTGCCGGATCATTTCAGGAGCGTCCGCCGCACAGGGGGACTGGATGACAGCCAGGTCGAAACTGTCATTGGCGAACCGCGCCAGTGACTCGCCGTCTTCGACAAACTGGATCAGGAAAGCAGCGGGCCCATGGTTACGACGCGGCCAGCCGTCGAGATAGCGCAAAAGCGTTGGCTGGTGAGTGCCGCCCAGGAGAATTTTCGGATTGCGTTGCACAAGGTTCGCCGTAATCGGCGCAAGACGTACTAGGGGGCTGGGTGCGTTCATCGTGTCGTGTCTCTGCCTCAAAAGTCTGCATGGCAGGTGAGAGGCAACACCGAACCAGCGCTTTAGCGGTATTTCGAAGCCTTGTCTTCGGCTTCTATCGGCGACTGGATTGAGTCACCTGGCGCCCCGCAAGTAGCTGTTTAAATCGGCGCATGAGCGGCATCCTAGAGAAGCTGACTGGCCAGTGTCAAGAATCACTCCGCATAAAAAGGCCCGTCTTGTACCTAATGCTGTTCACCTAAGCCACCATTATTGAAGATTCTGATTATCTGTTCCGAGAGGCATGGTTTGGTGTGTATATCCATTGCTGCGGTAACGGCTGCTTAGGGTTCCGCTCTTACAGCGGGTCACTTTTGGAAGAGCGCCAAAAGTAACCAAAAGCGCTTTGCCCCACCACTCGGTGCCTCGCCTAGGCTCGGCATGCCCTCACTCCGGCATTGCTCCGTGGGCCGCCGCGAAGGGCCATCCATGGCCCAGCGCGGCTACCTCGGCATCCATGCCGAGGTGCCCACTGCGCAATGCCTGCGTTCGGCCAGCGTGGTTAACGGGGCGCCCCAGATCAAGATCTAAAGCAAGAGCAAGAGCAAGACCGGGGGACACATGCCAGCATTTTTGGGGCTGAGCCACCGCTATCGCGAGCAAGCTCGCTCCCACACAGAATCTCCAGTGAACACAAAATTATGTCCGACACAAAACCACTGTGGGAGATTCTATGGTGCAGGGCTACCCCTTAAATGCCCTTCGGTAAGTATTCGCTCTGGTTCTTCAGCAGGGCGAATACTACTCGGGCAAGCTTGCGGGCCAGTGCCACTAATGCTTCGGTTG